>JADFJG010000015.1:0-28060 GCA_022566265.1 Pseudomonadota bacterium | reverse complement strand
ACGTGCAGTCCTCGGGCCGCGAGGAAGTGACCGGCGCCAACGTCCTGGTGGCGCTGTTCTCGGAGCGCGAATCGAACGCCGTCTATTTCCTCCAGGAGCAGGAAATGACGCGCCTCGACGCGGTCAACTACATCTCCCACGGCATCGCCAAGGTCGGCACCCGCACAGACCGGCGCACGGTGGACGGGACGGACGAGGACGCCAAGAGCGAAAAGGTGGTCAAGCGCGGTCACGAGTCGTTGGACGCCTACTGCGTCGATCTCAACAAGAAGGCCATCGCCGGCAAGATCGATCCCCTGATCGGGCGCGTCCACGAGGTCGAGCGCACCATCCAGATCCTCTGCCGGCGGACCAAGAACAATCCGCTTTACGTCGGCGAGGCCGGGGTCGGCAAGACCGCCATCGCCGAGGGGCTGGCGCGGCGTATCGTCAAAGGCGAGGTGCCGGACGTGCTCAAGGGCGCGACGATCTACGCCCTCGACATGGGGTCGCTGCTTGCCGGCACCCGTTACCGCGGCGATTTCGAGGAGCGCATCAAGGCGGTGCTGAGCGAGCTCGCCGAGCAGGATGACGTGATCCTGTTCATCGACGAGATCCATACGGTGATTGGCGCCGGCGCCACCAGCGGCGGCTCGATGGACGCCTCGAACCTTCTCAAGCCGGCCCTTGCCAGCGGCAACCTCAGATGCATCGGATCGACCACCTATAAGGAATACCGCAACTATTTCGAGAAGGACCGGGCGTTGGTCCGGCGCTTCCAGAAGATCGATATCAACGAGCCGTCGATCAAGGAATCGATCCTGATCCTCAAGGGGCTCAAGCCCTATTACGAGAAGCACCACCGGGTGCGCTACACCGTCGATGCCATCCACGCCGCCGTGCACCTGTCGGCGCGCTTCATCACCGACCGCAAGCTGCCGGACAAGGCCATCGACGTGATCGACGAGGTCGGCGCCGCCCAGATGCTGCTGCCGGCCCACCGCCGGCGCAAGGTGATCTCGGTCAAGGACATCGAGGCGGTGGTGGCCAAGATCGCCCGCGTCCCGCCCAAGAACATCTCGAGCACCGACAGGGAGGGCCTGCGTAACCTCGAGCGCGACCTGAATTCGGTGGTGTTCGGCCAGGACGAAGCGATCAAGGCACTGGCCAGCGCCATCAAGCTGTCCCGCGCCGGCCTGCGCGAGAGCGAGAAGCCCATCGGCTCCTACCTCTTCTCCGGGCCCACCGGCGTCGGCAAGACCGAGGTGGCGCGTCAGCTCGCCCGCGTCATGGCGATCGAGCTCACCCGCTTCGACATGTCGGAATATATGGAGCGCCACTCGATATCGCGGCTCATCGGCGCGCCGCCGGGCTATGTCGGCTTCGATCAGGGCGGCCTGTTGACCGACGCCATCGACCAGCACCCCCATTCGGTGCTGCTGCTCGACGAGATCGAGAAGGCGCACCCGGACCTGATCTCCATCCTCCTGCAGGTGATGGATTACGGCAAGCTCACGGATCACAACGGCAAGGTCGTCGATTTCCGCAACGTCATCCTGATCATGACCACCAACGCCGGCGCCGCCGATCTCGCCAAGCCGGCCATCGGCTTCGAGCGCACCGACCGCGTCGGCGAGGATGACGAAGCCATCAAGAGGATGTTCTCGCCGGAATTCCGCAACCGCCTCGACGCCATCATCCGGTTCTCCGCGCTGTCGCCCGAGGTCGTCTCCCGGGTGGTCGACAAGTTCGTCATCGAGGTCGAGGAGCAGTTGGCCGACCGCAACGTCACCATCGAGATCACCAAGGACGTCCGCCAGTGGCTGGCCAGGAAGGGCTTCGACAAGGTGTTCGGCGCCCGCCCCCTCGGCCGGGTCATCCAGGAGCACGTCAAGCGCCCGCTCGCCGACGAGTTGCTGTTCGGCCTATTGGCCAAGGGCGGCGTCGTCAAGATCTCGGTCGAGGACGGCAAGCTCGAATTCGACATCACCGAAGCGCCGAAGAAAGCGCCCAAGAGCGCCAAGCCGAAGCGTCGCAAGGAACCCGCCCTGGTCGAGTGAGGCGTTCGCTACCGGGCCGGCCTCACATCTCGTCTTCGGGCGGACCTCCCTTCGGCCCCGGGCCGTCCTGACGGAAGGGGCCGTGGCGCGTCAGTACGTCGCGCTCGAAATCGACCTCGCGGCGCTCCTCGTCCAAGAATCGTTCGACCGCCCGGCGAAAGTTCGCGTCCCTTATCCAGTGGGCGGAATAGGTGGGCTGGGGAAGATAGCCGCGCTGGATCTTGTGCATGCCCCCGGCGCCGGCCTCGACGCGCGCCAGCCCGGTCTCGATGGCGAAGTCCATGGCGCGGTAATAGCAAAGCTCGAAATGGAGGAACTTGTGGTCCTCCAGGCACCCCCAGTTGCGCCCGTAAAGCGCATCGGCGCCGCGCAGGTTCAGGGCGCCGGCGATCGCCCTGCCGTCGCGCGCCGCCATGATCAGCACCACCTTATCGCCGAGCGTCTCGCCGAGGCGGGCGAAGAAGGCGCGGCTCAAATACGGGTGCCCCAATTTGCGGCTCGCCGTGTCGATGTAGAACGCATGGAAGGCGTCCCAGTGACGGGGCTCGATGTCGGCGCCGGTCAGGGTCTCGATGGTGATGCCGGCGTCGAGCGCGGCGCGCCGTTCCTTGCGGATGGCCTTGCGCTTGCGCGACGCCAGCGTCGCCAGGAAATCGTCGAAGCTCCCATAGCCCGGGTTCAGCCAGTGGAACTGCTGGCCCTGGCGCAACAAGAAGCCCCGCTGGCCCAACAGCTCCCACTGCTCTTGGGTCGGGAAGGTGACGTGGAGCGAGGAGACATCGAGACGCGATGACAGCTGGACCATGCCGGCGATCAGCGCGTCCGCCACCCCTGGCTCGGTCGCCGGGCGGCGAAGCAGCAGGCGCGGGCCGGTGACCGGGGTGAAGGGGATGGAGGCCTGGAGCTTGGGGTAATACTTGCCGCCGGCGCGCTCATAGGCCTCGGCCCAGCCCCAGTCGAAGACATATTCACCGTAGGAGTGGGTCTTGAGATACATCGGCGCGGCGCCGATGAGGCGGCCCGCCTCGTCCTCGATCGCCAGGTGGCGGGGCAGCCAGCCCGATTCCCGCGACGCGCAGCCGGTCTCCTCCAGCGCGCTCAGGAAGGCGTGGGAAACGAAGGGGTTGTCCGGCCCGGCGCAGGCGTCCCACTCGGCGGCGGCGATCTCACCGACGCCTGAAAGCACCTTGACGGTGGCCGGTTCGCTGCCGTCGGGCATGGGTTCGCGTCGCTCCCCAGGATAAGGACGGCGTGGCCTCCCTCCGTCCGCTCCTCACCAATATAGCGCCACCCGGCGCCGTTTGTTGACAACATTAACTTGTGGCTATTCAGGCGATCTCGAACACCGCCTCGGCCTCGACGGCGCAGCCCAGCGGCAGGGTGTTGACGCCGATGGCGGCGCGGGCGTGGCGGCCGGCGTCGCCGAACACCTCGGCCATCAGATCGGACGCGCCGTTAGCCACCTTGGGCTGATCGGTGAAATCGTTGGTGGAATTGACGTAGACGGTGAGCTTGACGCAGCGCTTGACACGGTCGAGATCGCCGCCGCAGGCGGCGCGGACCTGGGCGATCAGGTTGAGCCCGCAGATCCTCGCGGCTTCGCGCCCTTCCTCCAGGGTGACGTCCCGGCCCACCCGGCCGATGAATTTGAGCTCGCCGTTCCACATCGTCACCTGGCCGGAGATGAAGACCAGGGGACCGGTGATGACGAAGGGGACGTAGCTCGCCACCGGCGCCGGGGCGTCGGGCAGTTCGATCCCAAGCTCCAAAAGCCGCGCGTCGATTCGTCCTGTCATGGGTATTCCCTGGAATGATCCTTTAGCGCCGCGGGACGGACAAAAAAAGGGGGATGCACCGCTATGCATCCCCCAAGTTTATCAGGGAGAACCTATACCATAGTTACGCTACTAGCTACAGCCACTGGTGGCGCCACAGGTGTTGCATTTGAGGCAGGTCCCATTGCGCACCAGGGTAAAGTTGCCGCACTCGTCGCAAGCATCGCCTTCGAAGCCCAACATCCGTGCCTCACGGATACGGTTGAACTTCGCGTTGACACTCGTGGTCGCGACGGCGGCGCCGACGGCAACGGCTTCAGCGGGGCCGGTGCCGGTCAGGGCGTGGGCGGCGCTGGCTTCGGCGGCGACCGGTTCCTCGGCCTCCGCCAGTGCCGCGCCACCATGCAGAACGTAAAGATTATTGCCGCGGACGTAGCCGGTGCTGGTCAGGCGTTTGACCGCGGCCAGCGTGTCGTCGTCCGCGTGGCGTTTCAGATTGCCTTCCTCGTTGCCCCGCCCGACGGCGTCGGGCGACAGGTCGCCGGGCTCGACATGGGCGAGGTCGAAACGGCCAAGATAGGACACCGCCAGCTCGCGGAACATATAGTCGAGCAAAGAGGTGGCCATCTTGATGGCTTCGTTGCCCTCGACCACGCCCGACGGCTCGAAGCGGGTGAAGGTGAAGGCCTCGACGAATTCCTCCAGCGGCACGCCGTATTGCAGGCCGATGGAGATGGCGATGGCGAAGTTGTTCATCAGCGAGCGGAAGGCGGCGCCCTCCTTGTGCATGTCGATGAAGATCTCGCCCAGGGTGCCGTCCTCGT
The DNA here is from genome assembly GCA_022566265.1 of Pseudomonadota bacterium. Lineage (GTDB taxonomy): Bacteria > Pseudomonadota > Alphaproteobacteria > SMXQ01 > SMXQ01 > JACZQV01. The sequence goes on along the minus strand of JADFJG010000015.1, from coordinate 23,422 downwards.
ATTCGCCGGTCCGGAGGTAGATCTTGTGACCGCCGACGATGGCCTTCTGGGTGTAGCCCTTGCGCCGCTCCGGCAGCTTGTGGCGATGCGAGACGATGCGGTCGACGACGCGCTCGGCGATGATCTGGGCCCGCGCGATCTGGGGCTCATCGGCGATCTCGGCGCCGAGGTCCTGTTCCGCCTCGGCGTCCTCGGCCAGGACGGCGCTCAAGGGCTGGGACAGTTTCGAGCCGTCGCGGTAAAGGGCGTTGGCCTTGAGCCCCAGCCGCCAGGACAGGAGATAGGCCTCCTTGCAGTCGTCCACGGTGGCCGAGTTCGGCATGTTGATGGTCTTCGAGATGGCGCCGGAGATGAAAGGCTGGGCCGCCGCCAGCATGCGGATGTGGCTTTCGGCCGAAAGGCAGCGCTTGCCGGTGCGCCCGCAGGGACTGGCGCAATCGAAGATGGGAAGGTGCTCTTCCTTGAGGCGCGGCGCGCCCTCAAGCGTCATGGCGCCGCAGCAATAGGCGTTGGCGGCCTCGATCTCGTCCTTGCCGAAGCCGAGCTCGGCCAGCATGTTGAAGGTGACGTCGTCGAGTTGCTGTTCGCTGAATCCGAGGACCCTGGTGCAGAAATCGGCCCCAAGGGTCCATTTGTTGAAGGTGAACTTGATGTCGAAGGCCGAGGCCAGCGCGTCTTCGAGCGCCTGCAGGGTGCCGACATTGAAGCCCTTTTCCTTCAGCGTCCGGTGATTGACGCCGGGCGCCCCGTCGAGGGTGCCGTGGCCGACGGCGAAGCGGACGATGTCCTCGATCTCGGGCTCCGAATAGCCGAGCGCCTTGAGCGCGGTGGGCACGGTGCGGTTGACGATCTTGAAATAGCCGCCGCCGGCGAGCTTCTTGAACTTGACCAGGGCGAAATCGGGCTCGATGCCGGTGGTGTCGCAATCCATCACCAGGCCGATGGTGCCGGTCGGCGCGATCACCGACACCTGGGCGTTGCGGTAACCGTACTGCTCGCCGAGCTCGAGCGCCTTGTCCCAGGACCTGGCCGCCGCCACCGCGAGGTTGAGGTCGGGGCATTTGGCCGCGGCGAGTGGCACCGGCGGCACCGACAGCCCCTCATAGCCCGCCAATTCGCCATAGGCGGCACGGCGGTGGTTGCGGATCACCCGCAGCATGGCGTTCCGGTTCTTCTCGAAGCCGGGGAAAGCGCCAAGCTCGCCCGCCATCTCGGCCGACGCCGCATAGGCCGCGCCGGTCATCAGCGCCGTCACGGCGGCGGCGACGGCGCGGCCCCCGTCGCTGTCATAGCCGAGCCTGGAGGCCATCAGCAGGGAACCGATATTGGCGTAGCCGAGGCCAAGGGTGCGGTATTCGTAGGACAGCTCGGCGATCCTCTTCGACGGGAACTGGGCCATGAGCACGGAAATCTCCAGCACCATGGTCCACAGCCTGACCGCGTGCTCGAAGCCCTCGATATCGAACTGGCCGTCGTCCTTGAGGAAGGCGAGCAGGTTGATCGACGCCAGATTGCAGGCGGTGTCGTCCAGGAACATGTATTCGGAGCACGGGTTGGAGGCGTTGATCCGGCCCGATTCGGGGCAGGTGTGCCACTCGTTGATGGTGGTGTCGAACTGCACGCCGGGATCGGCCGAGGACCAGGCGGCGTAGCCGATCTGCTCCCAGAGATCGCGGGCGCGAACCGTCTTCTCCACGCCGCCGTCGGTGCGCCGTATCAGGTCCCAATCGCCGTCGTCCAGCACCTTGTCGATGAAGGCCGACGTCAGGCGCACCGAGTTGTTGGAGTTCTGCCCGGAAACGGTGAGATAGGCGCTGGAATCCCAATCGGTGTCGTAGGTCTTGAAGTCGATGTGGGTATAGCCGAGGGAGGCGAACCGGATGACCCGCTGGATGAAGTTCTCCGGGATCATGGCCTTGCGCGCGGCGATGATCGCCTTCTTCAGGATCGGGTTGTCCTCGGGCGTGAAGCGGCCCTCGCCGTCGCCCGAATGGCAGGCGTCGATGATGGCGTTGAGGCGCTTGTCGGCGAGCTTCGAGCCGGCGACCAGCGCCGCCACCTTCTGCTCCTCGATCACCTTCCAGTTGATGAACTCCTCGATATCCGGGTGGTCGATATCGACGCTGACCATCTTGGCGGCGCGCCGGGTGGTGCCGCCCGATTTGATCGCCCCGGCGGCGCGGTCGCCGATCTTGAGGAAGCTCATCAGGCCCGATGACTTGCCGCCGCCCGACAGCCGCTCGTTGCTGCCGCGCAGCTTGGAGAAATTGCTGCCGGTGCCCGAGCCGTATTTGAAGATGCGGGCCTCGCGCACCCACAGATCCATGATGCCGCCCTCGTTCACCAGATCGTCATTGACGCTCTGGATGAAGCAGGCGTGGGGCTGGGGATGTTCGTAGGCCGATTGCGACCTGGTCAGCTCGCCGCTCTGGTAATCGACGTAGTAGTGCCCCTGGGCCGGCCCGTCGATGCCGTAGGCCCAGTGCAGCCCGGTGTTGAACCACTGGGGCGAATTGGCCGCCGCGATCTGGCGCGCCAGCATGTAGCGGATCTCGTCGTAGAAGGCGCGCGCCGCCTCCTCGGTGTCGAAATAACCGCCCTTCCAGCCCCAATAGGTCCAGGTCCCGGCGAGCCGATTGAAGATATCCTTGGCGCTGATCTCGCCGCCGGTGCGCAGATCCTCGTCGATCCCGGCCAGCGCGTCCTCGTCGGGGACGTGACGCCATAGCCACGACGGCACGCCGATCTCTTCCACCGGCTTGAGCTTCCTCGGCACGCCGGCCTTGCGGAAATATTTCTGGGCGATGATGTCGCAGGCGACCTGGGACCAGGCGGCGGGCACCTCGACGTCGTCGAGCTTGAAGACGACGGAGCCGTTGGGGTTGCGGACCTCACTGGTGCCGCGGCGGAACTCGATCCCGTCGTAAGGTGACTTTCCCGCTGTCGTGAACTGCCGCGCAACCCGCATAAATGCCCCCAACTACCTGAAATTCCAGTTCAAAACCGCCCTGTGCTAGTGGGACCAGGCGCTAACCGCCGCCTATATCCCATATATTGTGAGGAACGGAGTATCAGCTACCACATGTACGCTTGTCAACCAGATTTCGTGGGTCGGGCCGGTTTATCCACAACATATGGCGCAATAGGGGGCGCAATAAGGGGCAATGGGGCTTGCAACCGGCCCTTCGCCGCCGGGGCTGGACGAAACCGCGCCTGGGTGCCATATTCCCGACCGCGCGCCGCGCGCCGGGTGTCCGGCGCCGGGCCGCGGGACGAGAGCCGAGGGGCCGGATGGCGACTTTGGGTACCAGATTGATGACCTGGCTCCGCGGCGAGCTGGTGGGAACCGATAAGACCGGCAACCTCTATTACCGCCGGCGCGTCAAGCCGGGCAAGGCCGCTGGCCGCGAGCGGGAGCGGCGCTGGGTCATCTATCGCGGCGAGGACGAGGCGTCGAAGGTGCCGGCCGATTGGAGCGCCTGGCTCCATCACACCGTCGCCGAGGCGCCCACCGGCCCGGATGCGTCCTATCCCTGGCAGAAGGAGAACGCCGCCAATCCGACCGGGACGGACGACGCCTACCGCCCGCCGGGTTCGGTGCTTCGCGGCGCCAAGCGCGCCAAGGCGACCGGCGATTACCAACCCTGGCGGCCGTCCTGATCGCTTATTCCGGGCGATGGGCCTAGGCCCGGATATTTCATGAAGGGAACGGAATTTGCGGCGAGCAATGTTTGTCCAAGGCGGTGTGCGAAGCCGAAAGTCATAGCACCGCTATGGCTTGAGGTTTCGTGCGCCGATTTGGATAAACAGGGCCGGCGCAAAACCGTTCAGCGGAGGAGGGTACAAAGCGCCCCTTTTCGATAAACGAATCGAGCCCTTGAAGTAAAACACTCAACACACCCTGACGGAGCGCCTTCATGAAATATTCGGGTTAGCCCGGGAGCTTGTCAGGGGAATCGAAAAGGACGATGTTAGGAGTGATCGAAGCGCGTTTTGGCCGGTCCGGCCGGCCGACGGCGCCGGGCACGCCCGAGGCCCGCGCCGATCGAGGACAACCAGGCCGGCGCCGATTGAGGACAACCAGGCCCGCGCCGCTTGAGGACAAATAGGTGAAACCCGCCAAGCAAGACCTTGATTTGCCGACCTGGCTCACCCCGGAGGGGAAGACGCTGTCGTGCCTCGAGAAGATCAAGGTGTTGAACGAGAACCTCACCGAAATCCGGGAAATGTGCCAGGACGCGCTGGACGATGCGGTGTTGATGGGCTGTGACGAACCCCAGGTGCGCCAGGTCCTGCGGGAACTTCTGGACTCGCTCGAGACGCCGTTCGAGAAGAAATAGCGTGAGCACCCGCCCTTGCCTTGGCCGGGTGGCGGTGGCGATCCTGGTCTCGCTCCTGGCCCTTCTCCACTCTCCGCCCGCCCCCGCGCTCGAGGGCGATTCCGCTCTCCTGCAGGGCCTCGACAAGGTGACGGCGCGGATATCCTCGATCACGGCGCCGCTGAACGTGGCCGTTCGTTTCGGCACCCTCGAGATCATCGTCCACAGATGCTCCAAGCGCCCGCCCGAAGAGACGCCCGAGAGCGCGGCCTTGCTCGAGATCCACGATGTCAAGCCGGGAGAAAGCCGGGTGTTGCTGTTCAGGGGCTGGATGTTCGCGTCAAGCCCGGCGCTGTCGGCTTTGGAGCATCCGGTTTACGACATCTGGGTCAAGGACTGCCTGAACTCCAGCTCTTCCGAAGCCAACGGGCCGCGATAGAAGCTGGCGTCGGCCGCCAGCGCCGATGAAAGGATCGCCTGATACTCGTTGCGGCCGATTTCGGTGACGCCGAACTGTTCCAGATGGCTGGTCGCGAACTGGGTGTCGAGCAACCTGTAGCCGCCGCGCCTGAGCCGCGCCACGAGATGGGCGAGGGCGATCTTGCTGGCGTCGGTGGCGCGGCTGAACATGCTCTCGCCGAAGAAGGCGCCGCCGATGCAGACCCCGTAAAGCCCGCCGGCCAGTTCCCCATCCCGCCAGCACTCGACGCTATGGGCGTGCCCCATGGCGTGGAGTCCGAGATAGAGGCGGATGATTTCCTCGTTGATCCAGGTGGTAGGCCGTTCCGAGGTCTTGGCGGCGCAAGCCCGGACCACGTCTTCGAAGGCGGCGTCGCAGCGGACCTCGAACAAGTGGCGGCGCAATTTGCGCTGCAGGCCCCGGGAAACGCGAAACTTCTCCAGCGGCAGGATGCCGCGGGTTTCCGGGTCGACCCAGAAAAGGGTCGGGTCCTCGGCGCTTTCCGCCATCGGGAAGATGCCGGCGGCGTAAGTCCTCAGCAATATTTCCGGCGTCAGTTCCGACCTTCCGGGTCTCATGCCGTCGCCTCGATCCAGTTCTCCAGCCAGTGTATATCATAGTCGCCGTTGACGAAATCAGGTTCGGCGATCAGCCGCCGGTGAAGCGGTATCGTCGTCGGGATCCCTTCTATGACGTATTCCTCGAGCGCCCGGCGCAGGCGCATCAGGCATTCGTTGCGGTTGGCGCCGAGCACGATCAGCTTGGAGATCAGGCTGTCGTATTGGGCCGGCACCCGGTAGCCGGCATAGAGCGCCGAATCGACCCTGACCCTCAGCCCGCCCGGCGGATGGTAGTCCCTGACCAGTCCCGGCGCCGCGGCGAAGGTCTCGGGGTGTTCGGCGTTGATCCGGCACTCGATGGCGTGGCCCGAAAGGGTGATATCTTCCTGCCGGTAGGCGAGCTCCAATCCCGCCGCGACGCGGATCTGTTCGCGCACGATATCGACGCCACTGACCATTTCGCTGATCGGATGCTCGACCTGCAGGCGGGTGTTCATCTCGATGAAGTGGAAGGCGCCGTCCTCATAGAGGAACTCCACCGTGCCGGCGCCGCGGTAACCGAGCCCGGCGATGGCGCTGGTGACCAAGCCGCAGATTTGTTCGCGCTCTTCCGGGTTGAGCGCCGGCGAGGGGGTTTCCTCGAGGATTTTCTGGTGGCGCCGCTGCAGGGAACAGTCCCGCTCGCCGAGATGGATCACGCCGCCGTGGGTGTCGGCGAGAATCTGTACCTCGATGTGCCTCGGATGGGTGAGGAACTTTTCGATATAGACCTCGTCCGATCCGAAGCTGGCCATCGCTTCGCCACGCGCGGCGATGAGCGCCTCCGCCAGCTGCTCCGCCGAATCTACCCGCTTCATGCCCTTGCCGCCGCCCCCGGCGGCGGCTTTGATCATCACCGGGAAACCCATCTTCCGGGCGGCGGCGAGGGCCGCCCTTTCATCGCCGACGGCGCCGTCCGAGCCCGGCACCACGGGAATCCCCAGGTCCTTGAAGACCTCCTTGGCGGCGATCTTGTCGCCCATCATGCGTATGTGGTCGGCCGTGGGGCCGATGAAGGTGAAGCCGTGCTCCTCGACCATGGCGGCGAACTCGGCGTTTTCGGCCAACAGCCCGTATCCGGGATGGATGGCCTCGGCATTGGTGATGATGGCGGCGGACAGCACCTCGTGCATGTTGAGATAACTTTCGCGCACCGGCGCCGGGCCGATGCACACGCTCTCGTCGGCGAGGCGCACATGCATGGCGTCGGCGTCCACCGTGGAGTGGACCGCCACCGTCTGTATGCCCATTTCCCGGCAGGCGCGGTGGACCCGGAGCGCGATTTCGCCGCGATTGGCGATCAGGATCTTGTCGAACATTCCTTTGTCGAACATTCCCTGGGCGCGTTATTCCAGGATCAGGAGGACCTCGCCGTACTCGACCGGCGTGGCGTTTTGGACGAATATCCGGGTCACTTTGCCCGCGCGCGGGGCGCGGATCGGGTTCATGGTCTTCATCGCCTCGATCAAAATCAGCGTCTGTCCCTCGCTCACCATATCGCCCGTCCTGACGTAAGGCTCCTCTCCCGGTTCCGGGGCGACGTAAACGGTGCCGACCATCGGCGAAGTGACGGCGCCGGGATGGCTGGCCGCGGCCTCCTGGTCGGTGTCTGGCGCCTCGGCGGTGGCGTCGGGCTCGGTCCCGGCGGTGGCCGCCGGCGCGGCGACGGCGCCCTTGGCCGCCTTCGAGACCCGGACGGACCAGCCGCGCTCGGCATATTCGATCTCGGTAAGTCCTATCTCGTCGAGCAGCGAGGCCAAGCGGCGGATCAGTTCCTCGTCGACCTCGCGCTTGGCCATTATGCCGTTTCCCCGGCGCTCAGCAGTCGGGCCATGGCCTCGAGCGCCAGCTGATAGCCGTGACCGCCGAAACCGCAGATCACGCCCTCGGCGGCGCGCGAGACGAAGGATTCCTGGCGGAAGGGCTCACGCTGAAAGATGTTGGAGAGATGGACCTCGATCACCGGCACATCGGAGAGATTGAGCGCGTCGAGGATGGCGATCGAGGTGTGGGTGTAGGCCCCGGCATTGAGGATAATGCCGTCGAAGGAGTCGCGCGCGCCCTGTATCCATTGCACGAGATCCGCTTCGGCGTTGCTCTGTCTGAATTCGATCTCCAGCGCCAATGTCTTGGCCCGCGCGGCGCAGGCTTCTTCGATGTCCGCCAGCGTTTCGCGGCCATAAAGATCCGGCTCCCGGGTGCCAAGCATGTTCAAGTTGGGGCCGTTCAGGACCAAAACCCTGAATGTCATCTCTAAACCTGCGTGCCCTGATGGCGGTCAAACTGGTTTATAGCATGGGCCGGGGAGGTGCAATGGGGCTGGCCCGCGGGTAGTGTCCGGCTTTAGAACAATTCCAAGAATGGGGCGCGGTCGCTTGTCCTAGGGGCGGGCCAATGCCATATTAAGTGTGTGACAAAACGTCCCCCCGGGAGGGAGAACCAAATGGAGTTTGAAATGAATGGAGCGAGCATCCTTGTCCGAGCGATGTGGGATTCCGAGGCTGGGGTATGGGTCGCCACCAGTAGCGATGTGCCTGGACTGGTCGCCGAAGCCGAAACACCTGATGATCTCATGCGGAAGTTGCAAATACTAATTCCCGAGCTTCTTGAGGAAAATGGGGCTCTTATAGATAGTGAGTTTACGGAGGTCCCCCTTTACGTCATGTCAGAGCAACTTTCGAAAGTGCGCCTACGGTCAAACACATAGATGGGGGATTACACCGCCAAGCTGAAAGAACTGCTTAAAAAAGCAGGCTGTCAGTTTGTCCGACAGGGAAAGGGAGATCACGAAATTTGGGAAAGTCCAATCACCCATCGTCGCTTTCCGGTGGATCAAAAGATTAAGTCCCGACACACGGCTAACGAGGTCCTAAAGCAGGCTGGCCTAGATAAAGCGTTCTAGACCAGCCTTCGCATATAGCTATGCCGCCGCTAACTAATTGGGCAGAAGGTCTGTGATCTCCCAAATTTGGACACTACCGGCAAGCCGGGCTGTGCCGGCCGTGAGCGGATGACGCTTGGTTTGGCGTTGCCTATATGTCCTCCTGTGCCCCCCCGTGGCGATTTCGTGGCCGCCGGCGGGGCGACGAAAACGCCGCTCAGCCTTGCCGTTTCGAAGGTTGAAACCGGGGCGTCGGCGCTTCATACTCGGGTCGTATCACTTCCAGCCGAAGGCTCTTTATGGACATAACGATCAATGGCGATAGGCGGGCCGTGCCGGCGCCTCAGACGGTCGAGACCCTGCTCGAGACCCTTGGCATCGACGGGCGTAAGGTCGCCGTCGAACTCAATGTCGAAATCGTGCCGCGCTCGGCCTACGGCGAGACCCAATTGGGCGACGGGGACCGGGTGGAGATCGTGCATTTCATCGGCGGCGGCGCCGACGACATGGCCAGCCTCGACCCCGATCCGCTCGAGGTCGCCGGCACCCGCTACACCTCCCGGCTGCTGGTGGGGACCGGTAAATACAAGGATTTCGAGGAAACCGCCCGGGCGATCGAGGCTTCCGGCGCCGAGATCGTCACCGTCGCCGTGAGGCGCGTCAACGTCTCCGATCCGGCCTCGCCGATGCTGGTCGATTACGTCGATCCCAAGAAGTACACCTACCTGCCCAACACCGCCGGCTGCTACACGGCGGCGGACGCCGTGCGCACCCTGCGCCTGGCGCGCGAGGGCGGCGGGTGGGACCTCGTCAAGCTCGAGGTCCTGGGCGACGAGAAGACCCTTTATCCCGACATGCCGGGAACCCTCGAGGCGGCCGAAGCGCTGGTCGCCGACGGCTTCAAGGTGATGGTCTATTGCACCGACGACCCGATCCAGGCCAAGCGGCTGGAGGATATCGGCTGCGTCGCCATCATGCCCCTGGCGGCGCCCATCGGGTCGGGTCTCGGCATCCAGAACCCGATCAACATTCGCCTCATCGTCGAACAGTCGCAGGTGCCGGTGCTGGTCGATGCCGGCGTCGGCACCGCCTCGGACGCGACGGTCGCCATGGAGTTGGGCTGCGACGGCGTGCTGATGAACACCGCCATCGCCGAGGCCAAGGATCCCATCGCCATGGCGCGGGCGATGAAGCTCGCCATCGAATCGGGCCGTCTCGCCTACCTCGCCGGACGGATGGCGAAGAAACTCTATGCCGACCCGTCCTCGCCCCTTGCCGGGTTGATCTGACGCCCCCGTGAAGGCATTGGCGCGGAGGGCGCCCTTGAATGAGCGATAAGATCACCCGCTTTATGGCCGAGCATAGGCCGCCGACACCCTGTCTCGTGGTCGATCTCGACATCGTCGCCGACAATTACCGCAGGCTCAGGGATCTGCTGCCCCATGCGCGGATTTTCTACGCCGTCAAGGCCAATCCGGCGGCCGAGATACTTTCGTTGCTGACGGCCGAGGGGTCGAGCTTCGATGCCGCCTCGGCGGCGGAGATCGGCCAGTGTCTGGCGGCGGGCGCGGACCCAGCGCGGATTTCGTTCGGCAACACGATCAAGAAGCAGGGCGACATCGCCGCCGCTTATCAACGCGGCGTCCGGCTGTTCGCTTTCGACAGCGCCGCCGAGCTCGAAAAGCTCGCCGGGGCGGCGCCGGGCGCGTCGGTGTTCTGCCGTATCATCATGGCCGCGACCGGCGCCGACTGGCCGCAATCGCGCAAGTTCGGCTGCGAGGTCGCCATGGCCCGCGATCTCCTCATATCCGCCCGGGACCGGGGCCTCGATGCTTACGGGGTGTCCTTTCATGTCGGTTCCCAGCAGCGCGATCTCTCTCAGTGGGACGTCGCCATCGGCAAGACCGCCATGTTGTTCACGGCGCTGGGCGAGGCCGGGATCGAGCTCCGCGCGGTCAATCTCGGCGGCGGGTTCCCGGCCCGTTACCGGCCGCGGGCGCCCTCCCTCGAGGCCTCGGCCGAGGCCATCGCCAAGGCCATGACCCGTCATTTCGGCAACTGCCTGCCGGAAATGATCCTCGAGCCCGGCCGCGGCATCGCCGGCGACGCCGGCATCATCGGCGCCGAGGTGGTGCTGATTTCGCGCAAGTCCTACGATGACGAGCGGCGCTGGGTGTATCTCGATATCGGCAGGTTCGGCGGTTTGGCGGAGGTCATGGACGAATGTATCGAATACCGCATTCGCACACCCAGGGACGGCGGACCGGAGGGTCCGGTGATCCTGGCGGGGCCGACTTGCGATGAGGTCGACATCCTTTATGAGCGCGCCGATTACCGGCTGCCGCTCGATCTCGAGATCGGCGACAGGATCGAGATTTTGAGCACCGGGGCCTACACCGCCACCTATGCCTCGGTGGGGTTCAACGGTTTCGCGCCGCTCAGGGAATATTACATTTGACCGCGGCCGGTTGGCGACGGGTTCCGGCTCGGGCGATGACGGCACTTTTGGGGGCGGAACCATGAAGCTCTATGGGTATTACCATTCCTCGGCCGCCTTTCGTGTCCGCATCGCGCTCAACCTCAAGGGCCTCGCCCATGAGAGCGCCCCGGTGCATCTGCTGCGCGGTGGCGGCGAGCAGTTCGTCGCCGAATTCGCCGCGCTCAACCCGCAGAAGCTGGTGCCGGTTCTGGTCGATGGCGGCCGGCCCCTGATCCAGTCCCTGGCGATCATCGAGTATCTCGACGAGACCCACCCCCAGCCCCCTCTGCTGCCGGCGGCGCCCGAGGCGCGCGCGCGGGTCCGGGGCCTGGCGCTCGCCGTCGCCTGCGATATCCACCCGCTGAACAACCTGCGAGTCCTGAGATACCTCAAGAGGGACCTGGAAATCGGCGACGACGGGAGGGACGGCTGGTACCGCCATTGGATCGCGCTGGGACTTGCGGCCATCGAGGAGCTGCTCGACGGGGATGAAGCGACAGGGACGTTCTGCCATGGCGAGGCGCCGACGCTCGCCGACCTCTGCCTGGTGCCCCAGATCTTCAATGCCAAAAGGGTTGACTGCGATCTCGAACCCTACCCCACGGTGATGCGGGTATTCGACGCCTGCATGACGCTCGACGCTTTCGCCGCGGCCCGGCCCGAAAGCCAGCCCGACGCGCCGGATTAATTGTCCTTCTTGCGGGCGGCCCGTCCTATGTCCTTGGCCCGGAGCCGTGCCGCCTGGTCCCGCTTGAGCTGTTTCGCCGCCCGCTTGGCCTGATAGCGGGCTTCTTTCTTGTCGCCGCGCGCCAGCGCCGCTTCGGCAAGCGCCAGGGCGCTCATGCCGAATTGCCGGTCGCGGCCATAGGCGATGGCGAGTTGAGTCCAGGCGAACGGGTTTTCATTCTCCAGGCGGACCGCTTGCTTGAGATGGGCCAGCGCCCGTTTCGTCAGCGAAGGGTCGGCCTGCTCGAGCAGCGCGCGCGCCAGCCCGATGCGCAGAAGGGCCGAGTCGGGCAACAGCCGGACCGCCTTGTCGTAGGGGCCGATGGCCTCGGCGCCGCGACCGTTCTCGAACAGAATCTGGCCCTTGAGTTCTTGAAAGTACGGGTCCCCTGGATTCTCGGCGATCAGCCCGTCGATCAGGGGAAGGGCCTTGGCGAGGTCGGGAACACGATAATGGGCGATGGCCCGGGCGTAACGCGCCTCGACGCTGTCATCGCCTTCCTTGTAGCGATTGAACGTCTTGGCCGGCGGTCTGAGAAATCCCCAGAGCTTGGCGATCATGCGCCGGTGCATCTCGGCGAATTCGCGGCGCACCGGAGTGTCGGAGAAGCGCGAGGTGGCGATGTAATTGATCACATGTTTGATGCGGTTACGGGTGATCGGATGGGTGCGCAGATAGACCGGCTGGTTTCCGCCGGTCAGCTGTTCCTGCTTCTCCATGACGACAAGGAACTCGGCCATTCCGCGGGCCGACTGGCCGGTGCGATCGAGGTATCCGAGCGCCGCCTGGTCGGCCGCCGATTCCTGGGCGCGACTGAAGCGAAAGACGCTTTGCCGCACCAGCTCTCCGCCGCCGAGCAGGATCGCGCTGCCCGCTTTCGCACTGCCGCTGGCGATGCCCGCCGCCGCGCCCAGGATCATGGCGATGATCTGGGCCGACGATGCGCTCCGCATGCGGTTGGACATGCGGCTCAGATGGCCGCCGGCGATATGGCCGGTTTCATGGGCGATGACGCCGATCAACTGGCCGGCATGTTCGCTCTTGAGCAACAGACCGGTGTGGATGAACAGGTTCATGCCGCCGAAGACGAAGGCGTTCAGCGTGTCGTCTTGGACGATCAAGATTTTTACGTCCTTGCTATTGAGGCCGGCGGCGGCAAATAGTGGCGCGCTGTAAGCTCGGATGGTATTTTCGATCTCGGCATCACGGATGAACCGTGCCGCCCAGGCGTCGGCGGGCGGGACCGCCAGCATGACGCTCAGCGACAAACAAGCAGCCAGGGGTTTTATGCGTTTGAACATGTTCACTTTCCCGGTCGAGATGACGAAGCGTAAGCCCGCCCGCCGGTGGCGTCAATCAGGGGTGGTTCTGCTTCTATGCTCCGCTATTCTTGTTGCCTGTTCGCCCCGTGGACCGGAAGTGGGGACGGTCGGGCATGTCAGGGGGTTTCTCGGCGGCGCCGCGGCGGATGAGCCCCGCGCCGCGTTGATCGCGCGGGATGTGCTGTCGGCCGGTGGCGGGGCCGTGGATGCGGCGGTGGCGCTCTACTTCACCCTTGCCGTGACGCTGCCGTCCTCGGCCAGTCTCGGCGGTGGCGGCGCCTGCGTCGTCTTCGACAAAAAATCCAAAACCATCGAGGCCCTCGACTTCCTCCCCCGGGCGCCGGCGCGGATCGACCCTTCGGCGGCGCGCCCGAGCGCGGTGCCGATGAACCCCCGCGGCATGTTTGCCCTGCACGCCAAGTATGGCCGGTTGCGGTGGGAACAGCTGGTGTCGCCGGCAGCCAACTTCGCCCGTTTCGGCAACCCCCTCTCGCGCGCGTTGGCGCGCGATCTCTATGCCGCCGAAGGCCCGCTGTTGGCCGACCGGGAGAGCCGGCGCATCTTCACCCGGCCGGACGGATCGATCGTCCGTGAAGGGGACATTATCGAGCAGCTCGATCTTGCCGCCGTGCTTTCCCTCGTGCGCCGGGCGCCGGGCGCGTTCTATTCCGGGCCCTTCGCCCGAAAGCTGGTGAAGGCGGTGAAGGAGGCGGGGGGGACGCTCACCATCGAGGATCTGCGCGGCGCGATTCCGAAATGGAGGCCAACGGTTGCCGTCGGTAACGGCCTGCTGACCGCACATTTCGCGCCGACGCCGGCGGGCGTGACCGCGGCCCAGATATGGACCGCCCTGACCAAGGTCGAGAGTTTCCGCTCGGCCGGCAAGGAAGAACGGCCCCATCTTTTCGCCGAAACCGCCATGCGCGTCTTCGCCGGCCGCGCCGCCTGGTCGGCGGACGGGCTTAACATCGAGGCCCCCCTCGACGACCTGGTGTCGTTGGCGCGCGTGGAGGCCATGATGTCGGGCTATTCGAGCGACCGCCATAGTCCCGCCGCGAGCCTCGAGCCGCCCCCCCGGCGGCGCCGGGATCAGGGCGCCGCCACCAGCTTCGTCGTCGCCGATCGGAACGGCTCGGCCGTCGCCTGCGCCTTCAGTATGAACAACCTGTTCGGCACCGGGCGGATCGCGCCGGGAACCGGCATCATGCTGGCGGCGGCGCCCGACCGCCTCGGACAGGGCCCGTGGGCGGTCGGCCCGATGATGGTGATCAACCAGAATGTCTATGAATTGTTCCTCCTTGCCGCCGCCGCCGGCAGCGCCGCGCCGAGCGCGATGACCCAGGTGGCGCTCCTCGCCCTGGTCGGCAAACACCCGATCGACGAGGCGATGGGAGCGAGGCGCGTATTCCACCGGGGCGCCCCTGACCAGGTCTTGCTCGAGCCGGGCAAGGGGACGAAAACGCTGACCTCGCTCAAGCGGCGTGGATACGATGTCGCCGAGGTGCCGACCTTGGGTTTGGTCAACATCTTCTTCTGCCCGAAGGGATTGGTGGATGACAAAAGCGTCTGCCAGGTAAGGACGGACCCGCGCGGTTACGGGCTTGGCGCCTCGGAGTGACCGGCGCGGATGGCGTTGAAAGTCGCCCAACGGGGTCTGATCCCGCCTTTCATCGTCATGGAGGTGATGCGCGCCGCCAACGAGCGCCAGGCCAGGGGCGAGGACGTTTGGCATCTCGAGGTCGGCCAACCCGAGACCGGCGCGCCCGGCCCGGTGATCGCCGCGGCGAAGGCGGCGCTGTCATCGGACACGCTGGGCTATACCGAGGCCTTGGGCCTACACGCCCTGCGCCGGCGCATCGCGGAACACTACAAGGACCGATACGGGGCCGACGTGGACCCCTCGCGGGTGGTCGTCACCACCGGTTCATCGGCGGCGTTCCTGCTGAGCTTCCTTGCCGCCTTCGAGCCCGGCGACCGCGTCGCCCTGGCCAACCCGAGCTATCCCGGCTACCGCAACATCCTGCTCGCCCTCGGGGTGACGCCGGTGACCTTGCCGGCCGGCCCCGACAGCCGCTTCCAGCCGAGCGTCGAGCTCCTGCGCCGCGCCGGCGCACCGCTCGACGGCCTGATCGTCGCCAGCCCGTCGAACCCGGCGGGAACCATGCTCGGCGCCTCCGAGCTTGGCGCGCTGGCCGGCTATTGCGCCGATAACGGCATCCGCTTGATCTCCGACGAGATCTACCATGGCATCACCTATGGGCGGCAAGCGGCGACGGCGCTTTTGGCCAGTGATGACGCCATCGTCGTCAACAGCTTTTCCAAGTATTTTTCGATGACGGGTTGGCGGCTCGGCTGGATGGTGGTGCCGGCCGACCTCGCCCGCGCCATCGAGTGCCTGGCCCAGAACCTGTTCATTTCGCCGCCGACGCTGTCCCAGCACGCCGCCATCGCCGTCTTCGATTGCCGCGACGAACTGGACGCCAACGTCGCCCGCTATGCGAAAAACCGCGAATTGCTGCTGGATCGGCTGCCCCAGGCCGGCTTCGACCGCCTGGCCCCCGCCGACGGCGCCTTTTACATCTATGCCGACGTCGGCGAGATCACCGATGATAGCGAAGAGTTCTGCCGGCGGATGTTGAGCGAAACCGGGGTGGCGACGACACCGGGAATCGATTTCGACGAGGAACGCGGAAGCCGGTTTATCCGCTTTTCCTACGCCGGCGCCACCGGTGACATGGAAGAGGCGGCTGAAAGGCTACGGGCCTGGAAGCTCTAAGCCCCGGTCTTCGATCGCCGATGCGTTACTTGGTCAGGCGTTGCCACCAGCCCTTGCGCCTCGATTGGTCCTGTTCCCCGATCCCGGCATCGCCGGGAGCGTCCTCGCCGCCGCCGGAGTGATCCTTGCCGGCGCCATCACCGCCGCCGCCATCGTTGGCGCCTGACGCCGTCAAGGCCGCGTCGCCGGGGGCCGGGACACCGCCGGTCAGGGACGGCGGGAAGACCGGCTGGGCGCGCGAGGCGCGCCTCCCCGCCGGCACCCGTCTGGAGCGGCGGGCAGGTTTGTCCTCGGCCTCGGCCGGTTCGGCATCGGCGCCATCGCCGGTGGCAAGAGCTTCATCGGTTTTGCGGTCCGCCGCCGCGCCATCGCCGGATTTCGTCCGCTGACGGCGTCTCGGCTCGGCCGGCTCGCGCTTGGACTTACCGGCTATGCCGGGCGCCTCGCCGGCCGGGGTCCCATCGTCCGCCCCCGTGGCGCTCTCGGTCGGCGTGGCGCCCTCGCCCGGCGCGGCCTTGGCGGCGGTCTTCGACGAGGAGCGCCGCCGCGACGTCTTGACCGGAGCCTGTTCGGCGCCGCCGCCGGGGGCCTCGACCGCCGCCGTGCCGCCATCGCCGGTGGGGGCGCCCGTGGGGGCGTCGGTGGACGCGCCGGTGCCGGTCTCGGCCGCCGCCGCCGATGGTGTTGCTTCGCTCTTGCGGGATCTCCGGCGTCCGCCCCGTTTGCCGCGGCGCTTGCGCTTGCGCGGCTCGGTCTCCGAGTCGGCGGTATCTTCGCCGTCGGCGGCACGTTCAGGGGCACCTTCGGGGGCGGGTTTTGGCTCGTCGGGGGCCGTCGTCGCACCCTCCTCGCCGGCACGCTTGGCGCGCCTCCGCCGAGGCCTGCGCCGCCGCTTGGCCGCGCCTTCGCCTTCCGCCTTCTCCGCCGTCTCTTCGTCCGGGGCCTCCTCTTCATCGATCGGCTCGGCGCCGGTCTCGGGAACGATGGCCTGGACCTGTTTACCGTCCTCGGCGCGTCCCTTGACCCGATCGAGCCCGAATTCCGGCGCCACCAGGGCGTCATCGACGACCACCATGATGCGGAAATTGTAGCGCGTCTCGATGTCGGTGAGCATGGAGCGCTTCTGGTTGAGGATATAGAGCGCCACGTCGCCGGGCACCGAAAGCGTGAGCTCGGCGTTGCGCCGGCGGATGCCTTCCTCTTCGATCGCGCGGAGCACGTGGAGCGCCGTCGATTCGGTGGAGCGGACAAATCCGGTCCCCTTGCAATGGGAGCAGGCCTTGGTGCTGACTTCGAACAGGCTCGGGCGCAGCCTCTGGCGCGACATCTCCAACAGGCCGAAAGCGCTGATCTTGCCGATCTGGATGCGTGCCCGGTCGACCCGCATGGCGTCCTTCAACCGTTTCTCGACCGTGTGCCGGTACTTGGCCACCGCCATGTCGATGAAGTCGATGACGATCAGCCCGGCAAGGTCCCTGAGCCGCAACTGGCGCGCTATTTCATCCGCCGCCTCGAGGTTGGTCTTGTAGGCCGTCTCCTCGATGTTGCGTTCCCTGGTGGCGCGGCCCGAATTGACGTCGATCGAAACCAGGGCCTCGGTCGGGTTGATGACGATGTAGCCGCCGGATTTGAGGCGAACCTCGGGGTTGTGCATGGCATCGAACTGGCTCTCCACCTGATAGCGGTGGAACAGCGGTATCGACGGATCCCGGTAGCGCTTGACCTTCTTGGCGTGGCTCGGCATCAGCATGCGCATGAATTCCTTGGCCGTGCGGTAGCCTTCCTCGCCCTCGACGAAGATCTCTTCGATATCCTTGCTGTAGAGGTCGCGGATCGACCGCTTGATCAGATTGGCTTCCTCATACACCAGGGTGGGGGCGGTGGAGACGAGGGTGCGTTCGCGCACGCTGTCCCAGAGCCGGAGCAGATATTCGAAGTCCCGTTTGATTTCCGCCTTGCTGCGCTTGATCGCCGCGGTGCGCAGGATGACCGCCATTCCTTCGGGCAGGTCGAACTCATCGAGGATGCCCTTGAGCCGCTTGCGGTCCGCCGGGTTGATGATCTTGCGCGAGACGCCGCCGCGCCGCGCCGCGTTGGGCATCAGGACACAGTACCGCCCGGCGAGGGAGAGATAGGTGGTGAGCGCCGCGCCCTTGGTGCCTCTTTCCTCCTTGACCCCCTGGACGAGCAGGATCTGGCGCCGCTTGATGACTTCCTGGATCTTGTAGCGATGGCGGCTCGGCCTCACGCGCCGGCGCTCCGCCTCTTCTTCCGCCTCGTCATCGCCGCCGACGACCTCGTATTCGCCGGGATCAACATCCGCGGCCGAATCGGGTTCGGTCAGGCCGCCCGCGCCCACGGCATCGGCGCCGTTCTCCCCGTCCACCGGCGGCGTCTGGCCGTTGCCCTTGGCGCCGTCCGAAGCGCCCTCTGTCTCCTGGCCGGGCTCCTGGCCGGGCTCCTGGCCGGGCTCCTGGCCGGGGGCGCCGGGCTCGCCCTTCGCCGGCACCGGCGCGGCGCCGTCGGCCTCGGCCTGCTCGGCCTGCTCGGCCAACAGCGCCATCCTGTCGGCGACGGGAATCTGATAGTAGTCGGGATGGATTTCGCTAAAGGCGAGGAAGCCGTGGCGGTTGCCGCCGAATTCGATGAACGCGGCCTGGAGGGAGGGCTCTACCCGGGTGACTTTCGCCAGATAGATATTGCCCTTGAGGTGTTCCTTGTTGGCGCTTTCAAAGTCGAATTCTTCAAGTCGGTTGCCGGTTGCGACGACCACCCGGATTTCCTCCAGGTGCGACGCATCGATCAACATGCGTTTAGACATCTATTTTTAACTCCGTGACGCCGCCGCCACGGCCCCCAGCAGGTGGCCGGCGCGGCGTCATTTTTTCTACGAAGCCGCCGGCGCCTCCTTGCGGTCAGCCGGAGAACGGGGTATTCACGGCCCGTCTCGCGGCTCATCGAGGCAGCCAATCTCCCGGCACCGCCGGGGACGGCTTCAGTGTTTGCTCAAAACCTCCACACCGTCTTGAGCGCACCGCATGACTGGTTCCAACGTCTTTCGAACCCCGCCGATTCGGCATGTCACACGCTACGCCGCCGTTCCCCAACATGGGGGAATGGCTGACCGGAGGTACTACAGTTCCTTAACATAATGTCAGTACTTGGATTCGACAATCCAATTCTGCGCCTGGCGGGGCCCGAGAGATTTCGGTCGGGATGGCCCCGGATGGCCCGGAGGCCGCTGTCCGGTAACGCCAGGCTCGAGAGGGTTTTTGATTGATGCGGGCCGGGCGTTGACGATATATCTAGCGGTATAATGGGAAGTGACCGCAATATGTGCCGGTACTTCAGCGTTTTCGCACTGATTTTCGCCCTCGTGGCCGCCCTCGCGCCGCCACGGCCGGCCCTTGCCCTTGGTGATAAGACCGTGATCACCGGCGTCCGCATCGGTGATCACGGTGCCACCACCCGTTTCGTGATCGAGGCCGACAAAAAGCTCACATTCAGGATTTTTACCCTCGCCTCTCCTTACAGGGTGGTCATCGACCTCCCCGAGGTCGCCTGGCGGCTGCTGCCCGGCGCCGGCGGCACCGGCCGCGGTTTGATAGAAGGTTTCCGTTTCGGCCTCTTCGCGCCGGGGAAGTCGCGCGTCGTGCTCGATATGCGGTCGCCGGTCGGGGTCAAGAAATCCTTCATGCTGGATCCGGCCGACGGTTATGGCTATCGCGTCGTCATCGATCTCACCAAGGTGAGCCGCAAGACCTACATGGAACAGGTCAAGGCGGTGAATCGTTCAAGGAAGGTCGCCGCCTTGCCGATGCCGGCGCCCAAGATGTCACGCCCCGAGAAACGGCGCGCCGGCAGGGTCATCGTCATCGATCCGGGCCATGGCGGCGTCGATCCCGGCACCACGGGTTATCGTGGCAGCCGCGAAAAAAACATCACCCTGGCGGTAGCGCGCGCGGTCAAGGCGCGCCTCGAGGCGAAGGGACGCTACCGGGTCGTGCTGACCCGGGAACGCGACATATTCCTGCGCCTTCGCAGCCGTGTCGAAACCGCCCGTTCGGCCGGCGCCGATCTGTTTATCTCGCTTCACGCCGACGCGTTGAAGAACCGCAAGGTGCACGGCGCCGCGGTCTACACCCTGTCCGAGGTGTCCTCCGACAAGGAAGCGGCGGAACTGGCGGCGAGGGAAAACAAGGCCGACGTCATCGCCGGCGTCGATCTTACCCACGAGAACCCGGTGGTCGCCAATATCCTGATCGACCTGGCCCAGCGGGAAACGATGAATTACTCCGCCCAATTCGCCACCTTGCTCGTCGCCCAGTTGCGCCGGACCGGCAAGACCTTGCGCAATGCCCACCGGTTCGCCGGCTTTGCCGTCCTCAAGGCGCCGGACATCCCATCGGTGTTGATCGAGATGGGATATCTCTCCAATCCCAAGGAGGAGAGGCTGCTGAGGCAGCCGGCCTACCAGCGCAAACTGGCCGACGCCATCGCGCGGGCCATGGACAGGTATTTCGAAGCCAGGAAATAAGGACCGGCGATCAAACGGTTGAAGCGGCCATAACTCGGCCACATTTGTCAATTAAGTGTAGGCGGTTGTTGGGGTTATCGGGACGGATGGGCGAAATTCGGCGCAAATACGGGGCTTGGCCTCGGACCGCGGGCGGCAGTGACCGGGCGGTCAGGACCTCCCTCGGCGCGCCCCGGGGCTAATCGTCATGTGGAAGTGGTTCGTCGCATTCCTTGGGACCTTGGTGGTGATGGCGCTTGCCGGCTTCGTCGGCGTCATGACGATTTTCTACTATTTCGGCCGCGACCTTCCCGATTATCAGCAGCTTGCCGATTACGAGCCGCCGGTGGTGAGCCGGGTGCATGCCGGCGACGGTAGCCTGATCGCCGAATATGCCACCCAGAAGCGTGTGTTCGTGCCCGTCGGCGTCATGCCCAAGCGGGTCATCAAGGCGTTCCTCGTCGCCGAGGACAAGAAGTTCTACAACCACCCGGGAGTGGACGTTCTAAGGGTCATACGCGCGGCCGTCACCAATATCAGCAATCTCGGCAAGAACCGCCGTCCGGTGGGGGCTTCGACCATCACCCAGCAGGTGGCGAAGAATTTCCTGCTGACCAACGAGGTCTCGATCGAGCGCAAGATCAAGGAGGCGATCCTGGCGCTCCGCATCGAGCACGCCTTTACCAAGGACCGCATCCTCGAGCTATACCTCAACGAGATCTACCTTGGCCTGGGCTCCTATGGCGTCGCCGCCGCGGCGCTCAATTACTTCGACAAGCCGCTCGATGAGCTGACGCTCGGCGAGGCCGCCTATCTCGCGGCGCTGCCCAAGGCGCCCAACAATTACCATCCCGTGCGCCGGCCGGCGGCGGCGAAGGCCCGGCGCGACTGGGTGATCGGGCGCCTGGCGAGCGAAGGGTTCATTTCGGAAACGGAGGCGGCAGAGGCCAAGGCCACGCCGCTCATCGTCCGCCGGCCGAGCGAGACCCGCTTCTTCCGGGCCGATTACTTCGCCGAGGAGGTGCGTCGCGAGCTTCTCGAGCGCTACGGCGAGAAGGATCTTTATGGGGGCGGTTTTTCGGTGCGCACGACCGTCGAGCCGAGGCTCCAGGAGATCGCCGACAAGATCCTGCGCCAGGGGCTGATCACCTATGACCGCCGCCATGGCTGGCGCGGCCCCATCGTCCACATCGATCTCGAGGGCTCAGGCGGCATCGTCGGGGGAACCGGGCCTGTTGGGGCGCCGGGGGCGCAAGGAGATACGGGATGGCTTGGCCAACTGGCCGTCGTGCCGCCGCCCGAGGGACTTCATCCCTGGCGCTTGGCCGTGGTGCTGGCGGTCGGCGAGAAGGCGGCGGAGATCGGGCTGGATGACGGCAGCCTCGGCCGCATCCCCCTGGCGGAGCTCAAATGGGCGCGTCCGTGGCGCAAAAATCAGCGCCTCGGCCGGGCGGTGCGCGCCCCGCGTGACGTACTCAGCGTCGGCGATGTCATCGCCGTCGAGGCGGTGAGCGGCGCCAAGGATGGCAAGGCCTATGAGCCGGGGACCTTCGCGCTGCGCCAGATTCCCGATGTCAACGGGGCGTTGATCGCGCTCGATCCGCACACCGGACGGGTTCTCGCCATGACCGGCGGTTTCAGCTTCAAGGCGAGCCAATTCAACCGCGCGACCCAGGCCATGCGCCAGTCGGGATCGGCGTTCAAGCCCTTCGTCTATCTCACCGCGCTTGGTTCCGGCTTCACCCCGTCGAGCCTCATCCTCGATGCGCCCTTCGTCATCGACCAGGGGCCGGGGCTGGGCCGGTGGAAGCCCGCCAACTACACCAAGAAATTCTACGGCCCTTCCACCATGCGCCTCGGACTCGAGAAATCCCGCAACCTGATGACCGTGCGCCTGGCGCAGACCATCGGCATCGAAAAAGTGGCGCGCAACGCCGAACGCCTGAACATCGTCGACGCCATGCCGCGCGTCCTGTCGATGGCGCTTGGCGCCGGCGAGACGACGCTTCTGAGATTGACCACCGCCTATGCCATGTTGGTCAACGGTGGCAAGCGGATCACGCCGACCCTGATCGACCGTATCCAGGATCGCCACGGCCGCACCGTGTTCCGTCATGACCGCCGCCGATGCGAGGCTTGCCGTGTCGAGGTGATCGCCGGCCAGGACGTACCCGAGATTCCCGATATCCGGGAGCAGGTCGCCGATGCGCGCAGCGCCTATCAAATCGTCTCCATGCTCCAGGGCGTGGTGAAGCGCGGCACCGGCCGCAGGGTCAGGGCCGTGGGCAAGCCCGTGGCGGGCAAGACCGGGACCACCAATGACAGCATCGATACCTGGTTCATCGGTTTTTCACCGGACCTGGTGGCCGGCGTGTTCGTCGGTTTCGATACGCCGCGAACC
This sequence comes from Pseudomonadota bacterium, assembly GCA_022566265.1. Taxonomy (GTDB): domain Bacteria; phylum Pseudomonadota; class Alphaproteobacteria; order SMXQ01; family SMXQ01; genus JACZQV01. The sequence goes on along the minus strand of JADFJG010000015.1, from coordinate 942 downwards.
CTGGGCCCGCGTGAAACCGGGTCGTCCGTCTCGGCCCCTATTTTCCGGGATTTCATGAAGGAGGCGCTTAGCGATCAGCCGGCCATCCCCTTCCGCATCCCGCCGGGAATCCGTCTCGTCAGGGTCAACGCCACCACCGGCCTGGTCGCCAGGAAAGGGGACCGCAACGTCATCCTCGAGGCGTTCAAGCCCGGCACCGAGCCGACCGGCGAGGAAGGGGTGCTGGACGGCTCCGGCCCCCTCTCCGCGGCGGGCGCGGGGACGGACTCGGGCACCAGTGGCCTTTACTAAGCCACCCTTTGTCCCTAACTTGTCGCCGGCTATTGGTCACATCGAATTTAGCAGCGGAATGATTTCATGCGCGCCGAGATCGAAGCTATCGCTAAAGAGCTGAAGCAGACCCTGGAGCTGCTGAGGAGGTATCTTTGACTGGGACAACGCCAATAAGCGCTTGGCGGAGCTGAACGCGAGGGCCGAGGACCCGACGCTTTGGGACGACCCCAACGCGGCGCAGGGAGTGATGCGCGAGCGCACCCACCTCGCCGACGCGCTTAACGCCTATCTGGAGATCGAGCGCGACTTCAACGACAATCTGGAACTGCTCGAAATGGCGGAGGCCGAGGGCGATACCGCCGTTGCCGCCGAGGCGGAGAAGGCGCTCACCGGGTTGCACAAGCGGGCCGGCAAGATGGAGCTCGAAAGCCTGCTTTCGGGCGAGGCCGACGCCAATGACTGTTTCCTCGAGGTCCACGCCGGCGCCGGCGGCACCGAATCCCAGGACTGGGCCGAGATGCTGCTTCGCATGTATGTGCGCTGGGCCGAGAGCCGCGGCTTCAAGGTCGGGTGGCTGGAGGAAAGCGCCGGCGAGGAGGCCGGGATCAAGTCCGCCACCATCAGGGTCGAGGGCCACAATGTCTATGGCTGGCTCAAGACCGAAAGCGG
>JADFJG010000002.1 GCA_022566265.1 Pseudomonadota bacterium | reverse complement strand
TTGCGCTCGGTGATGTCGGTGTAGGTCTTCACGGTACCGCCGTCCGGCATGGCCTCTCGGTTAATTGCCACGATCGTGCCGTTCGACATGACACGTTCGTACCGATACACCTCTCCACGCCTCCGGGTCTCCACGCGTTGCCTCACCAGTTCCTCGACATCGCCGGGACCGTAATCACCGCGCTGGGCACCGAAACGGGCGACTTCCTCGAAAGGCATACCCAAGCGGATGAACCCTGCCGGGTAGTCCCAAAGATCGACATACCGCTCGTTGAAAGCGAGGAGGTCGAGGTTCCGGTCATAGACGGTGATGCCGTGGGACATCTTCTCGAGCGTCGTCTCCAAGAGCGCCGATTTTTCGGCGATCTCCTGCTCCGCCCGCTTGCGCTCGGTGATATCAATCATGAACCCTCGCAGGGCCACCGGCTCACCGTTTTGCCTCACGACATTCACAATGTCGTGGAGCCAGACGCTCCGTCCATCCGCCGCAATCATTCGGTATTCAAATTCATAGTTATCACGTTGCGCTGCGGATTTTAGGCAATAATCAATAGCCCACTCGCGATCCTCCGGATGAAGATGGTTGACCCAGAAATCCTCCTCGAGCCAGTGTTCAAGCGGATAGCCGAGGAGTTTGACGGCCTGAGGCCCAATGTATGTGAAAACCCAAGTCTTGGCGTCCGCTTCCCACGGAATGGCGCTGGTCGATTCCAGCAAATGGCGATAGCGCTCTTTAGTTTCCTGCAACGCCTTCGCGATCTTCTTGGGCTGGATAACGTCGCGAATACTGGCAATCACGATTCCCTCCTCAGAGATTCAGGCGGGACTAAGACTGATTTCCACAGCTAGCTCCCGACAATCTTTGCACTGGATGGCAAGTTCCAATCCTGCTCCCGTGGATCGGGCGCGCGGATTTCTCAAATTCTCCTGGCGATCCTGGAAGTGACGACTTCGGAGACCATAGGGATCAAGAATTTCCACGTCTTGTCCAATCAACTCATCGTAACCAGCCTGATCTGAGTGGTCCACTTTTTTTGAGAGGGTCTGGCGTGGTTGCCACCCCCCAGATGGTGGCTGGGGCACAGCGTAATCCTGCACATTGGTGTCTGGCAAGATCGCTGCCGGTGCCGGTGGTCTGTAGGTTGCCCTTTACGCCAGTGTACGGAAAGGAACTGTTTTCGGTATACCGGCGGTTTTCCTAGACAGGCTCTTTGGGAGGTAGGTCAGGGAAGGTGATCAGAAGAAGTAGGGCTGCCGGAGTGAGGGCCACTACATTTGGTGCATACGGAAAGGAACTGTTTTCCGTATAGCTGAACGCCACGGCTGAAACCCGCAGTGCCGCTGGCGGGAAAATGGCGTTTTCAGGGGGGTTTTCCGTATACCTGAACAACATGAGAACATCCTCGGTGCGATGTGACGCGGACCATCGCCTCAAAGGAAAACGACTCCGCTGACGCCCCTACAGGACTCTACAGTGCCCATCTCGCCTGTTCAGGCTCTCGGGTAGCGTCATGGGCGACGTCGATCGACGGCACGTCGCTGGTCGGGCCGGTGTCCTCGATCTATTCACCGGTTCTGGATTGCGGCGAGCTTCGCGGCCGCACCTTGACGAGCCTGTAAGTGTTCGGAATACCGCGCCACCATGTCGGGTGACTTCCACCCGCCGGCTTGCATGATCTCGGGCAAGCTGAAACCGCTCGCCACCATATCCTGACAGACGCCGACCCTGGCGGAATGACCTGACGGGTCGATGTCGAGGCCGGTCCAAACGCCATGAGCCTTTCGGACATCTAAAACGACGGAAAGAGATTTCCGACGCGCCACCGTGCCAGCGGGGTGCCGTGAGCGGCGAAGTGGCGAGGATTTTCCTGATCGGCGTAGGATTGCAACTCCCAGGGCACCACGCGGACGGAAGGTGAGGACGAACAATGAGCAAGGGGCTAAATACAAGGTCCTGCCTCAAAAATTGCAGGGCGTGTTAGGCCAAATCCCTGTTTCGGATTGGAGTATAAGGCGTTACCAGAAAATGACGAAATCAACCAAAACAAAGCCACTATCGGCACGGCGATTACGCTTTTGTCAAAATTACATATCTGCCGATACAGACAGGGAAGCAGCTATTGCTGCGGGATACAGCGAGAAATCGGCGCATGTTGCGGCGGCTAGGTTGCTTAAAGATGCTAACGTTTTAGCTGAAATCACACGGCGGCAGGAAAAAGCGTCGGAGAGGGCGGACATCAAGGATGATGATGTCATTCGGATGCTTTTGGAGGATCGCGAGGCGGCGCGTGCGGCGAAACAATATGGCCCAGCGGTCAGGGCGGCTGAACTGTTGGGCCGAAAGCTGGGGATGTTCAAGGACAGAATTGACGTGAATGGCGGACCAGAACGCGACCGTCAAATCATCGAGTCCTTGGCAGGGGAGGATCCGGCGAAGCGGGCGGCGCTCAAGCTGATTATGGGCAGTGATGAGGTTTTCGAGCCATTGCCCCCGAAGTTGGTCGTTGATAACGCAGCGTCCTAGGTTCTCTCGCCCGGCGCCGGCGCCTGGGCGTCCGTCGTCATAGAAGCCGATGGTCAATTGATAGCGGTTGCCATCAAACTGCAAATCGACGGTCTCAGCCCGGCGGCGGTTGGGGAGGCGTTGCCTTTCAATCATGCTGCCTCGGCATCACTTCGCCCTGTAGGCCCCCACCTCACGACACCCCATTCTGGAACTTCTCGGGCTCGTCGCCGAACTGCTCCCAGCCGGGCCGTTTCTCCCGCGAGAAATAGTCCAGGCGGCGCCCGAGGCAGAGCGTCTCGACCAGCTTGTAGAACTCATCCGGCTTGCGGCTGTGTTCGCGCCGTTCACCATGGATCACCGTTGTCTGGTTCGTTAGCCTGACGACCGGCTTGCCTTTGACCGCCATGATGCAGAATTCCGATTGCGAGCGGAGCCACCGCCCCAATCCCATGTGGCTCTTCGCCCAAGTGAGAATGACCTTTTCTTCGAATCCCCAGGCATCAAGGAGCTCAAAGGCGTGGCGCATGAATCGATGCGTCGTCCAAAGCCAGAGAATGCAGTCGTCGGCGGCCGGCAGCTCTATCGAGGCCAACTCCTCAAGGCTCATTTCGGGATAGGGGCAGGTCCCTCGGAAGCCGTTGGCGTTGTAGCTGTCGGCATTCCCATAGGGCCACGGCGGGTCAATGCAGATAACCTCGAACACCCCCCCGGCAGCGCGACGGCGCCGTCGTTTATGGCCTTGCGCTGTTCCTCCAATACCGCCGCCCGGCGTTCCTTCTTGACGTCGATGAGGCGTTTCTCGCCTATCTTCACGGCCTCGAAATCGGCCGGGGCCTCATCCCTGAGCTTGGCCAGGTGGGAAACGTAGGTGCGGTTCGTCTTGAATTGCTTGGCGACTCGCTGGCGGGCCTCGCCGGAGGCCCTGTCACCTTCCGCAATTTTTTGCGGGATGTTGGGTTGCAAGTCCGTCCGGGCGCCTTGCCGCTGCTTCGCAAGACGGCGCTCGTAGCCCAGGGCCTCCACCGCACAGGCCGCCCGCTGGTCGCTAGTTAGGTGGCGCCGCTCCAGGTTTTCCGAGAGGATGAACTGAACGAGCCACTCTTCCTTGCCCTCATACTGGCGGAACCTCGGCTCGACGCCGGCCTCCAGGCACGCCCGGTATCGGTTGCGCCCGTCGATGATCTTGCCGTCGAACAGCCAGATAGGCTCGTGTAACCCGTGGGCACCGACGTCGGCGACCAGCGAATCGAATGCCTCGCCCTGCATCAAGGGGAAAATGCTGGCAGCGGGGTGGAACTCCCGCACGGTCAACTCTCCCAGACCTCGCCGACCGCCCCGCCGGCGCCGACGACGTCACCACCTGTAGCGGATGTAGCGGATGTAGCGCTTCCCGGGGGAGGTACTGCCAGGTAGCGTGACCATTGGTCCCAAAGGTCCGCTCGGGTATATCCCTTGACCACCGTTTCCCCGAGTCGGACGTCCTTGGACCTCACCCCGTATTTCTTCAGGAAGTAGGCGAGCCGCCGAGAATCCAAGGGTTTCCCCTTCAAGTCTCCCCAAGGCGCTTCTTCCTTGGCGTTCAACGCGGCGAGGATGGACGCGGTCGACATCGAGTCCCGGTCCTCGAAGATTTCCTTCAAGTCCGCAAGAAGATGGATGCCAAGGCTGGGGGTCCCCTCCCGAGATTGCGCTACAAGCGCTACAGCCGCTACACGGGCAAGATCCGGCCAGTCGCCGCCCGCCGCGTCAGCAACGGCCAGAAGGGCCTCCCATACGTCTGCATCGCGGTCCTCGATGCCTTCGGGCATCGTGGGCCATGCATCGGTCACGTCCTCGAGGACGGCCTCGCTCCAAACAACCAAGCGGTCGCGTAGTAGATGCCCCTCGGCGGCATGGAGTCGCCGCCTATAGGCTTCGACCTTTTCGGTTGGCGCGCGCCGGCGGCGCATACGGATCACGATGCATCGGGTGATGAGGGTGTCTGGCAGGTTGCCGATCCCGGCCAGTGCGAGTGCGCAGTAGGCCGGGATTTCCTCCGTCTCGATGATCTTTCCTCGCACGACGCATCGGCCGGCGACGGCGCCGCGCCGGTGCCCGGCATTCAACAGCCCTCGGATTTCCTCATTGTCCTTTGCCTTCGGCCCGAAGACGGTATCAATTTCGTCGAACAGGATCGTCGGCATCCCGTCCGGGCCGCCAACCTTGCGGAACAAATAGGCCGGGGTGACGTTTATGGCTTCTACGGGCCTCGGCACCAAGGTCTCGGTGATCTCGATCGCCCTGGTCTTGCCGGAGCTGGGTTCCGGCGACAGGAAGGCGATGCGCGGCGTCGACTCCCATGCATCCATGAGGTGGCAGTGTGCGATCCATAGCGTATGGGCTACGTGGGCTTCCTTTGACGGGTAGGCGATAAAGCGCGCGAGATAGGCGTGAACGTCATTGAGAATGCGTCCGCCGCCGTCGCCTTCAATAATCGTCAAATCCGACGCCTTGGTGGGCATGCTCATGTCTTCACGCCGCATCGCGCACCGTCCTGAAACCCGACGTCGAGGCCCGGTTCTCTCGTGGCGCGGTGATCTTCGGCTCCCACGAGCGGATTGCCTTTCGGAATCGGTCGCCAAGCTCCGGGCTGTCGCACTCGACTCTCGATACGCCCTCGAACAGCGGCCCCAGCTCCACGCCCCAGTGCAAGATGCAAATTGCCTGGTGGTGGTCACCTCCCTGATGGTCGAGGTGATCACCTTCGTGGTAGAGGCGGCTACCGCGTGCTCGCAGCCACCGCTCCGGCGTGCTGTAGAGGGAAACCGGCTCCTGATACCAAGCCGCCTGGGCAAGATCGGCGGCGCCCAAGATTGGGCATTCATCGCCGAAGCGCAGCCGCCACTCGGACGGCTTGTCGGGGCTCCAGGCGACGAGATCGACGAGTTCGCCGTAACGGTTATGGACGGCCATCAGCACGGCCGGAAAACCCGATGGATCGGCGCACCACCTACCGTCGTCCAGGAACGCCACCCGTCCCAGGGACAGGGTTGCTGGCCTGGTCATGCCGCCGGCTCCAACTCATGCTGTCTCCGGAGACGCTTGCCCATCTCACTCGCGACTTTCGCCAGGAGTTCCACCGGGAGGCGCGGATCAGCTATTCGGGCAGCCGCCCCCCCGTTAATAGGCTCGGGGTCGATCCCGAACCAATGCCTGCTTATGATCGGGAAGTGTGCTAGGTCAAACTCAGCCGGGCTTTCCGGCGCTTTGCCGGCACGGAGGCGCGGTAGACGCTTGCGCTCAAGACAAGCTTGCACTATATGAAGGGACATCGTAAAGCTTCCTTGGTTTTGCGTTATTCGGAAAATAATCAGCGCCCCTGGCCCAAACCGCCGGGGGCGTCTTTTTTGTGGGGGGTGTCATTATGCCGCCCCGCTTTCCGACTTTATGGGAGCAGGGGTTGCTCTGGATTCAACCCATTTTATGATTTCGCTTTGAAGCCAGCCGATTCGATTGGCCGATATGTGGCGTTTTTTCGGGAACCGCCCTTGGCGTTCCAGTCGCCAGCGCGTTGTTCGGGATAAATCAGTGATTCGTGCGACCTCGGTTTCCCCGAGAAACCTATCAATGTCGCCTACTTCCTCTTTCATTCTTTCACCTATAACTAAGGGTTTTGCACCATGCTGCACGCTCTGCCCATTTCACGCGGTAAGCATTAACACAGGGCTTTTCCCCCCGCCCACTTTTTGAAAACTGGGCCGCGAAAGGCCGTGTATCCCAGGCAGGACAAGGCTTTCAGCCGAATCGCAACGGCGCGGCTGCCGGAAAAGATAATTGGATTTGAATTAGCGACCCGCTAGGGCCGCGAGGATAATGCGGGCCGTGAAAGTCTCTACTTCGCGACCTTCAACCTCACCACATTCTCGGGGGGTGGCTCGGTTATCTCGCGTAGCCGGGTTGCCCACCGCTCCAAGGCTTCCCGCTTTTCGTCGGCATATTCATGGCGGTTATAAATCCTTGCCAGGACGTTTCGCTCGGCATGGTTCAAGACCTTTTCGGCAATGATCTCCGGCACTCCGATTTCGGCAAGGCCGGTGCGCGCCGTTCGGCGAAGATCGTGGAGCCGCCAGTTATTCACGCCGGATAGATCATCCGTGCGGGCCTTCATCTTGGAGAAGCCGGAAACCGGGCGCTCGCCTTCTTGCGTTGTGAATATGAATTCGCCTTCCGTGAAGCGGGGCAGGGTGTCGATGATTTCGAGCGCCAGGGAGCTTAGGGCAACCTCGGTCTCGCGCCCGTTCTTGGTCCGCGTTGCAGGGATGATCCATACCCTGTTGTCTCGGTCAATTTCCGGCCATTCCATCCGGGCGACTTCGTTAAGCCTCTGCATAGTCGTCAAAAGCAGCTTGCCGAGCGGTCCGAATGGATAGCCCATGGTGCTCCAGGCACTCCACACCGGCCCGATCTCGTCCGGCTTCAAAACACGATCCCGCATCACCTTGACCACGGGCGGGTCCATATCGGCGAAAGGGTTGAAGTCGATTTCATCCCGACGTGAAGCCCACCGTCCGATGCGTCTGATAATCTCGAAGAGCCGGTGCGCCGCTGCGGGCTTGCCGGCGTCGATAAGGGCGTCGGTCAACTGGATCGCGTCACGCTTGCGAAGATCGGCAATGGGGCGGGGGCGCCAGCCCGGCATTAGCTCGCGCCGGATGATCCTCTCGACTTCCCAGCCGCGCCGCAAGCCGGGGCATTCTCGTTTGATATACTTTTCGGCGATGGCGCCGAAGGTCTGCGCCCCGGCTTGGGCCGCCGCTTTTTCGGCGTCGGCGGCGGCCTTCGGATCGACACCTTGCTTGGCCTGTTTCTTGATCTCGCCCGCCCGCTCTCGGGCCTCGGCAACGCCGATCTCCGGGTACGTACCGATGGTTGACCGGCGGTGCTTGCCATGCAGCCGGAAATAAACCGACCAGGATTTCACCCCCCTGTCGGTTACTCGTAAAGCAAGGCCCGGAGCGCCGGCGTCGAACCGCTCGATACGCTTGCCCTTCGGTGCCCTGCCGATCTTGGCAATACCGGGGTCTGTCAGGTGCTTTGAGTTCTTGCGTGGCATCGCTATGCCCTCCGATTTGTCACCCCAGGGTGACAAGGTGGAACGGTACGGGTTGTCACCCCGTGAAACGGTATGTAACACCAGAGCGCCCGGACTTCAAGCATTGGTGGGGGTTTTTTGTGCGGGGTGCTCTTGTTTGAGACACCATGAAACGGGCGCGCTTATTGTTTACACCGAGAAGGCCGGCGGTTCGAATCCGTCATCGCCCACCACCGGCAACCGGCTTCAGCCGCCTTTAATTTTCCAGCCCCGAACCCCGATTACCGCATGGGCGCCGCCGGTCGGTGTGCCTGGCCAGGAGGGGCAAGAGGCTCCTTGACAGCTTGGGGAGGCGTGCATTACATCAAGCCTCCCGCAGGATCGCGCCCGGCAAGGTGCCGTGGCCGTTGGCTGTTTTTGGGGGTGTAGCTCAGTTGGTTTAGAGCGCCGGCCTGTCACGCCGGAGGTCGCGGGTTCGAGTCCCGTCACTCCCGCCACCATCGAGAGGGCGCACGTGCCGATCGAGAGATTCCCCCCTCGGCTGACGACGCCGCGAACCCAGTGCCGTTCAGCCGGAAGTGACCCAAACTGTGCTTTCATTTGAGCCTCCCCGTTCCTATATTCCTTACGGCCCGTCGCCAGCCCTGGAAGGGCGGTACAGGGGACGGAGAAGTCTGCCGCGTTGTTTGGTGACGGCAGCGGCCGGTTAGGGGGTGCCGATGGAAGCACTGCTCCTCGAATATCTTCCCATCCTGATTTTCTTGGGGATCGCCACCGCCCTCGCGCTTCTCATTGTCGCCGCGGCCTTCATCGCTGCCCGCCAGCGCCCCGATTCCGAAAAGCTGTCCGCTTACGAATGCGGGTTCGATGCTTTCGACGATGCCCGCGGCATGTTCGATGTGCGCTTCTATCTGGTGGCCATCCTGTTCATCATTTTCGATCTCGAGGTCGCCTTCCTGTTCCCCTGGGCGGTCACCCTCGGCGAGATCGGTCTCGTCGGCTTTTGGTCGATGATCGTCTTCCTCGCGGTGCTGACCGTCGGCTTCATCTACGAATGGAAGAAGGGGGCCTTGGAATGGGAGTGAAAGGGGCCGGCATCGACAACCCCGCCGGCGGCGAAATTCCCCTCGCTCCCGAGCCCGGCCAGGACGCGGTCCTGAGATCGGTGGCGGGCGAGATGCAAGACAAGGGATTCGTCGTCGCCAATCTCGACAAGCTGGTGAACTGGGCGCGTACCGGCTCGCTTTGGCCGATGACTTTCGGGCTGGCGTGCTGCGCCATCGAGATGATGCAGACCGCCGCCAGCCGCTATGACCTTGACCGGTTCGGCATATTCTTCAGGCCAAGCCCGCGCCAGTCCGACGTGATGATCGTCGCCGGCACGCTGACCAACAAAATGGCGCCGGCGTTGCGCCGCGTTTACGACCAGATGGCCGAACCCCGCTGGGTGATTTCCATGGGGTCCTGCGCCAATGGCGGCGGCTATTATCACTATTCCTATTCAGTGGTCCGCGGGTGTGACCGGATCGTACCCGTGGACATTTACGTACCCGGGTGTCCGCCGACGGCCGAAGCGCTGCTTTATGGCATCCTGCAGCTACAAAAGAAAATCAGACGGACGGGCACCATCGCCCGTTGAGCCGTCGCCCTCGGCATCGGACATGAATGAAGCCCTAGAGGAACTCGGCGAATACGTTCTTGGCGCGCTGCCTGAAATGGTATCGGGCGCCGAGGTCGCGCAGGGCGAGTTGACCATCGCGGTGAACTGGGACGCCATCGTCACGGTGCTGACCTTCCTGCGTGACGACACCAATTGCCAGTTCCGCCAGTTGATCGATATCTGCGGCGTCGATTATCCTGGCCGCGAGCGGCGCTTCGAGGTGGTCTATCATCTCCTGAGCCTGCGCCAAAACCAGCGTATCCGGGTCAAGCTGAGCACCGATGAGACGACACCCGTGCCCTCGGCGACCGGGGTCTTCTCGGCCGCCGGTTGGTGGGAGCGGGAGGCCTGGGACCTGTACGGCATCCTGTTTTCCGGCCACCCCGATCTGCGCCGCATCCTCACCGATTACGGTTTCGAGGGGCATCCCCTGCGCAAGGATTTTCCGCTCACCGGGTATGTCGAGGTGCGCTACGACGATGAACAGAAGCGGGTCGTCTACGAGCCGGTCAAGCTGACCCAGGAATTCCGCAGCTTCGATTTCCTGAGCCCGTGGGAAGGGATGCCGCGCGTGCTTCCCGGCGATGAAAAGGCGGAAGGTTGACGGCGATGGCCGAGACCCGGCTCCAGAACTTCACGATGAATTTCGGTCCCCAGCACCCGGCGGCCCACGGCGTGCTGCGCCTGGTGCTGGAAATGGATGGCGAGGTCATCCGGCGCGCCGACCCCCATATCGGCCTCCTCCACCGGGGGACGGAGAAGCTGATCGAGTACAAGACCTATTTGCAGGCGATCCCTTATTTCGACCGGCTGGACTACGTCGCGCCGATGAACCAGGAGCACGCCTTCGCCCTCGCCGTGGAAAGGCTGCTCGGCATCGAGGCGCCGCTGCGCGGCCAGTACATCCGGGTCCTGTTCTCGGAGATCTCCCGTCTGCTCAACCACATCCTCAGCATCACCACCATGGCGCTCGACATCGGCGCCATGACGCCGCTGCTGTGGGGGTTCGAGGAGCGCGAGAAGATGATGGAGTTTTACGAGCGGGTCTCGGGCGCGCGCATGCACGCGGCTTATTTCCGTCCCGGCGGCGTGCATCAGGACCTGCCCGATGGCCTGGCCGACGATATCATGGCGTTCGCCGACGCCTTCCCGGCCTACATCGACGATACCGAGGGGCTGTTGACGGAAAACCGCATCTTCAAGCAGCGCACGGTGGATATCGGGGCGATGACCGCCGAGGAAGCCTTCGACTGGGGCTTCACCGGACCCAATCTGCGCGCCTGCGATGTCGCCTGGGACCTGCGCAAGGCTCAGCCCTACGACGTCTATGACCGCCTGGACTTCGATATTCCGGTCGGCAAGAACGGCGATTGCTATGCCCGCTATCTCGTGCGCATCGAGGAAATGCGCCAATGCGTGCCGATCATGAAACAATGCCTGAACGACATGCCCGGCGGCCCGGTGATGGTGGACGACCACAAGATCGCGCCGCCCAGACGAGCCGAGATGAAGCGCTCGATGGAGGCGCTGATCCATCACTTCAAGCTTTACACCGAGGGCTATCACGTTCCCGCCGGGGAATGTTACACCGCGGTCGAGGCGCCCAAGGGAGAGTTCGGCGTTTACCTCGTCTCCGACGGCACCAACAGGCCCTACCGGTGCAAGATCCGGGCGCCGAGCTTCGCCTTTCTGCAGGGCCTGGACCATCTCTCCAAGGGACATATGCTGGCGGATATCGTCGCCATCATCGGCTCTCTCGACATCGTTTTCGGTGAGGTCGACCGGTGAGCGGCCCAACCAACCCGCCGGCGAACGGCGCCGATGAAGCCGGCCCCTTCGCCTTCACCAAGGCGAATTTGGCGCTGGCCGATGAGATCATCGGCCGCTATCCCGAAGACCGGGAGGCCAGCGCCGTGATGGGGCTGCTCGACCTCGCCCAGCGCCAGAACGACGGTTGGCTGCCCCCCCCGGCGGTGGCGTACGTGGCCGAATATCTCCACATGCCCCAGATCCGGGTCTATGAGGTCGTCACCTTCTATTCCATGTTCAATCTCAAACCCGTCGGCCGCAACCAGGTCAGGGTATGCACGACGACGCCTTGTTGGCTCCGCGGTTCGGCCGCCGTCCTCGATGCCTGCCGCGAGACCCTCGGCATCGATCTCAACGAGACCACGGAAGACGGCGAATTCACGCTGACCGAAGTGGAGTGCCTCGGCGCCTGCGTCAACGCGCCGATGATACAGATCAACGATGATTACTTCGAGGACCTCGATGGCGCGCGCACCAAGGCGCTGCTCGATCTGTTGAAGAAGGGCGATAAGCCGAAACCCGGCTCCCAGACCGGCCGGCAATGTTCGGCGCCGTTGAAGGGCTTTGCCACCATGATCTCGTCGGCCAAGACCAAGGGAACAGAAGGCGACTGATGCTCGACGACAAGGACCGCATCTTCACCAACCTCTACGGCGCCAAGGACTGGCGCCTCAAGGGCGCGCGCTCGCGCGGGGATTGGGACAAGCCCGGGGACCTGATGGCCAAGGGCGGCGACTGGATCATCGAGGAGGTCAAGAAATCGGGCCTGCGCGGGCGCGGCGGGGCCGGCTTCCCGACCGGACTGAAATGGTCCTTCATGCCCAAGGAGTCGGACGGACGACCCCATTACCTGGTCGTGAATGCGGATGAGGGTGAGCCTGGAACTTGTAAGGATAGAGATGTCTTACGGAACGAACCTCATAAATTGATTGAAGGGTGTCTGCTGGCTTCCTTGGCCATGAACGCGCACCTCGCCTACATCTACATCCGCGGCGAGTTCCATCGAGAGGCCGAGCACCTGGAGGCGGCGGTGGAAGAGGCGCGCGAAGCCGGGCTGATCGGCAAGGACGCCTGCGGTTCGGGCTTCGAATTCGACATCCGGGTACATCGCGGCGCCGGCGCCTATATCTGCGGCGAGGAAACGGCGCTGCTCGAAAGCCTCGAGGGCCGCAAGGGCATGCCCCGCCTGAAGCCGCCGTTCCCGGCGGGCGCCGGGCTCTATGGCTGTCCGACGACGGTGAACAACGTCGAGAGCATCGCCGCCGTGCCCGACATCCTGCGCCGCGGGGGATCGTGGTTTTCCGCCCTCGGCCGGCCCAACAACACCGGCACCAAGATATTCTGCATTTCGGGCCACGTGAACGACCCCTGCAACGTCGAGGAGGAGATGGGCATTCCCTTGAAGGAACTCATCGACAGGCATGCCGGCGGCGTGCGTGGCGGCTGGGACAACCTTCTCGCCGTCATTCCCGGCGGTTCATCGGTGCCCCTCATTCCCAAGTCGATCTGCGATTCGGTGCTGATGGATTTCGACAGCCTCTTGGAGGTGAAATCTGGCCTCGGCACGGCGGCGGTGATCGTCATGGACAAATCCACCGATATCGTCGCCGCCATCGCCCGGCTTTCGAAGTTCTACAAACACGAGAGCTGCGGCCAGTGCACGCCGTGCCGCGAGGGTACCGGATGGATGTGGCGGGTGATGGAGCGAATGGTGACGGGCAACGCCGGGATCAAGGAAATCGATATGCTGCTCGAGGTCAGCCGCGAGATCGAGGGCCACACCATCTGCGCCCTTGGCGATGCCGCGGCGTGGCCGGTCCAGGGGCTGATCCGCCATTTCCGCCCCGAGCTCGAGCGCCGCATCGAGGCCTACAAGGCGGCCCAGGCCGGCACAAGGGCGGCGTAGGAGGGGGGGCCGGTGCCGAAGCTGACGATAGATGGCGTCGAGGTCGAGGTCGAACCGGGGATCACGGTCCTGCAGGCCTGCGAAACCGCCGGCGTCGAGATTCCCCGATTTTGCTATCACGAACGCCTGTCGATCGCCGGGAATTGCCGCATGTGCCTGGTCGAGATGGAAAAATCACCGAAGCCCATCGCTTCCTGCGCCATGCCGGTAGCCGAGGGCATGGTCATTCGCACCGATTCGGAAATGGCGGTAAAGGCGCGGCGCGGGGTGATGGAGTTCCTGCTCATCAACCATCCCCTCGATTGTCCCATCTGCGACCAGGGCGGCGAGTGCGATCTGCAGGATCAGGCCCTGTTCTACGGCTTCGACCGCACCCGCTTCGAGGAAGCCAAGCGTTCGGTAAAGGAAAAGGACTTCGGGCCGCTGATCCAGACCTTCATGACCCGGTGCATCCACTGCACCCGCTGCGTTCGCTTCGCCACCGAGATCGCCGGCGTCGAGGAGCTCGGGCTCACCGGGCGCGGCGAGGACGTCGAGATCGGCACCTATATCGAGAAGGCGCTGGTCTCGGAGCTTTCCGGCAACATGATCGATCTCTGCCCGGTCGGCGCGCTGACGTCGAAGCCTTATGCCTTCACCGCCCGGTCGTGGGAGCTCACCAAGACCGAGTCGATCGACGCGCTCGACGCCGTCGGTTCCGCCATCCGTGTCGATTCCCGGGGCGGCGAGGTCATGCGCGTCCTGCCCCGCCTGAACGAGGCGGTGAACGAGGAATGGATTTCCGACAAGACCCGCTTCGCTTATGACGGGCTTAGGCGCCAACGCCTCGACCGCCCCTATGTGCGCCGTGACGGCAAGCTCGAGGAGGCAAGTTGGGACCAGGCCTTCGCCGCCATCGCCGGACAGCTCGAGGACGCGCCGGGGCGAAGGATCGCGGCCATCGCCGGCGATCTCGCCGATTGCGAATCCATGCTGGCGCTAAAGGACCTGATGGCGGCGCTGGGCTCGGTCCATACCGACTGCCGCCAGGACGGCGCCAGGATCGAGGCCGGAGAACGGGCCGGATACATCTTCAACACCACCATTGCCGGCATCGAGCGGGCCGACGCCTGCCTGTTGATCGGCACCGATCCGCGCTTCGAGGCGCCGCTGATCAACGCCCGCCTCCGCAAACGCTATCTCGCCGGCGGCTTTAGCGTCGGCTTCGTCGGGCCGGAGGTGGACCTGACCTACCGGGCCGAACCGCTCGGCGCCGGCCCCAAGACCCTCGGCGAGATCGCCGCCGGCGAGCATCCCTTCGCAGCTGTCCTCGACGACGCCGCGCATCCGATGCTGATCGTCGGTCAGGGCGCCTTGGCCCGGCCCGACGGCGCCCGGGTCCTGGCGACGGCGCGCCGGATCGCCGAGGAGACCGGCATGATCGGCGACGGCTGGAACGGCTTCAACGTGCTCCACCTTGCCGCCGCCAGGGTCGGCGGCCTCGACATCGGCTTCGTCCCGGGCGAAGGCGGGCTCGATGTCGCCGCCATCCTCGAAGCCGCGGGCAGTGGCGGGCTCGACGCGGTATATCTGCTCGGCGCCGATGAGATCGACATGGCGGCGCTTGCCGATACCTTCGTCATCTACCAGGGCCATCATGGCGACGCCGGCGCCGAGGCCGCCGACGTCATCCTGCCGGGCGCCGCCTATACCGAAAAGGACGCGACTTACGTCAACACCGAAGGGCGGGCGCAGCACGGCCGCCTGGCGGTATTCCCGCCGGGCGAGGCGCGCGAGGACTGGAAGATCATCCGGGCGCTGTCAGGCGTACTGGGCCGGACGCTGCCCTACGACGACATTGGCGCGTTGCGTGCCCGGATGATCGAGGTCAACCGGATTTTCGCCGCGCCCGATGAGGCCCGGCCGGCCGAGTGGGGCGCCTTCGGGACGCCAGGCCCGATGGACCCGGCGCCCTTCGCCTATCCGCTCGAGAACTTCTACATGACCGATCCGATCACCCGGGCGTCGATGACCATGGCCGAATGCACGGCGCTTGCCCGCTCGGCGAACAAGGACAAGACCGGAACCGATGGCTGAGCTGTGGACCGGATATATGTTGCCGACGGTCATCATCGTCGCCCAAATCATCGCCATCGTGGTGCCGCTGCTGTTCTCGGTGGCGTACCTCACCTACGCCGAGCGCAAGGTGCTCGCCGGCATGCAGTTGAGGAAGGGGCCGAACGTCGTCGGTCCCTTCGGGCTGTTGCAGCCGATGGCCGACGGGATCAAGCTTCTGTTCAAGGAGACCGTGATCCCGAGCGGCGCCAACAAGGTCGTGTTCATCGCCGCCCCGGTGGTGACCTTCCTCCTCGGCCTGATCGGCTGGGCGGTGATTCCCTTCGACGACGGCATGGTGCTGGCCGACATCAATGTCGGCATCCTTTACCTGTTCGCGGTTTCCTCGCTCGGCGTCTACGGCGTCATCATGGCCGGTTGGGCCAGCAACTCGAAATACGCCTTCCTCGGCGCCCTGCGTTCCGCCGCCCAGATGGTGTCCTACGAGATTTCCATCGGTTTCGTGATCGTCACCGTCCTGTTGTGCGTCGGCTCGCTCAACCTGACCGAGATCGTGCGCGCGCAGAAGGATTTGTGGTTCGCCGTGCCGCTGCTGCCGATGTTCGTCGTCTTCTTCGTCTCGGGGCTGGCCGAGACCAACCGCACGCCCTTCGACCTGCCGGAAGCCGAGGCCGAGTTGGTGGCCGGTTTCAACGTCGAATATTCCTCGATGCCGTTCGCGCTCTTCTACCTCGGCGAATACGCCAACATGATCCTGATGAGCGCCATGACCACGATCCTTTTCCTCGGCGGCTGGCTGCCGCCCATCGACGTCGCGCCCTTCAACTGGATTCCCGGCCCGATCTGGTTCGCCGCCAAGATCGCCATGGTGCTGTTCGTCTTCCTGTGGGTGCGCGCCACTTTCCCGCGCTACCGCTACGATCAGTTGATGCGCCTGGGCTGGAAGGTGTTCCTGCCGTTATCGCTGTTCTGGGTTTTCCTGACCGCCGGCGTGCTGGTGGCCACCGGCTGGGTGCCGAAGTGACGGGGGGCGCATAGATGGCCTTTCTCAACCACGGTGTGCGCACCGTATTCCTCGTCGAGTTGTTGAAGGGGATGGCGCTGACGTTTAGCTACATGTTCCGGCGCAAGGTGACGCTGAACTACCCCCACGAGAAGGGTCCGCTGAGCCCCCGGTTCAGGGGCGAGCACGTGTTACGCCGCTATCCCAACGGCGAGGAAAGATGCATCGCCTGCAAGCTGTGCGAGGCGATCTGTCCGGCCCAGGCGATAACCATCGAGGCCGAGCCGCGCGCCGACGGCTCGCGGCGCACCACCCGCTTCGACATCGATATGACCAAGTGCATCTATTGCGGGCTGTGCGAGGAATCCTGTCCGGTGGACGCCATCGTCGAGGGGCCGAATTACGAGTTCGCCACCGAGACCCGGGAAGAGCTGCTGTACAACAAGGAGAAGCTGCTGGCCAACGGCGACAGGTGGGAATCGGCGATCGCGGCGGACCTTGCCGCCGACGCCCCTTACCGGTAGAGCGTGGATTTGATGGGCGATGAAGGATCGGTGGATGTATCGGACGGGCTTGCGACGTGGTTCCCTTACCCTTGGTTCCCTGACCCGGGCCGCGATGCGGTGAGGGAGGGTCGATGATCGTTCAGGCCCTGGCCTTCTATATGTTCGCCACCGTCGCCATCGCCGCCGGCGTGATGGTGATCTCGGCCCGCAATCCGGTGCATTCGGTGTTTTTCCTGATCGCCGCCTTCTTCAACGCCGCCGGGCTCTTCGTCCTCCTGGGGGCGGAGTTCCTCGCCATGATCCTGGTGATCGTCTATGTCGGCGCCGTCGCGGTGCTGTTCCTGTTCGTCGTCATGATGCTCGACATCAATTTCGTCGAGTTGCGCCAGGGCTTCCTGCAATATCTGCCGATCGGCGGGCTGATCGGTGTCATTCTGCTGGTCGAGCTCCTGTTCATCTTCGCCAGTTGGACGGTGGCGCCCGACGCCGGCGCCGTCGCCGCCGCGCCGATGTCCGCCCTGGGCGAGATCTCCAACACCCGCATGTTCGGCCGGCTGCTCTACACCAAATACATCTATTACTTCCAGGCGGCGGGGCTGGTGCTGCTGGTGGCGATGATCGGCGCCATCGTGCTGACGTTGCGCACGCGCAAGGGCGTGCGCCGCCAGAAGGTGCCTGACCAGTTGCGCCGTACCCGCGCCGAATCGGTGGAGATCAAGAAGGTCGAGACGGGGAAGGGGATCTGATGTTCGAAATCACCCTGGCCCATTACCTGACCGTCGCCGCCATCCTGTTTACCCTCGGCGTGTTCGGCATCTTCCTCAACCGCAAGAACGTCATCGTCATCCTGATGTCGATCGAGCTGATGCTGCTGGCGGTGAACATCAACCTGGTGGCGTTCTCGGTCCATCTCGGCGATTTCGTCGGCCAGGTGTTCGCCTTGTTCGTCCTCACCGTGGCGGCGGCGGAGGCCGCCATCGGCCTGGCCATCATCGTCGTTTATTTCCGCAACCGCGGTTCGATCGCGGTCGAGGACATCAACGTGATGAAGGGGTAAGCGCCGAATGTACGCCGCCACGGTGTTCCTGCCCCTGATCGGCGCCATCATCGCCGGGCTGTTCGGCCGCCTGATCGGCGACAGGGCGGCGGGCTGGGTGTGCTCGGGCGCGCTATTGCTGTCGGCGCTGCTCGCCGTTCCGATGTTCTATGAAGTGGCGATCCTCGACAATCCGCGCGACGTCGAGTTGCTGACCTGGATCGATTCGGGCACCTTCGAGGTTTCCTGGGCGCTCCGGTTCGACGCCTTGAGCGCGGTGATGGTCCTGGTGGTGAGCTTCGTCTCCGCCATGATCCACGTCTATTCCATCGGTTATATGGCCACCGACAAGTCGGTGCCGCGCTTCTTCTGCTATCTCTCGCTCTTCACCTTCTTCATGCTCGCCCTGGTGACGGCCAACAATTTCCTCCAGCTTTATTTCGGCTGGGAGGGCGTCGGCCTGGCGTCTTATCTGCTGATCGGTTTCTGGTACGAGCGCCCGGCGGCCAACGCCGCGGCGATCAAGGCCTTCATCGTCAACCGGGTGGGCGATTTCGGCTTCGCGCTCGGCATCATGGCGGTGTTCTTCCTGTTCAACTCGGTCGGCTTCGACACCGTCTTCGGCGCCACCCCGGGCATGGCGGACAAGACCTTCAACTTCCTCGGCTGGGAGGTCGACGCGCTGACCACCATCTGCCTGCTGCTGTTCCTCGGCGCCATGGGCAAGTCGGCCCAGCTTGGTCTTCACACCTGGCTGCCCGACGCCATGGAGGGGCCGACGCCGGTCTCGGCCCTGATCCACGCCGCCACCATGGTGACCGCCGGCGTGTTCATGGTGGTGCGCCTTTCGCCGATGTTCGAATACGCCCCCGTCGCCCTTGCCGTGGTCGCCATCGTCGGCGCCTCGACGGCGTTCTTCGCCGCCACCGTCGCCATGGTCCAGACCGACATCAAGCGGGTGATCGCCTATTCGACCTGCAGCCAGCTCGGCTACATGTTTTTCGCCATCGGCGTCTCGGCCTACTCGGCCGCCATCTTCCATCTCGTCACCCATGCCTTCTTCAAGGCGCTCCTGTTCCTGGCCTCGGGCGCGGTCATTCACGCCATGTCGGATGAGCAGGACATGCGCAAGATGGGCGGTATCTGGCGGGCCATTCCCATCACCTATGGGCTGATGTGGACAGGCTCCCTGGCGCTCGCCGGCCTCCCGTTCTTCGCCGGGTTCTACTCCAAGGACATCATCATCGAGTCCGCCTTCGCGGCGGCAACGGGGATCGGCCAGTACGCCTTCTGGATCGGTGTGATCGTCGCCGCGCTGACCGCGTTCTATTCCTGGCGGCTCATCGTGATGACCTTCCACGGACAGCCTAGGGCCGACGAAAAGGTCATGGCCCATGTCCACGAGGCGCCGAAAACCATGTTGATCCCGATGGTGGTGCTGGCCGTCGGCGCCATCGTCATCGGCGCGCTCGGCTTCGATACCTTCGTCGGCGAGGGCGCGGCGGCATTCTGGCGCGACTCCATCGTGGTCCTGCCGGCCCATGCGGCACTCGCGGACGCCCATGACGTGCCGCTCTGGGTCAAGCTCCTGCCCCCGGTGGTGGCCGTAGGCGGCATCGTCCTCGCCTATATTTTCTACATGTTCCGCCCGGAGCTGCCGGGATTCCTCGCCGGACGCTTCCGCGCCGTTCACGCCTTGCTCGTCAACAAGTGGTATTTCGACGCCATCTACGACCGGATTTTCGTGGCGCCGGCGCACGCCATCGGGCTCGGTTTCTGGAAGTCCGGCGACGGCGCGGTGATCGACGGCATCGGCCCCGACGGTCTGGCGGCGGCGACCCGGGAATTGGCGCGGCGCGCCGGCCGGCTGCAATCGGGTTACGTCTATCACTACGCCTTCGCCATGCTGATCGGCGTCGCCGCGATGGTCAGTTGGTATCTGTTCCAGCAGGCCGGGTGAGAGCGAGATGAGCGACTGGCCCCTTCCGCTTCTGTCTCTCACCATCTTCCTGCCCCTGGTGGGAGCGGGCTCCATCCTGATGATCCGGGGGGACGCCGAAATCGTCGCCCGGAACGCCCGCTACGCGGCGTTGTGGACGTCGTTGATCACCTTCCTGTTGTCGCTTGTCATCTGGGCCAACTTCGACACCTCGACGGCGGACTTCCAGTTCGTCGAGAAGGCCAACTGGATTCCCGCCTACAACATCTCCTATTACCTCGGTGTCGACGGCATCTCGATCTTCTTCGTGCTGCTGGCCACCTTCCTGACGCCGCTCTGCGTCATTTCGAGCTGGAAGGTGATCCAGGACCGGGTCAAGGAATACATGATCGCCTTCCTGGTGCTCGAGACCATGATGGTCGGCATGTTCTGCGCCCTCGATTTCCTGCTGTTCTATGTCTTCTTCGAGGGCGTGTTGATCCCGATGTTCCTGATCATCGGCATCTGGGGCGGGGCCCGGCGTGTCTATTCGGCCTTCAAGTTCTTCCTCTATACGCTGACCGGTTCGGTGCTGTTGCTGCTGGCGCTGCTGGCGATTTATGCCGAGGTCGGCACCACCGACGTACCGGTCCTGATGGAGCACGTGTTCCCGAGGACGATGCAGCTTTGGCTGTGGCTTGCCTTCTTCGCCTCCTTCGCGGTCAAGGTGCCGATGTGGCCGTTCCACACCTGGTTGCCGGACGCCCACACCGAGGCGCCGACCGCCGGCTCGGTCATCCTCGCCGCGGTTTTGCTGAAGATGGGCGCCTACGGCTATCTCAGGTTCTCGATCCCGATGCTGCCGTATGCCTCGGCCTACTTCACGCCGCTGATCTTCACCCTCAGCGTCATCGCCATCATCTATACCTCCCTGGTGGCGCTTGCCCAGGACGACATGAAGAAGCTGATCGCCTATTCGTCCGTCGCCCATATGGGCTTCGTGACCATCGGCATCTTCACCTTCAACGTCCAGGGGATCGAGGGCGCGATCATCCAGATGTTGAGCCACGGGATCGTGTCCGCGGCGTTGTTCCTGTGCGTCGGCGTCCTCTATGACCGCGAGCACAGCCGCGATATCTCGCACTATGGCGGGCTCGTCCACCGCATGCCCAATTTTGCCGTGGTGTTCGCGGTGTTCATGCTCGCGGCCATTGGGCTCCCCGGCACGTCCGGTTTCGTCGGCGAGTTCCTGACGCTCGTCGGCGCCTATCAGGTCAATACCGTGGTGGCGCTTCTCGCCACCACCGGCGTCATCCTCGGGGCGGCCTATATGCTGTGGCTTTACCGCCGCGTGTTCTACGCCAGGCGTATCCGCGATCACTTGAAGGATATCGTCGATCTCGACAAACGTGAGATCGCCGTGTTCGCGCCCCTCGTCGCCTTGGTGCTGTGGATCGGCATCTATCCGGCGCCGTTCCTCGACGCCATCCATGCCTCGGTGATCGGCCTGATCGACCAATACGAGGCGGCCAACGCCATCAAGACCGCCACCGGGCCGGCACGGCCTTGAACCGGGGGAAGGACGCATGCTGAGTTGGGATTTTCTCGCCCTCCAGCCGGCCCTGCCGGAGGTTTTCCTGGCCCTTTCGACCATGGTCCTCCTCATGCTCGGCGTCTTCAGGGGTGACGGCCACACCCGGATTATCAGTTGGTTCGCGGTGCTGGTGCTCGGCCTCACGCTGCTCCTGGTGCTCGACGACCTGGGGGGGACAAAGCGCGCCTTCGGCGATATCTTCATCGTCGACGCCTTCGCCCAGTTCATGAAGGTGCTGGTCCTCATCGGCTCGAGCTTCGCGGTGGTGATGTCGCTTGGTTATATCGAGCGCGAGAAGATCGCGCGCTTCGAGTACCCGATACTGTTCCTGTTCGCCACCCTTGGCATGATGATGATGATCTCGGCGAACGATCTGATCTCGCTCTATCTCGGTCTCGAGTTGCAAAGCCTGTCGCTCTACGTGATCGCCGCCTTCAGGCGCGATTCCACCCGCTCGACCGAGGCCGGGCTCAAATATTTCGTCCTCGGCGCGCTGTCATCGGGCATGCTGCTCTATGGCGCCTCCATGGTCTATGGCTTCGCCGGCACCACCGGCTTCGATCGCCTGGCGGCGGTTCTCGACGCCGGCGCCGTGCCCGTCGGCCTGATCGTCGGCCTGGTGTTCGTCATCGCCGGCCTGGCCTTCAAGGTGGCGGCGGTGCCGTTTCACATGTGGACGCCGGACGTTTACGAGGGCGCGCCGACGCCGGTCACCGCCTTCTTCGCCGTGGCGCCCAAGGTCGCCGCCATGGCGCTTTTCGTGCGCGTCATGATCGATCCTTTCGGCGCCCTCATCGGTCAGTGGCAGCAGATCATCGTCTTCATCTCCATCGCCTCGATGGTGCTGGCCGCCTTCGCCGCCATCAATCAGACCAACATCAAGCGGCTCATGGCCTACAGTTCCATCGGCCATGTCGGCTATATGCTGATCGGCCTGGCGGCGGGGACGCAGGAAGGCATCAGCGGTCTCATCATCTATCTCACCATCTATGTGTTCATGACCGTCGGCACCTTCGCCTGCATCCTTTGCATGCGCAGCCACGGCCGGATGCTGGAAGGGATCGACGATCTCGCCGGGCTCGGCAAGACCAACCCGCCGATGGCGGCGGTGTTGACGGCGTTCATGTTCTCCCTCACCGGGATTCCGCCGGTGGCCGGCTTTTTCGGCAAGTTCTTCATCTTCCGGGCGGCGATCAACGCCGAAATGTATACCCTCGCGGTGATCGGCGTGTTGTCGAGCGTCGTCGCCGCCTTCTATTACATGCGCATCGTCAAGATCATGTATTTCGACGAGCCCGCCGAACGCTTCGACCGTCCGATCGGGCGGGAGATGACCCTGATCCTGGTCGGAACGGGCCTGTTCATCGTCTTCTTCTTCCCCTTCATCGCGCCGCTGCTGGAGGGCGCGGACGCCGCCGCGAGTTCCCTGTTCGTGGGATGACTCCCCGCCTGGCGCCGTTCTTCGACCTCATCGCCCTCGATGGGGTAACCAGCACCAACGATGAAGCCGTGGGCCTGGCGGCGGCGGGCGCCGGGGCGGGCACCCTGGTTTGGGCCCGGACCCAGACCAAGGGGCGGGGCCGGCGGGGGCGCAGCTGGTCCTCGCCCGAAGGCAACCTTTACCTCTCCCTCATCCTCCGTCCTCCCCGAGAGGCGGCGGGGGCGGCGGAGCTCGCCTTCCTCGCCGCCATCGCCATCGGCGAGGGCATCGCGCCGCTGATACCGCCGTCCGCCGCCGTCCGTTACAAGTGGCCCAACGACGTGTTGCTGAACGGCCGCAAGGTCGCCGGCGTCCTCCTCGAAACCTCCCTTGGGTCCAAGGGCGGGCTCGATTGGCTGGTGATCGGGGTCGGCGTCAACGTCCTCCGCTTTCCCACGGGAACCGATTATCCGGCGACGTCGATGGTGGCCGAGGGGGCCGAAGGCCTCGGGCCCGCGCGCGTGCTGGAAGGCTTCTGCCAGGCCTTCCTCCCCTGGTACCAACGCTGGCAAGACGAAGGCTTCACCGGGGTGCGCCAACGTTGGCTCGGCCGCGCCGCCGGTATCGGCGAGACCATCGAGGTGCGCCTCGATGGCGAAACCCTTTCGGGCATCTTCATTGGGCTCGACGGGGCCGGCGCGCTGATCCTGCGAAGGGCCGGGAAAGAGGACCGCCGCATCAGCGCCGGCGATGTGTTTCTCCCGGCCGCCGCCGATCGATGATAGATTGCGCCCATGTTCCTGGCGATCGACAGCGGTAACACCAATACGGTCTTCGCCGTTTTCGAAGGCGATGAGCTTCGCGGCGAATGGCGCGCGGCGACCGACACCAAACGGACCGCCGATGAGTACGCCGTGTGGCTCACCCAGCTGATGGCGATCGAGGACGTCAAGCACCCTAAGGTCTCCGGCGCGATCATCGCCAGCGTCGTCCCGGCGGCGCTGTTCGCCCTGGTCGAGCTCTGCCGGCGCTACTTCGCCTGCGAGCCCCTGGTGGTCGGCGAGGAAGGGGTCGATATCGGCCTCGAGGTCCGGGTCGACCGGCCGGACGAGGTCGGCGCCGACCGGCTGGTCAGCGCGCTGGCCGCCCACGAACGCTACCCCGGCCCGCTGATCCTGATCGATTTCGGCACCGCCACGACGTTCGACGTCATCGGCGGCGACGGCAGTTACCGTGGCGGCGTGATCGCGCCCGGCGTCAACCTTTCGGTCGAGGCGCTCTATCAGGCGGCGGCCAAACTGCCGAGGGTCGCCATCAAGCGACCGGCGACGGTGATCGGCAAGGCGACGGTTCCGGCGATGGAAGCGGGGGTTTACTGGGGCTATGTGGCGTTGATCGAGGGTCTGGTCGAACGCATCGCCGGGGAATTCGGCGCCAAGCCCACCGTCGTCGCCACCGGCGGGCTGGCGCCGCTGTTCGCCGATGCGACCGATAGCATCGACCATCTCGATACCGACCTGACCTTGCGCGGATTGGCCATGGTCTACCGCCGCAACGCCAAGGCATGAGCGATACCGGCGACAGTTTCTCCGGGGCCTTGGCGGCGGCGGCCGAGGGGCTGGTCTATCTGCCGCTCGGCGGCGCCGGCGAGATCGGCATGAACCTTTATCTCTATGGCTGCGCCGGCAAGTGGCTGATGGTCGATCTCGGCATTACCTTCGCCGGCGAAACGGTGCCCGGCGTCGATATCTATATGCCCGACCCCGAGTTCATCGTCTCATGCCGCGAGGACCTCGTCGGACTGGTGTTGACCCATGCCCACGAAGACCATTTGGGCGCCGTGCCCTATCTTTGGCCGAAGCTCCGCTGCCCGATCTACGCCACGCCGTTCGCCGCCGGGATGCTTCGCACCAAGCTGATCGAGGCCGGTATCGAGGACGAGGTCGACGTCAGCGAGGTGCCGCTCGGCGGGCGGGTCGAGCTGGCGCCCTTTTCGATCGAGTTTATCACCCTCACCCATTCCATTCCCGAACCCAACGCGCTGGCGATCCGGACGCCGTTCGGCACCGTGCTCCACACCGGCGATTGGAAGATCGACCCGGAACCGCTGATCGGCGAGGCGACGGACGAGGGCGCGCTCAAGGAGATCGGCGCCGAAGGTCCTCTCGCCATGATCTGCGATTCGACCAACGTCTTCATCGATGGCGAATCGGGCTCCGAAGCGGATGTCCGCGCCAAGCTGATCGAACTCATCGGCGGATACGAGAACCGGGTCGCCGTGGCCTGCTTCGCCTCCAACGTCGCCCGGGTCGAGTCCATCGCCGCCGCGGCGGCGGCCCATGGGCGGCACGCGGCGCTCATCGGCCGTTCCTTGTGGCGCGTCAGCGAGGTGGCCCGGGAGTGTGGCTATTTGAAGGACGTGCCGCCGTTCCTGACCGAGCACGATGTCGGCCACCTGCCGCCGGAAGAGGTCCTGTTGATCTGCACCGGCAGCCAGGGCGAGCCGAGAGCGGCGTTGACGCGGATCGCCGCCGGGGTGCATCCCAACGTCGAGCTCGGCGGGGGCGACGTGGTGCTGTTCTCGTCGCGGATCATTCCCGGCAACGAAAAGCCGGTGCTGGGACTGCAAAGCCAGCTTGCCGGGCGCGGCGTGGAGGTCGTCACCAACCTCGATCAGCCGATCCATGTCTCCGGCCACCCGGCGCGTGGCGATCTGGCGCGCATGTATCAGTGGGTGCGCCCGCCCGTCGTCGTGCCGATGCACGGCGAGACGCGGCATCTGATGGAACATGCCGCCTTCGCCCGCGCCTGCCAGGTGCCGGACGCCGTCATCGCCACCAACGGCGAGGTCCTCAAGCTGGCGCCCGGCAAGGTCGAGGTGGTCGCCGAGGTCGCTTACGGCCGGCTGGCGCTCGACGGCAACAGGCTGGTGCCGCTGGAAGGCGACGTGCTGCGCGCGCGGCGGCGGATGATGACCAACGGCACGGCGGTCGCCACCGTCGTCCTTAACGGGGCCGGGGAGCTTATGGGGACGCCGCGCCTTTCCGTCCACGGCATCTTCGATGCCAAGGGCGACGAGGAGGACGCCGAAGCGCTCGATGAGGTGATCGAGGCCATCGCCGACGCCGTCGATGGGATGGCGAAAGCGAAGCGGGGCGATGACGAGGCGGTGGCGGAAAATGTGCGCCTTACCGTCAGGCGCGCCTTGAAGCGGATCCGGGGCAAGAGGCCCTTGACCGAGGTGCATGTGGTCAGGGTCTGACTGGACGCCGCAAGCCTGGAGGCGGACGAGGGGTCGGGATGAACTGGTTCACGGGCGTCATGGTCTACGTCATCCTGTGGTGGCTGGTTTGGTTCATGATGCTGCCGATCGGCGTCAAGGTTCCCGACGAGGTCGGCAAAGGCCACGCCGCGAGCGCCCCGGCAAATCCCAACCTCGGGATCAAGGCCGCCGCCACGACCCTGATTTCCGGGGCGCTGTGGGGCGTCGTCTACCTGGTGATCGCGGCCGAGGTGATTTCCTTCCGACCTTCTTGAGCGAATACTGAAGATGAGCTATTGCGAGACCGCCAAGGGCCATCCCTTCCACGGGCCTCACCACGACCGGGAATACGGCTTTCCCGTCGATGACGACCGCGTCCTCCTGGAGCGCCTGGCGCTCGAGATCAACCAGGCGGGGCTGTCATGGCTGTTGGTGCTCAAGAAGCGGGCGGCGCTGAACGCCGCCTTCGCCGATTTCGACCCCGAGACGGTGGCCGCGTTCGGCGAGGCCGATGTCGCCCGCCTGTTGCAAGACGCTGGCATCATCCGCAACCGCCGCAAGATCGAGGCGGTGATCGAGAACGCCCGGCGCTTGGTGGCCATCCGTGACGCCGAGGGCTCCTTCGCCGCCTGGCTCGCCCGCCATCACCCGTTGGCGCCCGATGATTGGGTGAAGCTGTTGCGCGGCACCTTCCGGTTCATGGGACCCGAGATCGTCTCCGAGTTCCTCATGAGCATCGGTTATCTGCCCGGCGCCCATGATCCCGATTGCCCGGTGTTCGCCGAGATCGCCGTCCTTAACCCGCCGTGGATGAATTCAGGCAAGTGAGCTTGAAACCGCCCGATCGGCGCATGGGAGACGGGATGCGTATGCCTACCTGCCGAACAAGCCCCTCAAGGCTTTCAATGGATCGGCAAATGGATCGGGCGCTGGATTGGGCGCTGGCGGGGCTTCCTGTTCCTTCGTTGGTTCGACCGGCTGTGTTTGCTTCGGCTGGAACAGCCCCTTCAGAAAGTCGGTGCCGGGGATCTTGAAAGCCGGCAGATCGACGCCGAACCCCTTCGCCGATTCGCGTAAGTCCGCGGGCATATTCCTGAGGCGTTCGGGATCCAACATCGCCTGGGAGAACACCCTCTTCCAATCGACGCCATAACCGACGTTGCTCCAGGGGCCTTCGATTTTGATCGGGATCGGCAACCCGGCAAGGGCGTCAGCTCCACCCTGGCCCTTGATGGAGGCGACAAGCTTCGCCGTCACCAGATAATCGACCCATTGCGGCGGCAGCGGCACCACACCGGCGCCGCTGAGACGAATCAACGGCGCCAGCATCTTGAAATCGCGGTTCTCCAAAAGCCCGTTCTTGATCGTGAAGCTGCCGCTCAACTCGGCGAAATCGGTCTTCTGCGCTTCACCCCCGGAGGTGCCGATCCCCAGGGTCTTGGCCTTGCGAAGCGTTGCCGCCAGATTGATTCCGTGGATGGCGCCGTCGATGAACTTGAACCTGCCATCCCCGTTGAGGGATTCAACCAGCTCCCTCTGGTTGCGGCCCCGCGCCCTGCCCCTGGTCTGGAAATCGACCCTGCCGCTCAGCCGGTCGTTGTCGGCGAAGGTCTTCAATAACTTCCTCGACTCGACACCGGTGATCGACGCCTGATATTCGATCCTCGCGGCCGGTTTCGAGGCGTCGATCTTCGCTGTTGCCGAGATCGTCCCCTGCGCCAGCTTCAGTTGCTCCAACGACGTGGTGAGAACACCGTTGGCGATCGAAACCCTGATGCGGCCGTTTTGGATGAGCAGATCCTTATAACGAATGGTGCCGATCTTAACGTCGATGTCGCCATTGGCTTTGGACAGGGGTGAAAAGTCGATCGGTTCCCGGCTCCAGCCGGTGGGCCGTTGTTTCCCGGTTTTGGATTTGGCCGGCGCTTTTTTCTTGGCTGCGAGCGGCGGCAAATAGGCATTCAGGTTCGCTTCCATGATCTCGATATTGGATTTGAAGCGCGGAATGGGATTGGAGCCATCGAAGCTGCCGGTGGCCTTGAGCTTGAGTCCCTTACCCTCGATCGTCGCTTGCTTGAGCGCCACCTTGGCGCCGTCGCTGGTGAAGGTTGCCCGCAGCTTGAGCGGCCCGGGATCGGGCCGTGCCTTGTCCAGCGGCTGGCCGAGCCATGCCGCCAGCTTGCCGACCGAGGCGACGTCGAGCTTGAAGGCGCCGTCGAGACCGGGCACCGGCTGCTGCTGTACCTTGCCGTCGTAACCGGCCTTCAGATGTTTCGTCGCCACCGATAGCTTGGCCGCGAAGGGTCCGCCCGACATCACCTTCTTGAGCGAATCCAGCGACGCGGTCAGATCGACCCGCTCTTTGTTGTAGATGACGCTACCCTTCAGGCTCGGCGGACTTTCGAGGCCCGGCAGGTCGATGGCCACCTTGATATCGGAGATCGCGCCCACCGGTGCGTCCTTGATCTCGACGCCGCCGAGCGCGAAGGCGAGTTTGCCGCGGAGACTTTGCGCCAGTGCCCGCGGGCTGGCGCCGCGCGCGGTGGCGTTCACCGAACCCGACGCCGTACCGCTCACCACCACCTTGCCGCCGGTTGCCGTGCGGGCCAGCTTGGCGGGCTTCACGCCATCGATGGTCAACGCCACCTCCACCGCGAGGGCATCGCCGGAGCCGTCGAGCTTCACCTTGCCCTTGACGTTACCGCCGTAAAGACCGAGCTCACTCAACTCGGCGGCCAAAACGCCCTTCGCCAATTTGGTGGTGAACGCCACGCGTCCGATCTCGAAGCCCGCCACCTTGATGCCGCCGATGGCGATCCGCACATCGGCGTCGGTCTGGCTGAGCGCGCTCAAATCGAGAGGCTCATCGGACAAGGCCGCCAGCATGTCGGGCGCCGGTTGCCGCCCCTTGGGCGGTTCGGCGGTTATCTCCTTCTGATCCCGCGCCGGCGGCAGATAGCGGTCGATGTCGAGAACGCCGGTCTCGATGTTAAGCACCACCTTGGCGATCTTGCCGGAGCCGTCGAAGCTGCCGGTGGCCTGGGCCTTGAGCCCCTTGCCCTCGATCGTCGCTTGCTTGAGCGCCACCTTGGCGCCGTCACCGGTAAAAGTTGCCCGCACCTTGAGCGGTCCGGGATCGGGCCGTGCCTTGTCCAGCGGCTGGCCGAGCCATGCCGCCAGCTTACCGACCGAGGCGATGTCGAGCTTGAAGGCGCCGTCGAGACCGGGCACCGGCTGTTGAAGTACCTTGCCGTCGTAACCGGCCTTAAGGTGCTTCGTCGCCACCGATAGCTTGGCCGCGAACGGCCCGCCCGACATCACCTTCTTGAGCGAATCCAGCGACGCGGTCAGATCGACCCGTTGCTTGTTGTAGATGACGCTGCCTTTCAGGCTCGGCGGACTTTCGAGGCCCGGCAGGTCGATGGCCACCTTGATATCGGTGATGGCGCCCACCGGCGCGTCCTTGATTTCGACGCCGCCCAGCGCGAAAGTGAGCTTGCCGCGGAGACTTTGCGCCAGTGCCCGCGGGCTGGCGCCGCGCGCGGTGGCGTTCACCGAACCCGACGCCGTACCGCTCACCACCACCCTGCCGCCGGTCGCCGTGCGGGCCAGCTTGGCGGGCTTCACGCCATCGATGGTCAACGCCGCCTCCACCGCGAGGGCGTCGCCGGAGGCGTCGAGCTTCACCTTGCCCTTGACGTTACCGCCGTAAAGACGGAGCTCACTCAACTCGGCGGCCAAAACGCCCTTCGTCAGTTTGGTGGTGAACGCCACGCGTCCGATCTCGAAGCCCGCCACCTTGATGCCGCCGATGGCGATCCGCACATCGGCGTCGGTCTGGCTGAGCGCGCTCAAATCGAGAGGCTCATCGGATAAGGCCGCCAGCATGTCGGCCGCCTTTTTCTGCCCCTTGGGCGGTTCGGCCCTGATCTCCTTCTGACCTCTCTTATCCCGCGCCGGCGGCAGATAGCGGTCGATGTCGAGAACGCCGGTCTCGATGTTAAGCACCACCTTGGCGATCTTGCCGGTCCCGTCGAAGCTGCCGGTGGCCTGGGCCTTGAGCCCCTTGCCCTCGATCGTCGCTTGCTTGAGCGCCACCTTGGCGCCGTCGCCTTTGAAGGTCGCGCGCACCTTGAGCGGCCCGGGATCGGGCAGTGCCTTGTCCAGCGGCTGGCCGAGCCACGCCGCCAGCCTGCCGACCGAGGCGATGTCGAGCTTGAAGGCGCCGTCGAGGCCCGGCACCGGCTGCTGCTGTATCTTGGCGTCGAAGCCGATGGTCAGGTGCTTGGTGACGAGCGCCGTCTGAATGGCCGCGCTCTTGCCGCTAAGCAGGTCCCTCGGTGTCTTCACCGAAAGCTCGAGGGTCACGGGCTCGTCATTGAGGGTCAGGCGGCCGGTGAGGGAAAGCGGGCTGCCGAGATCGGCCAACGCCACTTTCAGATCGATCCCCTTGGCCTGCAAGGTTTGGCCGGTCGAGGCGTTGTTGAATGAGACCAGGCCATTCTCGATCCGGACATCGCCTAGACGAAGATCGGAGAACGGCAATGCCGCCGTCTTTTGGGCCGGTTCTTCCCCAGCGCCCGATGGTCCCGCCTTCGCCGGCTTGAAGGCCCAATTCGGCCGTCCCTCTTTGTCGACCTCCAAATGTAGGACGGGATCGCGAATGACGAGGGTGTCGATCACCACCTCTCGGCCGAGCAGCGGCAACAGCCCTATCTTGACGGTGATACCGCCGAGCGAGAGCATTTTGGCATCGGTCATGCCCGCCGCGTTCGACAGGCTGATATCGCTGGCGCTGAACTCGATATTGGGCACCAGGGAGAAACTTACCTCGCCATCGATCAGCAACTCGCGCCCGGTGGCGTCGCGGACCTGGGCGGAGATTTGCTCCTTGATGGTGTCCGAAGGGATGAGAACCGGCAGGGCGATGACCGCCGTGACCAGCAACACGATGACGGCGCCAAGGCCGACGAGCAGCTTTTTCATCGATAAGTCCTCTCTCTGAGACGCCGGGAAGGCGCACGCCCGCTTGCGCGCACCGCCCGATTTTTTTTATCGTTACCCGCCGCCGACACGAGGGCCGGTGGCTTCGATTTCGCGTTGGGGCGGTTCGGCCACGGGCCTAGTTGGCCTCTCGATCTGGCGCCTAGTCCCGCCGAAGATGCACGTCAACCCTTTCGGCTAGCGGCCGCCCCTGGTGCAATTTAGGCCCAATGGACGGACCCCCGGCGCCAGCAACAAGGCCAGCCTGGCGCCGGACCGGTCGGCCCCGCGGTGCATCGTCATCTCGCCAATTGCACGAGGTCGATCTTGACGCGCCGATTGCGTGCTTCGCGCTTGCCGTCCGCCGTTGCCACCGCCGGCGCCTCCTCGCCGGACGCCCCGGTCTTGAAGAGGAATCCGAGCGCGAGACCGCCGTCGATCAAGGCTTTGGCAACCTCCTCCGCCCGTCTTTCGGACAGCTTCGAATTATAGGCGTTGGCGCCGGCGCGGTCGGTGTGTCCGATCACGGAGATCTCCCCCGGGACCCTGGCCTGGCTCCAACTCAGGGCCTGACCGATGACCGCCCGGCCCTTGGCGGTGATTTTGGCGCTGTCGAAGTCGAAATAGACGATGAAGCTCGCCTTCTCCGGCTTGGGCGCGGGTTCCGGCGCCGGCATGGCCTTGGCCTTGGCCTTCGCCTTGGGCTTCTTCTTTCTCTTCAGGGCTTTCTCGACCTTGGCGAGGGACTTCTCGAAGGCGGCGCGGCACTTGGCGATATCCTTCGGCTGATGGTTCTCTTCCTGCTCCTCCATCCAGCAATCGAACATGACCTGGGCGTGCGCCGCGTCCTTGGGCGCTTTCTTCCGGCCACTGCGGATCAAGGCGGCGGTCAGACGATTGCGGCCGGCAAGGAGATCGCCCACCGTGTTCCTGGGAAGATCACGGGCCTCGATCGCCTCCGGATACACCGGCCCTCCCGACGCCGATTTGATGGCGCGATCGGCATATTTGACGGCGTTGTTCCAGTCGTCCTCCTTCGCCTCGCGGTCGCCCACCTTGACGTATTCGCTGTAGAGCGCCTGGTAGAACTTGCTGCCCGTGGGCGTCATGTCCTTCATCGTATCGATCTTGCTCCAGCCACAGCCGGCAACAAAAAGCATCAGCGGCACGCTAACGATCAAAGCTCGAAATCCAGGTGTCATGTAAACTCTCCTCGCCAAAATGAACGGGTCGTTCCAACCCTGTACCGGTTGCCCCGACAATACACCGTTCCAACACACCATGCCAACGCGACTCGCGGCGGCCACCAACGGCCAACATCCAAAGCAAGCCCTTCGCCGCCGGAACTTGATTTATATCGAAGGGGAGCCAACGAAATGGAAATGGCGGCGCTTTGCCCGACGACGGCGCGAGCGGGGAAAGTTCGTGCCGCGAAAGACCGCGGCGCAAAAATCCCGCGTTGAAAAAACCATTCGGCGCCTGAAAGTCGATCCTTGGCGGGGCTGCGCCGTGGCAAGAAGACTTGCAAAAAAAAATGGCAATTCCCACATTGGGGGTTGCCATTTTATAATTGGGCTCTATATGAGCCGGTGCAGGGCTTTTGCTCCTGCACTCGCCTAACTAGGCGTTTCCTCCCTGAACTTGGGCCGTATTGGTAACCGCCAGTGCGGCCTTTTTTTATCACTTGGCGATTATTGTACGTGGTTCCCGCGCCGGAGTCACGAGCCCTGTGCATATTTTCGATTTTTTTTCATCGCCTTCGAAAACCGGGAGGGAGGGTCGGAATGGGGTTCCGCCGGGTGCCGGACGGTGTCAGCGTGGACCTAGATGCCGGGTTATATATCTTTATTATTCAATATGGTGGTACGATTTGTTAATCTGATTTATGGGGATAGGGTAGGCCCGGGCGGTTATCGCTTTGTTAAAAGTTGGTGAATTAGATTCGATCCATGTTTCCAAAATTTTTTTATGCCTTGACGCTGACTCTCGCCATCCTTGCGGTTTTCACCGTTCCCACCGGCGCCGCGACCGTCATCATCACCAAGGCCGACTGCGCCGCCCTCGTCCGTCATGTCGCCGAACCGGGGGTCGCCTATGAGTCCGGTGTCGACGTCGATGGCCGCCCGGTCGTTCCCGCCGATCTCGGCGATGCGCCCGAAATCAAGCTGCCAGAGGAGATCGTGATCGCCATCACCGTCGATATCGACAAGCGCTTCAACATCCCGCCGACCCCGGATTTGTACCGGCCCGAGGCCACTATCGGCACCGTCATCGTCAAGAAGGACGGCCGGGCCTATTTCAACGGCCAGCCCCTGACCAGCGAGGAGAGCCACGGCCTCGCCGCCGCCTGCCAGAAACAGGGCCCGGCAGGTTAGAGGCCGTAGCGGACACCCCTCGGTCCGCTCTTTCACCCGGTTTTCCCCGCTCGTTTCGCCCGCCATTGCTATTGATTGCGCCTTTGCATAAAGTCTGACCGCGCTCAGGACCCGGCCGATCCTCGATCGGCGCCGCCCGCACCGTTTCGCGCTCAAGGACGCCATGCATCTATCGGCCTATTTCCTGCCGACCCTGAAGGAGACGCCCGCCGAAGCGCAGATCGTCTCCCACCGGTTGATGCTGCGCGCCGGCATGATCCGCCAATCGAGCGCCGGCATCTATTCCTGGCTGCCGCTTGGCCTCAGGGTGCTGCAGAACATCACCCGCATCGTCCGCGAAGAGCAGGACGCGGCCGGGTGCCAGGAAATCCTCATGCCGACGATCCAGCCGGCGGAGCTGTGGGAGGAGTCGGGCCGCTATGACGGCTACGGCAAGGAGATGCTGCGCATCACCGACCGCCATCAGCGCAAGATGCTCTACGGCCCGACCAACGAGGAACTGATCACCGACATCTTCCGGCACCTGATCAAGAGTTACCGGGACCTGCCGAAGAACCTCTACCAGATCCAGTGGAAGTTCCGCGACGAGATCCGCCCGCGCTTCGGCGTCATGCGGGGCCGCGAGTTCCTGATGAAGGACAACTACTCCTTCGACCTCGATTTCGACGGCGCCAAGCGGTCCTACGACAACATGTTCGCGACCTATCTCAGGACCTTCTCCCGCTTGGGTCTGACGGCGATTCCGGTGCGCGCCGATCCCGGCGCCATCGGCGGCGAGTTGAGCCACGAGTTCCAGATACTGGCCGAGACCGGCGAAAGCGAGATCTTCTACGACGCGAAGTTCGACGAGCTGCGCGCCAAGGGGGAACAGCCGGACCTCGAGACCCTGAAGTCCCTGTACGCGGCGACCGATGACGAGCACGATCCGGCCGCCTGTCCGCTGCCCGACGACAGGCTCCGCGCCGCGAGGGGCATCGAGGTCGGCCACATATTCTATTTCGGGACCAAATATTCCGCGCCCATGGGCGCCGTCGTCACCGGCCCCAATGGTGAGTCCATCACCGTCGAAATGGGCTCCTACGGCATCGGCATCTCGCGCCTCGCCGGCGCCATCATCGAGGCCAGCCACGACGATGCCGGCATGATCTGGCCGGAATCGGTGGCGCCGTTCAAGGTCGGGCTGATCAACCTGCGGGCCGGCGACAAGGACTGCGACGGGGTCTGTTCCGATCTTTACGCCAAGTTGCGCCAGGCCGGCGTCGAGGTGCTTTACGATGACCGCGACGAGCGGCCCGGCGTCAAGTTCGCCACCATGGACCTGATCGGCCTGCCCTACCAACTGATCGTCGGGCCCCGGGGGGTGAAGCAGGGCGTCGTCGAGTTGAAGCGGCGCGAGAGCGGCGAGGTGGAAGAGCACTCGGCGGACTCGGCGCTTGCCCGCCTGGTTCCGGCGCCGGCGGCTGCGTGACGTCGTTCGATGATGTTTTCCCCGTTTGAGCGGACCGTCGCCTGGCGCTATCTGCGGGCGCGCCGCCAGGAAGGCTTCATTTCGGTGATCGCCGCCCTTTCGGTGCTGGGGATCGCGCTTGGCGTCGGCGCGCTGATCGTCGTCATGGCGGTGATGGACGGTTTCCGCCACGAGCTTCTTTCCCGTGTGCTCGAAGTCAACGGCCACCTCAGGGTCTACGACCAGCGCGGGCGGATCGAGGACTTCGACGCGCTGGCCAAACGCATCGGCGGCCTCGGCCAGGTGGTCCGGGCGACGCCCATGGTCCAGGGCCGAGTCATGGCCATCAGCGGGGATATCGCCGCCGGCGCGGTGGTGCGCGGGCTCAGCCCCGCCGATCTCAAGGACCGTAGCATCGTCGCCGGCAATATCCGCGCCGGCACGCTCGACCGCTTCAAGGGAAAGAACGCCGTCATCCTGGGTACCCGCCTGGCCGAGAAGCTCGGCGTCGGCGTCGGCGATAGGGTGACCCTGGTGTCGCCCCAGGCGACGCGAACGGCGTTCGGCGCCTTCGCCCGCCAGAAGCGCTATCGCGTCATCGCCACTTTCGAGATCGGCATGTTCGATTACGACGACAGCTTCATCTACATGCCGCTCGAGGCGGCGCAGATCTTCTTTCGTTTCAAGGGCGCCGTCACCGGCATCGAGGTCGCGCTTGGCGATATCCGGGAACTCGCTTCGGCGCGCGCCGAGATCGCCTTGGTCGTCGGCCCGGACCGCCGGATCTTCGACTGGCGCCAGGCCTATACGCCGTTCCTCGACGAGGTGCGCGTGCAGCGCAACATGCTGATGCTGGTGTTGGGGCTGATGATCCTGGTCGCCGCCTTCAACATCGTCTCGGGGCTGAACATGCTGGTCAAGGACAAGCGATCCGAGATCGGGATTCTGCGCACCATGGGCGCGAGCAGGGGCATGATCATGCGGATCTTCCTGTTGAACAGCCTCGCCATCGGCGTCACCGGCACCGCTGCCGGCGTCGGCCTCGCCATATTGCTGGCGTCCAATATCGAGGGCATCCGCCGTTGGATCGAGAAAGTCGCGGGCGTCGATCTGTTTTCGCCCGAGCTCTACTTCCTGGCCGAGTTGCCGGCGCGCATCCAGGGGACGGACGTGGCCTGGGTGGCGGCGATGGCGCTTGGCATCTCGCTGCTGGCGACGCTCTATCCGTCGTGGCGGGCGGCAACGCTCGATCCGGTCGAGACCTTGCGCTATGGGTGAATCACCGGGGAGGGGCGGCGGTGCTTAGCACCTTCGAGCGCGTCGTCGCGATGCGCTATCTGCGCCCCCGGCGCCAGGAGGGCAAGGTGTCCCTCATCGCCGGGCTCGGCCTCGCCGGCATCGCCCTTGGCGTCGCCACGCTGCTCGTGGTGATGGCGGTGCTCAACGGCTTCCGCGATCAACTGGTCGATCGGATGATCGGCTTTCGCGGCCATCTGACGGTGGCCGCCGGGCCGCCGGGCATCGCCGGTTTCGAATCCCTGGCCGGCGAGATCGGCGCCATCGAGGGCGTCGTCCGCGTCCGTCCGGTGGTCGAGCGCCAGGTCATGGTGTCCTCGCGCGGCAGGCTTTTGGTCCTCATCGCCAGGGGCTTGCCCGACGACGAGCTCGCCCGGCTTACCGGCGCCCAAGTGCCGGACGGCGGCGGCGGCGAAGGCGCGCCCGAGATCGTCATCTCGCCACGGCTGGCGGCCAAGCTCGGCGTCGTCCGGGGCGATGCCTTGACCCTGGTGACGCCCACCGCCGGCGGCAAGGCCGGCGGCAAGGAAGGCATCCAACTGGCGCCGCGGCGCGGTCGTTTTCGCATCGGCGCCCTCCTCGAAGCCGCCGCCGGACCGAGGGGTGAATCTTTGCTGTTGATGCCGCTGGCCGCGGCCCAGCGCATGTTCGGCCTGCCCGGCCGGGTCAGCGCGCTCGAGGTCGAGGTCGCCGATCCGGCGCGGGTCGAGGCCTGGACCGCCGGAATCGCCCGCCTCGCCGGCGGCGGTTTCAAGGTCCGCGATTGGCGTCAGGTGAACGCGACCTTGCTGGTGGCGCTCGAGGTCGAGCGCATCGCCACCTTCATCATCGTCTCCCTGATCGTCCTCGTCGCGGCGCTCAACATCATCGCCAGCATGGTGATGCTGGTGAAGGACAAGGGCCGCGACATCGCCATCCTGCGGACCATGGGCGCGACCCGGGGGATGATCCTTCGCATCTTCATCTTTAGCGGCGCTTCCGTCGGCGTCCTCGGCACCGCCATCGGCACCCTTGTCGGCCTGTCGGTGGCGGCGCGCGTCGAGGATCTCGGCGGGGCGATCGCGGCGCTCGGTTTGGGCGGCGGCTATTCGGGCGAGGCCGAATTCTTCGCCCGTCTGACCTCGAGGCTCGATGGGGCGGACGTGGCGGTGGTGGTGCTGACGGCGCTGGCGCTCTCCTTCCTGGCGACGATCTATCCTTCCTTGCGGGCGGCCTCGCTCGATCCGGTCGAGGCCCTGCGCTATGAATGAGGGCGCTATGAATGAGGGCGCGATGAATGAGACGGCGCCGCTCAGGCTCGATAAAGTCGAGCGCACCTTCGTCCAGGGCCCGGTCGAGCTCAGGGTGCTGAGGGGCGCCTCGCTGGCCGTCGAGGCCGGAGAGATCGTCGCGCTGATGGGGCCGTCGGGCGCCGGCAAGTCGACGCTGCTGCACATCGCCGGGCTCCTGGAGCATCCCGACGGCGGCGAGGTGTGGCTCGACGGCCTCGCCTGCGGAGGGCTCAACGATGACAAGAGGACCGGGCTTCGCCGCTCCCGCCTCGGTTTCGTCTACCAGTTCCATCACCTGTTGGCGGAGTTCTCGGCGCTCGAGAACGTCATGCTGCCCCAATTGATCGCCGGCGTCGGCCGCGCCGAGGCCACCGATAGGGCGAGCGAACTGCTGGCCATGGTCGGGCTGTCGGAACGCGCCTCCCACCGTCCGGCAAGGCTTTCGGGCGGCGAGCAGCAGCGCGTCGCCATCTCCCGGGCGCTCGCCAACGCCCCGGCGGTGCTGTTGGCCGACGAGCCGACCGGCAACCTCGACCGGGAGACCGCCGATCAGGTGTTCGAGGAACTCGTCAAGGTGCTGCGCGCGACCTCGAGCGCCGCCCTCATCGCCACCCACAATCCCGAGCTTGCCCAGCGCATGGACCGCACCGTCGCCCTCAAGGACGGCGTCCTGGTTTAGGGCGTTTTCCCGTAACGCGGGTTGACGCTGGTTCTGGAGCGCCGCCGGCCAATGATCGCGAGTGACCGACGACGGATGCCCGGGCCGGCCGCGCGAAGGGTGAAACAGAGCCCGAATGTGTTGGCCCGAATATTTCATGAAGGCGCTCCCTCGGGGTGTGTTAGTGTTTTACTTCAATGGCTTGGCTCGTTATTCGAAAAAGGGGCGTTTTGTACCCTCGTCCGCTGAACGGTTTTGCGACGGCCCTGTTTGTCCAAATCGGCGCACCAAACCTCAAGCCATAGCGATGCTATGACTTTCGGCTTCGCACACCGCCTTGGACAAACATTGCTCGCCGCAAATTCCGTTCCCTTCATGAAATATCCGGGTTAGCAAGCTCTTAACCAACCTTGGTGTATAAATGGCGGGGATCGCCGTTTCGAAGCGTTGACGGGCGGTCACCTCACTCCTGCCCGGACCGGTGATCCTCCCTTGTTTGTCCCGTCGATGTTGGTTCCGGCGGGCCTTCGCCACGCCGAAGCGGCTCCGGCCGCACAGGCGGGCTCGGGGCGGATGGGGAACCGATGGTCGGTAAGGCCAACAGGAGCCAGCACGGGAGACGACTCATTACGGATTCCGATCAAACCATGGCGCTGGCCGTCGGCCGAGCGATGGGCAAATCGGCGGAGCTGCTGGGCATCGCCGCCGACGCCGGCGACACCGAGGCCCGCTTCGCCCTCGGCCTGCTCTACATGCTCGGGCGCGGCGTCGAACAGAACCTGGGCGAGGCCTTCAGACTGTTCGGGCTCGCGGCCGACGCGGGCGACGAACAGGCCGAGGTCTTCCGGGGCATGGCCGCCGAAAAGCTCGCGCGCGAGGAGGTCGGTAAACACTTGATGGAGGAAGCGGGCGCCGCGATCGTGAAAGACGCGAAACGGAAGAAACGCTTTCCCAAGCCGCGCATCGTCAAGTCCGACTGATTGGCCGATCGATCCGTGCCGCCCACTGATCCCGTGACGACGCGGACGTCATAACCATGTCTAACGGCGGAGACTTGACGTCCGTTGTTGGCGATACCCGGCCGTACGAGGCCACCCTGCAGTATGGCCGCTCTCCTGCCCCAAGCCGACCTTCGACACCCGGCGTCAGCTTTCCGCCCGACTTCGTCGGCATCACCCCTGACAGCGGACCGACCGTTAAGGGGGTTGCGGATCGCTGCTCGTGACCCAGCTCGGCCATTCGGGAGATCAGGTTCGCCGCCTTCACAGAGGGGTGCCGGCCTCGCGAAGTTTCTTCAAAAGCAGCGGATGACGAAAGCCCAGGGCATGGGCCTTTTCGAAGTCCCGCAGGGCTCGACTTCGTTCGCCTTTCATCTCGTAGGCGAGTCCCCGGTCGGCGAAGACCTGGGCATCGTCGGGTTTCAAGCGGATGGCCTCGTCGTATTCCTTGATGGCCCGGTCGAATCGGCCTTGCTTTCTGTAGACATTGCCCCGGTTGCTGAAGGCCACGGCAAGATCGGGTTTCAAGCGGATGGCGTCAACGTAGTCTTCGATGGCCCGATCCAATTGGCCTTTGTAATAATAGGCATTGCCCCGGTTGTTGAAGATATGGCCATCGTCGGACTTTAGGCGGATGGCCTCGCTGAAATCGGCGATGGCCCTGTCCCACTGGCCTTTCCTCTTGTAGGCAAGGCCCCGGTTGGTGAAGGCGACGGCGAGATTTCGCCCGATAAACCGCCCCGACTGAATATTCCGGGTACAGGCGGCGATCCGGATGTCGGGATGGGTGCTATCGGAGTCACACCGTCGAATGTTCTGCGTGAAATCCGCCTGGGTGATGGGTGTCCATGCGGCCAGGATCAAGATGGCGAGACCAGCGGCTCTGATCATATTTCCCCCGTTGCCGAGGCTTTCCGGCGTCCCAGATGGACGGATGCGCGGACGAACAAGCCTACCGGATCGGGCTCGACGTAGCAACCGATAGGGTGAGCGCCGTGGAATCGCGGGTACCGCCGGAGGCGGGCAATCGGGACCAGCGGAAGGCGGTCGTGACGGCAAACCGAGCCAACGTTGGAGGGCACATCATGCGGGTCAGATGTCGGCTCATGGCTATGAGCGGCGGTACAGGCGCGCGGCCATCCCGTCCGATTTATCCACAAAATGCTGTGGATAAGTAAAATCGGGTAGCGACATGTTGCGCTTGGCCCGGGTCTGTGGAATCAATAGGCCGAGGCCGGGAGGAGCCGGCCAAGGGGAGCGGTAAGGGGTCATGGCGCACGCGGATTTCGTTCATTTGAGGGTCCATTCGGCCTACTCGCTGCTCGAGGGGGCGATCAAGATCGAGGAGTTGGCGGCGCTCTGCCGGGCGAACGACATGCCGGCGGTGGCGGTGACCGATACCAGGAATCTGTTCGGCGCCCTCCAGTTCTCCCTGGCGTGCGCCGATGCCGGGGTACAGCCGATCATCGGCTGCGAGCTTGCCATCGCCCCGGACAAGCCCGGCCGCCGCCCCGGATTAACCGGCCCCGGCGGCGCGCCCGAACCCGACAAGCTCGTCGTCCTGGTCCAGAACCAGGTGGGCTACCACCATCTGATCAAGCTTCTCAGCAAGTCCTATCTCGACGCCGAGGCCGGCGGCGTCCCCTGGGTGGCGCTGGACGACTTCGAGGGCGCCTCGGACGGGCTGATCGCGCTGACCGGCGGGCCCAGCGGCGTCATCGGCCGGCTTCTCACCGAGGACCAGGACCAGGGGGCGGGCGAAAGGCTCGCCCGGCTCAAGGAGCTGTTCCCGGGCCGGCTCTATGTCGAGGTGACGCGCCATGGGCTGGAGGTCGAGAAACGGATCGAGGGAAGGCTTCTCGACCTCGCCTATGAATACGAGGTGCCACTGGTGGCGACCAGCGAGACCTTCTTCGCCGACGCCGGGATGTTCGAGGCCCACGACGCGCTGATCTGCATCGCCGAGGGCGCCTACGTCGCCGATGGCGCCAGGCGCAAGCTGACGCCCGAGCATCGCTTCAAGACGGCGGCGGAGATGCGGGCGCTTTTCGCCGATCTGCCCGAGGCCGCCGACAACACCCTGGTGGTGGCCAAGCGCTGCGCCTTCAAGCTCTCGCCGCGAAGCCCGATCCTGCCCGCCTTTCCGGTCGCCGACGGCCAGACCGAGGCCGAGGCGCTGAGATGCGAGGCCGAAGACGGGCTTGCCCGGCGCCTGGAGAGCCATGTGTTCACCGCCTCGATGATTGAGGAGCAGCGCAAGAAGGCGGCGAGGCCGTATCGCGAGCGCCTCGAATACGAACTCGGCGTTATCGCCGAAATGGGCTATCCCGGCTACTTCCTGATCGTCGCCGATTTCATCAAATGGGCCAAGGGCCACGACATACCGGTCGGGCCGGGCAGGGGATCGGGCGCCGGCTCGGTGGTGGCCTGGTCGCTCACCATCACCGATCTCGACCCGTTGCGCTTCGGTCTTCTGTTCGAGCGTTTCCTCAACCTCGACCGGGTGACCATGCCGGACTTCGACATCGATTTCTGCCAGGACCGGCGCGACGAGGTCATCGCCTACGTCCAGCGGAAATACGGCCGTGGCCGGGTCGCCCAGATCATCACCTTCGGAAAGCTGCAGGCCCGCGCGGCGCTGCGCGACGTCGGGCGCGTCCTTGGCATGCCCTACGGTCAGGTCGACCGGATCTGCAAGCTGGTGCCCAACAACCCGGCCAATCCCGTCGGTCTGGCGGACGCCATCGCGTCCGAGCCCCAGTTACAGGAGATGCGCGACGAGGACGCCACCGTCGCCCGGCTCCTCGACATCGCCCAGAAGCTCGAGGGGCTCTACCGCCACGCCTCGACCCACGCCGCCGGCGTCGTCATCGGCGATCGGCCGCTCGACGAGACGATCCCGCTCTACCGCGACCCGCGCTCGGACATGCCGGTGACCCAGTTCTCGATGAAATATGTCGAGATGGCGGGGCTGGTGAAGTTCGACTTCTTGGGGCTCAAGACCCTCACCGTGCTCGAACGCGCCCGCGAGCTGATCGGGGAACGCGGCGTCGAGATCGATCTCTCGAGCCTGGCGCTCGACGACGCCCCGACCTACGAGATGCTGACGCGGGGCGAGAGCATCGGGGTGTTCCAGCTGGAAAGCTCCGGCATGCGCGACGTGTTGCGCAAGCTGAGGCCCGACAGCTTCGAGGACATCATCGCGCTGGTCGCCCTGTTCCGCCCCGGTCCGATGGACAACATCCCGCGCTATATCGCCTGCAAACACGGCGACGAGCAGCCCGACTATCTGCACCCGTCCCTCGAACAGATCCTCAAGCCGACCTTCGGGGTGATGATCTATCAGGAACAGGTCATGCAGATTGCCCAGGTGCTGGCCGGCTACAGCCTCGGCGCCGCCGACGTGCTGCGCTACGCCATGGGCAAGAAGGTCAAGTCGGAGATGGAGGAACAGCGGCGCCACTTCATCGACGGCGCCGTCGCCAGGGGCGTCGACAAAGGCACGGCCCAACAAATTTTCGAGCAGGTCTACAAGTTCGCCGGCTACGGCTTCAACAAGTCCCATGCCGCCGCCTACGCCCTGATCGCCTATCAGACCGCCTATCTCAAGGCCAATTACCCGGTCGAGTTCCTCGCCGCTTCGATGACGCTCGATCTCGGCAACACCGACAAGCTCAACACCTTCCGCCAGGAGCTCGCGCGCTTACGGATCCGGCTCCTGCCCCCCGATATCAACGCCTCCGCCGCCGTCTTCAAAGTCGAGACCCTGCCCGCGGGCGAACGCGCCATCCGCTATGCGCTGGGCGCGCTCAAGAACGTCGGCGTCCAGGCGATGGAGGCGGTGGTCAAGGAGCGCGCCGACAACGGGCCGTTCACCGACCTCTTCGACTTCGCCGGGCGGTGCGATTCCAAGGCCATCAACAAGCGTCAACTGGAGAGCCTCGCTTCGGCCGGCGCCTTCGACGGCCTCAACCCCAACCGCGCCCAGGCGCTCGGGGCCGTCGAGGCCCTGGTCCAGCATTCCAACGTCATGGCCAGCGAACGGGGAAGCGCCCAGGAAAGCCTGTTCTCCGCCGATGACGATCTGGCGCTCCATGCCAAGCCCTTGCCCGACGTCGCCGACTGGCCGGCCATTGAGCGATTGCGCCACGAGTTCGAGGCCATCGGCTTTTACCTCTCGGCCCATCCCCTCGATGCCTACGCCAAGGCGCTCGAGCGCCTGAAGGTCACCGAATGGGCCGAGTTGGCGTCCCGCCCCGCCGGTCACGAACTCACCCGCGCGCGCCTCGCCGGCACGGTGATCGCCAAGAAGGAGCGCACGTCTGCCCGCGGCAACCGTTTCGCCTTCGTGCAGATGTCGGACGCGTCGGGCATGTTCGAGGTGACGCTGTTCTCGGAGGTGCTGGCGGCCTCGCGCGAGCTTCTGGACTCGGGCGCGCCGGTGCTGGTGACGGTGGACGCCAGGCGCGAGGGCGATAGCGTTCGTCTCACCGCCCAGAACATCGAGGCGTTGGACGAGGCGGCGGCGGCGGCGCCGCCAAGGCTGACGGTCTACCTCACCGCCGATGAGGCGCTCGATCGGCTGAAGGAAGTCATCGGCAAGGCGGGCGGCGGGCGCGGCGAGGTCAATCTGGTGCTCGGTGCCTGGCCGGGTTCGGAGGTCGAGATCGTCCTTCCCGGCGGCTACGCGATTTCGCCCGAGGCGCGCGGGCGCATCCTGGCCCTGCCCGGCGTCGCCGAGGTGCGCGAAAGCTAACCGCTTTCGTTGGCGGGCCCGGCCTAGCGGGCGCGGCGATTTCCCTTGCCAAAGGCGGGCGCGGACGCTATCTAGCAGGCCCAATTAAATCCTCACGCGGGAACGCGGCCTTGAGGGGGAGACATCCCCAAGGACCGATCCGGTGTCCGCCGGCCTATGCGCAAGCATGAGCCGAATTTCGGACCAAAATCCCGCGGCGGCGAAACCGGAG
Organism: Pseudomonadota bacterium; assembly: GCA_022566265.1. Taxonomy (GTDB): domain Bacteria; phylum Pseudomonadota; class Alphaproteobacteria; order SMXQ01; family SMXQ01; genus JACZQV01. The sequence goes on along the minus strand of JADFJG010000002.1, from coordinate 56,103 downwards.
AAGACCTATGGCATTGCCTTCCTTTACCATGCGCCAGCTGTTGGAAGCGGGGGTCCATTTCGGACACCGCACCGGGCGCTGGAACCCGAAGATGGCGCCCTTCATTTTCGGCCAGCGCCGCAAGATCCACGTCATCGATCTGCAGCAGACCGTGCCGTTGCTTTACCGGGCGCTCTCGGCGGTCAGGGACACGGTCGCCGGTGGCGGGCGCGTGCTTTTCGTCGGCACCAAGCGCCAGGCGACCGAGAAGATCGCCGAGGCGGCCAAGCGCTGCGGCCAGCATTACGTCAACCATCGTTGGCTCGGCGGCATGATGACCAACTGGAAGACGATCTCGGTCTCCATGCGCCGCCTGAAGGAGCTGGAGGAGCAGCTCGGCGACGACGAGGAAAACCTCGGGCTGACCAAGAAGGAGCTCCTGCGCCTTACCCGCGAACGCGACAAGCTCGAGCGCGCCCTTGGCGGCATCAAGGAGATGGGCGGGCTGCCCGACATCCTGTTCGTCATCGACACCAACAAGGAACATATCGCCGTCTCGGAAGCCAACAAGTTGGGCATTCCGGTGATCGCCGTGATCGACACCAATTCGGACCCGGCCGGGATCACCCACCCGATCCCCGGAAACGACGACGCGGTGAGGTCGATCAACCTCTATTGCGATCTGATGGCGGACGCGGTCCTCGATGGCATCCAGAAGGAGATGCTGGCGGCCGGCATCGACGTCGGCGAGGGCGAGGAAGCGCCCGCCGAGCAGCTCGACGCGGCGCCAGGGGAGGCGAAAGCCGCCGCCACGGCCGAGATGACCCCGGCGCCTAAACCCGCCGACGCAACCGCCGGGGCGGCCGACCCGGCGCCGGCCATTCAGGCGCCGCCGGGCGGCGCGGCGGAAGTAGCGCCCGAGGGCGCCGGAGCCGAACCTGCCGCACCCGAAACCTCGACCTCGCCTGTCCCCGCCGCCGACGCGCCGGTGAGCGAACCGGCCAAGGCGCCGCCACCGGCGCCGGCGGAAGAGGCCAAGGCGCCGCCACCGGCACCGGCGGAAGAGGCCGAGGCGCCGCCACCGGCACCGGCGGAAGAGGCCGAGGCGCCGCCACCGGCACCGGCGGAAGAGGCCGAGGCGCCGCCACCGGCGCCGGCGGAAGAGGCCGAGGCGCCGGCGAAGGAAAAGCCGGCGGCGAAACCGAGGCGTAAGAAGACCGGCGCGGCGGCGAAGCCCGGGGTCAAAACCTCCGGGGCGGCCGACGACAAGAAGGGCGATAAGAAGAAGACGGTGGCCAAAGCGAGCGGATCGGACGACGCCAAGAAGCCGGAAAAAAAGCCGGGCGGGGCCAAGTCATCCGGGAAATCGGCGGCGAAAGACGCACCCTGATGTCGTCACCGGCACTCTCGCCATCGGGTGGTCCGGTTACATAGGTGCAATATATTAACGAGTTATATTATTTTTCTGATGCGAAGGATGAAATGATGGCCGAGATCACCGCGGCGCTGGTGAAGGAACTGCGTGAACGGATGGGCGTCGGCATGATGGACTGTAAGAAGGCGCTGACGGAGACCGGCGGCGATCTGGAGGCGGCGGTCGACTGGCTGCGCCGCGAAGGCATCGCCACGGCATCGAAAAAGGCCGGGCGCGTCGCCGCCGAGGGGCTTGTCGGCGCGCTGGCGAACGGCGGCCGGGGCGTCGTCGTCGAGGTCAACTCGGAGACCGACTTCGTCGCCCGCAACGAGACCTTTCAGGAGTTCGTCAGCACGCTTGGGGGGCTGGCGCTCGATGCGGGCGGGGATTTGGCCGCGCTCGCCGCCACCGCCTATCCCGGCTTCGACGGCACGGTGGAGGAGAAACTGACCGATCTGATCGCCAGCATCGGCGAGAAACTCCAGTTGCGCCGGGCCGAGGGGTTGTCGGTCGAGAACGGCTTGGTGGCGACCTATACCCACAACGCCGTGGCGCCCGGTCTCGGCAAGATCGGCGTGCTGGTGGCGCTGGAGTCCGCCGCCGATGCCACCAAGCTGGCGGCGCTCGGCAAGCAGCTCGCCATGCATGTGGCGGCGGCGAGCCCCCAGGCGCTATCGGTCGAGACCCTCGATCCCGATCTGCTGGCGCGCGAGCGCTCGGTGTTGAGCGATCAGGCCAGATCGTCGGGCAAGCCCGAGGACATCGTCGAAAAGATGGTCGAGGGCCGGTTGCGCAAGTTCTACCAGGAGGTCGCGCTGCTCGAGCAGGTTTACGTCGTCGACGGCGAATCCAAGGTGGCGAAGGTCATCGAGGACGTGGCCAAGGAACTCGGCGAGGAGATCAGGCTCTCGGGCTTCGTCCGTTTTGCCCTCGGCGACGGTGTCAAGCGCGATTGAGCGACGGGCGTCCTTGCTTGGGGTCCCGCCACGGGGCAGGGCCGCCCGAGACGATCGAGAGGTGTTGGTGTAGGCATGCCATTTGACGTCAAATGCCGGCGCGTTTTACTCAAGATTTCCGGCGAGGCCCTCATGGGGCCCCGTGATTACGGCCTCGACCCCGAAACCGTGAACCGCATCGCCGGCGATATGTCGGCCGTGCATGGCATGGGGGTGGAGCTCTGCATCGTCATCGGCGGCGGCAACATTTTTCGCGGCGTCTCGGGCGCCGCCGGCGAGATCGAGCGGGCCAGCGCCGATTACATGGGCATGCTGGCGACCGTGATCAACGCCATCGCCATGCAGAGCGCGCTGGAGCGGCTGGACGTGCCGACCCGGGTGCTTTCGGCCATACCCATGGCGTCGGTCTGCGAACCCTATATCCGCCGGCGCGCCGTGCGCCATTTGGAGAAGGGCCGGGTGGTGATTTTCGCCGCCGGCACCGGCAACCCTTTTTTCACCACCGACACGGCGGCGGCGCTGCGGGCGGCGGAAATGGGGTGCGACGCGTTACTGAAGGGCACCCAGGTGGACGGCGTCTACAGCGACGATCCGTTGAAGGTCGAGGGCGCCGAAAGGTTCGAAAAGCTGACCTATCTCGATGTCTTGTCCAAGGATCTCCGGATCATGGACGCCGCCGCGATCTCCCTTGCGCGTGAAAATAACATTCCGATTTTGGTATTTTCGGTACACAATCCAGGAGCCTTTGTCGATGTCGTCTCCGGCAAAGGGAAATTCACTGTCATAAGTGAAGAGGGTTGACAATGGCCGATCCGGATATCAGTGACTTGAAGCGCCGCATGGACGGAGCGCTCAGTGTGTTACGGTCCGAGTTCGCCGGCCTGAGGACCGGGCGGGCGTCGGCAAGCCTGCTCGACCGGGTCGTCGTCCCGGCCTATGACGGCGAGATGCCGATCACCCAGGTGGCGACCGTCAACGTCCCCGAACCCCGGCTTTTGACCGTGAATGTCTGGGACAGATCGCTGGTCTCGGCGGTGGAGAAGGCGGTCAGGGGCTCGGGCCTCGGGCTCAACCCCTCGAGCGACGGCCAGATCGTGCGCGTGCCGATCCCCGAGTTGAGCGAGGAACGTCGCCTGGAGCTGGTCAAGATCGCCGGCAAATACAGCGAACAGGCGAGGGTCTCGGTGCGCAACGTGCGCCGCGACGGCATGGACCACTTGAAAAAGTCGGAAAAGAGCGGGGAAATATCGGAGGACGAGCACCGCGCCTGGGGCGAGGAAATCCAGGAAATGACCGACGAGCTCATCAAGGGGATCGATGCCGCCTTCGCGTCCAAGGAAAAAGAAATATTGCAGTTTTGATCAGATGAAGGCAGTTCCGTTTCCCACCGAAGAGTCCCCGCCCCCCACTCACGTCGCCATCATCATGGACGGCAACGGCCGCTGGGCCGCGGCCCGGGGCTTGCCCCGCACGGCCGGCCACAAGCGCGGCGCCGAGGCGGTGCGCCGGGCGGTCGAGGCCGCCTTCGAGCTGCACATACCCTATCTCACGCTGTTCGGTCTATCGTCGGAGAACTGGAAGCGGCCGGCTTCCGAAATCAGTGATTTGATGAATCTGCTGCGCCGCTACCTCAGGAGCGAGATCGCCGAGCTGCACAAGAACGGCGTCAGGCTCCGCATTATCGGCAACCTCGAGCGGCTGGCGCCCGATATCGTTTCCCTCATCGCTTATGCCGAAGATCACACCAAGGACAATACGGCGCTCAACCTTACGGTCGCCTTGAATTACGGCGGACGCCAGGAAATCACGGCGGCGGCGCGAAGCCTGGCGGCGGATGTCGCCGCCGGCCGGCTCAGGGCCACGGAGATCGATGAGGCGGTGTTTGCCGGCCATCTGGCGACCTCGGGCATTCCCGACCCCGACCTGTTCATAAGGACCAGCGGTGAGAAGCGGCTCAGCAATTTCCTGCTGTGGCAGTTGGCCTACGCCGAATTGGTGTTCATCGACACCTTGTGGCCGGATTTCACCAAAAGCGATCTCGAGGGCGCGATTAACGAGTTTCGCCGGCGTGAAAGACGCTACGGCGCGTCCAGTGGCTGACGGCCGATCCGGCGCATTTCTAAAGCGTGTCGTTTCGGCCCTGGTCCTGATCCCGCCGGTACTCGCCGCGGTTCATTACGGCACCCCGGCGTTCGAATTCCTCATTGGCCTGGTATCGCTCCTTCTGGCCCACGAATGGGCCCGGCTCTGCGGGCGGGGGCCGGGGACGGCGTGGGCCGGCGTGCTGATCGCGGCGATCCTCGCCGTCATCGCCGCCGCCGCTTTTCGATATTACGGCGCCGCCTTGCTCGGGACCCTGGCTGGCGCGCTGGCGGTCTACGTCGTCGCCCGGCTTGGGCGCTTTCCGTCGCCGATTTGGCTCTCGGCCGGCACCCTGTATATCGGCCTGCCGATGCTCGCCCTGATGTGGCTGCGTACGGAGCCGGCCTTGGGGCGCGAGACCCTGTTCTGGCTTCTCGGCCTGGTGTGGGCCACCGACACCGGGGCCTTTCTTTTCGGCAAGGCCATCGGCGGGCCCAAGCTGGCGCCCGGTATCAGCCCCAACAAGACAATTGCCGGGCTGATAGGCGGTCTCGTCTGCGCTTGCTTGTGGGGGTTGGCGGCGGGTTACGCCACGGAATTGCTGGCACCGGTGTCGCTTTTCGTGCTTAGTGGCGCCTTGGCGCTGGTCTCCCAGGCGGGGGATCTGGCGGAATCAAGGATCAAGCGTCATTTCGGGGTGAAAGATTCAGGTGGCCTCATCCCCGGCCATGGCGGTATGTTTGACCGGCTCGACGGGCTTTTGGCGGTGACGCCCGTTGTCGCTATTTTGTACCAGTTTGGAGGCGGGAATCTGTTGCAATGGCGGTGACATTGAGCAATGAGGATACGGCGGGCGGCCTGGACGGGGAGGCACGGAGTGTCACCATTCTCGGCTCCACCGGGTCGGTGGGATGCAATACCATCGATCTCATCCAACGCTATCCCGGCCGCTACGCGATCGAGGCCCTGACCGCTCACCGCAATGTCGAGACACTGGCCGAGCAGTCCCGCAAGCTGCGTCCGCGCATGGCCGTGATCGCCGATGAGAGCCGTTACGCCGACCTCAAGGAGGCGCTCGGCGGCACCGGTATCGAGGTCGGCGCCGGCGCGGGTGCGCTGGTCGAGGCCGCGGCCATGCCCGCCGATTGGGTCATGGCCGCGATCGTCGGCGCCGCCGGGCTGGAGCCGACGTTGACGGCGGTGCGACGGGGCGCCACCGTGGCCCTGGCGAACAAGGAATGTCTGGTTTGCGCCGGCGAATTGATGATGGCGGAGGTGACGAAGAACGGCGCCACCCTGCTGCCCGTCGACTCGGAGCATAGCGCCATATTCCAGGTGTTCGATTTCGCCAATGGCGATGCCGTGGAACGTATCATCCTCACCGCTTCCGGCGGACCTTTCCTGAACCGCGATCGGGCGGATTTGGAGAATGTGAGTCCCAAGGAGGCCGTCAACCACCCCAACTGGGACATGGGAGCGAAGATTTCGGTCGATTCGGCGACGATGATGAACAAGGGCCTCGAGCTTATCGAGGCCTTTCACCTGTTTCCCGTTTCCGAGCCCCAAATCGATATTCTCATCCATCCCCAGTCGATCATTCACTCCATGGTGGCCTACAAGGATGGCTCGGTCCTGGCCCAGATGGGGATGCCGGACATGCGCACGCCGATCGCCTATGCGCTGGCCTGGCCGAAACGCATAGCGTCGCCGGCGGAACGGCTCGATCTCGCGCGCATCGGGACGCTGACCTTCGAGGAACCCGATCCCGAACAGTTCCCGACATTGCTGCTGGCAAGGCAGGCGTTGCGGAAAGGCGGCGGCGCGCCGACGGTCCTGAGCGCGGCCAACGAAATCGCGGTCGAGGGATTTCTCGCCGGGCGTATCGGCTTCCTCGATATCTCGCGGGTCGTCGAGGAGACCCTCGAGACCATGCCCGACACCGTGGTCGAGACCCTCGACGACGTTTACGGGCTCGACGCCGAGGCGCGGCGCGCGGCGGAACAGTTCGTGAACGGGTACCGCGCGGGTTAGCGGGCGATGAGGGCGGCCGACTGAGATGGATACATTGAATTTCATTTGGGTGAATTTATGGACCAACGGGGCGGCCTTCGTGTTCATCCTCACGGTCATTGTCTTCGTCCATGAGTTTGGCCACTACTTCGTCGCCCGGCGCTGCGGCGTGCGCGTCGAGGTCTTTTCCATCGGTTTCGGACCGGAGCTCTTCGGCTGGACGGACCGCGCCGGCACCCATTGGAAAGTCAGCCTGTTGCCGCTTGGCGGTTACGTCAAGATGTTCGGCGAGACCGCCATGCCCGGCGCCGAGGGCGAGGACGCCCGCGAGTTAACCGCCGAGGAGCGGGCGGTCTCCTTCCAGGAAAAAAGTCTTGCCCGCCGGGCGGCCATCGTAAGCGCCGGTCCCCTGGCCAATTTCGTCCTCGCCATCGTCGTTTGGGCGGTGCTGTTCGGGACCGTCGGTCAACGCGTCACGCCGCCGAATGTCGGCACCGTCCAATCCGGCAGCGCGGCCGAGGAAGCGGGACTCAAGCCCGGTGACGTGATCGTCAGCATCGACGATAAAGAGATCGAGCGATTCAGTGATCTTCAGCGGATCATCAGCATCTCTCCCGGGGTCCCCTTGCGCCTCGGGTTGCGCCGGGACGGCCGTCGGTTGACCCTGCTGGTGACACCGAAGCTGAAGGAAATCACCGATATCCTGGGCAACCGCCACGAAGTCGGCTTGATCGGCGTCTCGCCCGCGGGTTCCGCCTTAGTCCGCCATAGTCCGGCCACCGCCGCCCTGAGGGCGGGGCAGGAAACCTATCGCTACGCGACGCTGTTGTTGAAGGTGCTCGGCGAGATCATCTCGGGAACCCGTTCGTCGAAAGAGCTGGGTGGGCCCATCGGCATCTTCCAGATGTCGGGTCAGATGGCGGAATTCGGCTTGTACAACGTCTTCTGGTTCATAGCGATGCTTTCGGTCAATCTCGGCATTATCAATCTGTTCCCGATACCCGTACTCGACGGCGGGCACTTGATGTTTTATGCCATCGAAGCGGTGCGGGGAAAGCCGCCGAGCGAACGGTTCATGGAGTACGGTTTCCGCGTCGGCCTGGGGCTGGTGCTGACGCTATTCGTCTTCGTTACCTACCAGGATATCAAGAGATTCCAGGGCGTCGTGGAGTTCTTCGAGGGGATATTCTCGTGACCGGCGATCAGCAGCGGAGAGGAAATTTGCCGCGTTGGATCGGCGTTGCCGCGTTTTGGCTGGCGATCGCCGGCCTGTCCGTCCCGGCGGCGGCACAGACCGGGCCCGGTGGCGCCCCTACGGTGCGCGAAATCCGTGTCGAGGGCATTCAACGGATAGAGCCCGAAACCGTGCGCTCCTATATGAGCATCAGGGCCGGAGACCCGTTCGATCCGGAACGGATCGACCGTTCGCTGAAATCCCTGTTCGGCACCGGCCTGTTCGCCGATGTTTCGATTCGCCAGGAGGGTGCCGTCCTTATCGTTCGGGTGGTGGAAAACCCGATCATCAACCGTTTGGTCTTCGAGGGGAACGATCAGATAGACGACGAAACCCTCAATAGCGAGGTCCAGTTGGCGCCGCGCCAGGTCTATTCCCGTACGCGGGTGCAGAACGACGTGAAGCGGATCGTGGAGCTTTACCGCGCCGACGGACGTTTCGCCGCCAAGGTCGAACCCAAGATAATTCGCCTGTCGCAGAATCGCCTGGACCTTGTCTTCGAAATCGACGAGGGCCCGCCGACCAAGATTCGCAAAATCAGCTTCATCGGCAACAAGCGATTCACCGACAGCCGATTGCGGTCGGTCATCCAGTCGCAGGAGAGCAGCTTGATGAATTATCTGACGCTGAGTTTCTTGACCGGCGCCGGCATTTACGATCCCGACCTCTTGACCTTCGACCGCGAACTGCTGTTGCGGTTTTACCAGAATAAGGGTTTCGCCGACTTCCGGGTGGTCTCGGCGGTGGCGGAGTTGAGTCGAAACCGCAGGGACTTCTTTGTCACTTTCACCCTCGAGGAAGGGCAGCGGTACCGTTTTGGTTCGATAGAAATTTCGTCCCGGCTGGAGGAACTCGACGTCTCCAAGCTTACGCCGGCGATGAAGATCAAACAGGGTGAGCGGTACAACGCCAAGTTGGTCGAGGCGACGGTGAGCAGTTTGACCGATGCGGTCGGAAATTTCGGTTTCGCTTTTGTCGACATCAAAACCCGGGTTAAACGCGATCGCGAAAAGCGCACCGTCGGAATCACCTTCGAGATCGGCGAGGCGCCGCGTGTCTTCGTCGAACGCATAGATGTAAAAGGCAATTTCAGAACCTTTGACCGGGTGCTCAGACGCGAGTTCCGCCTGGTCGAGGGCGATGCCTTCAACACCGCCAGATTCCGCCGCTCGCGTCAGCGGCTGCGCAACCTCAGATTCTTCAAGAAGGTGGAGGTCAAGAAGACCGAGGGATCGGCCGACGACAGGGTGGTCATCGATGTCAAGGTGGAGGAACAATCGACCGGCACGTTTTCGATCGGTGGCGGGTTTTCCAGCACCGAGGGTCTCATCAGCCAGCTTTCGCTCACCGAGCGGAATCTCCTGGGTAAGGGCCAACAGGGCCGCTTGAGCTTTAGAATCGGCACGGAAGTCCAGGAGTTTCTGCTCGGCTTTACCGAGCCGTATTTCCTCGACCGCAACCTTTCCGCCGGTTTCGATATCTTCCAGACATTCAGGCGAAAGCGCGACAGTATCAACTTCGAGGAGCAGAATACCGGGCTGAGACTGAATTCGGGCTTCGAATACGACGAGAATCTGCGGCAGGGTTTGAGTTACAACCTGCGTTCTACGAAGATCACCGATATCGATGACGACGCCTCGGTATTCGTTAAACAGCAGAAGGGCACCACCGTCACCTCCTCGATCGGCCAGTCTTTGACCTATGACCGGCGCGACAGCAGAGTGCTGCCGAGAGAGGGCCATGTGGTGAGGTTGACGAACGAATTCGCCGGCCTTGGCGGTGACGCCAGGTTCATAAAGACCGTGATTGCCGGGGCGCAATACTATCCGGTTGGCGAAAAATGGGTCGCCAGCCTTCGCGGAAAAGTGGGTTACATTTTCGGCATTGGCGAGGACGTTCGTATCAATGACCGATTTTTCCTCGGCGGCGACAGTTTCCCGGGATTCAAGAGATTCGGCGTCGGGCCCCGGGATGTGAGTACAAAAGACGCGCTTGGCGGCAACCTGTTATATACCCTGACCTCGGAGTTGAGTTTTCCCCTTGGCGGCAAGGATTTTGAATTCAGAGGATACCTGTTCTCCCTGGCGGGAGGTCTCGGTAACCTCGATGACAGCGGTATCGGTATCGCCGACAGCGGGGGGCTCAGGGTGTCCGTGGGCGTCGGTCTCGGCATCACGACACCGTTCGGTCCCCTCCGGTTGGATTTCGCGAACGCCATCGTCAAAGCGGATTTCGATGAAACCGAAAGCTTCAGATTCAGCGTTGGCACGAGGTTTTGAAGATCATGACGGGACAAAGAATTTCGCGGTGGGTTCCGGTCCTCCTGTTGGCGTCGGCGATGATGGCTTCCGTCGCGGCGGCGCAGCAGGCGGCCCAGCCGATTATAGCGGTGATCAACGTACAGAAGGTGTTTCGGGAAGCGGCGGCGATTCGATCCATCCGTTCCCAGATCGACAAGCAAGTCGCGACATACAAGAAGGAGATCACGCTCCAGGAAACCGAGTTGCGCGCCAAGCAGCAGGAGCTTTCCCGCCAGAAAACACTCCTCGACCCGGAGGCCTACCGGGAACGCCGCGGGGAGGTCGACCGGCTGCTGGGCCGGCTCGAGCGTTATTCCCAAAACCGCAAGCGCGTGGTGGAAAGGGCATTCGCTACGGCCAGGACCACGGTGAGCCAGACCCTGCGTGAAATCGTCAACGAATTCGCCAAGGAAAAAGGGTTCAACATGGTTTTCAGGAAATCGCAGTTCCTGTTCGTGTCACCGCAATATGTGGTCACGCAGGAAATCATCAAGCGCCTCGACGCCAAGCTGCCGACCGTGAAAGTGGAACTACCGAGTGAGTGAACGATGGCGGATCCCAGGTTCTTCAAGGTGGGCGGGCCCTTCACGCTTGCCCGGTTGGCGGAGATTTCGGGATCGCTGATCGGCGAGGGAGCCGACCCGGACGCCTTTTTCAATAGCGTGGCGCCGCTGGACGAGGCGGGACCCGAGGATGTCAGCTTTCTCGACAATAAACGTTACACCGGGGCCTTCGCCAAAAGCCGGGCCGGGGCCTGTGTCGTCGAAGCCCAATGGGCATCGAAAGCGCCCAACGGCATGGCCCTTTTGGTGTCGGAGAATCCGTATCTCGCTTTCGCCCGTGTCGCCCAGGCCTTCTACCCCGATGAGCGGCCCGAGCCCCGGATCGCGACCACCGCGGTCATCGATCCGACGGCGCGGTTGGGCGGGGATTGCTGGGTCGATGCCGGGGCGGTGATCGGTCCAAACGTCCAAATGGGAAAGAGATGCCGTATCGGCGCCAACGCGGTCATCGGCGATGCGGTCGTTCTCGGCGATGATTGTTCGGTCGGAACCTTGGCCTCGCTCAGTCACTGTATTGTCGGATGCCGGGTGGTGATCTATCCGGGTGCGCGCGTCGGCCAGGACGGCTTCGGCTTCGCCACCGACGCGTCGGGTCACACCAGGGTTCCCCAGCTCGGCCGCGTCATCATCCACGACGATGTGGAAATCGGCGCCAACACCACCATCGACCGGGGCGCCGGCCCGGATACGGTGATCGGCGCCGGCTGCATGATTGATAATTTGGTCCAGATCGGGCACAACGTGAAGCTAGGCAAGGGTTGCGTGATCGTCGCCCAGGTGGGTATTTCCGGCAGCACCAGAATCGGGGATAATGTGGTGATCGGGGGACAGGGCGGTATCAGTGGGCACGTCGACATCGGCAAGGGTGCCCAGATTGCCGCCAAAAGCGGCGTCAGGTCGAATATTCCCGCCGGCATCCAGTATGGCGGAATCCCCGCGGTGCCGATCCGGGATTGGCACCGGCAGGTGGTTACCTTGGCCGGTTTGAGCAAGCGAAAGGGCAAGTGACCGATGGCGATGGATGTAGCGAGCGAGACCGTCACCGACATGGATACCAATCGGTTGATGGAAGTGCTCCCTCACCGTTATCCGTTCCTGATGATCGACCGGATGGTCGATATCATCGCCAATGTCAGCGCCACCGGCATCAAGAACGTCACCGTCAACGAGCCCTATTTCCAGGGACATTTCCCGGGCCAGCCGGTGATGCCGGGCGTCCTGATCATCGAGGCCATGGCCCAGACCTCCGCCGCCCTGGTGGTTCACAGCATGGGCGCCCACGCCGAGGGTAAGATCGTCTACTTCATGTCGATCGGTTCGGCGCGCTTCCGCAAGCCGGTGGTCCCTGGCGACCGCCTCTACGTTCATGTCACCAAGATGCGCAGCCGCGGCAGTGTCTGGAAGTTCAGCGCCGAGGCCAAGGTCGACGGCGTCGTCGTGGCGGAGGCAACCTACTCCGCCATGATCCTGGACAAGGAATGACCGACATTCATCCCACCGCCGTCGTCGCGCCCGGGGCCGAACTCGGGGACAACGTCACCATCGGTCCTTTCAGTTGCGTCGGTCCCGACGTCAGGCTTGGTGACAACGTCGCCCTGATCTCGCACGTCGTCATCGCCGGCAGGACCTGGATAGGAGCGAACACCCGGGTTTTTCCCTTCGCTTCCCTCGGTCATGAGCCCCAGGACCTGAAGTACCAGGGCGAACCCTCGACGCTCGAGATCGGCGGCGACAACGTCATTCGCGAACATGTGACCATGAACCCCGGCACCCGGGGAGGAGGCATGGTCACGAAGGTAGGCAGCCACGGCCTTTTCATGGTTGGTTGCCACGTCGCCCACGATTCGACCATCGGCGATCATGTGGTCATGGCGAATAACGCCACCATAGGCGGGCACGTCGAAATCGGCGATCACGCCGTACTCGGCGGATTGGCGGCGATCCATCAGTACGTGCGTATCGGCCAGCACGCCATGGTCGGCGGAATGTCCGGGGTGGAGCATGACGTCATTCCCTATGGCTCGGTGGTCGGGGACCGGGCGCATCTTTCCGGCCTCAACATGGTGGGACTGAAGCGCCGCGGATTTTCCCGCGACGACATCCACGAATTGCGCAAGGCTTACAGGTTGTTGTTCGCCGAGGAAGGGACCATGGCGGAACGTCTGGAAGACGTCAGCGCCACGTTCAGGGATCACCCGACCGTCATGGACATCGTCAACTTCATCCAGATCGATTCCGCGCGCTCCGTCTGCCAACCCAAAGTGGAACGTGCCGCCTAAGCTCGGCATCGTCGCCGGCCGCGGCGAGTTGCCGGCGCATCTCCTGCAGGCGTGCCGGGCCACCGGGCGGGAGGTCTTCGTCCTCGCCATCAGGCACGAGACCGACGAGGCGCTGGTCGAGGGTGTATCCCACGAATGGGTGGGACTCGGCGCCATCGGCAAGGGCATGGAACTGCTGCATGAGGCCGGTGTCGAGGAGTTGGTCCTGGCCGGACCGGTGACCCTGCCTCCCCTTTCCTCGCTGCGCCCCGACGCCAGGGCGGTCAAGTTCCTGGCCAAGGCCGGAAAGGCGGCGCTCGGCGACGACGGGCTCTTATCGGCGGTCATCAAGGAATTCGAGACCGAGGGATTCAGGGTCGTCGGCGCCGACGATATATTGGCCGACATCCTGGCGACCCCGGGTCCGTTCGGGGCGATCGCGCCCGACGAGGCGGCGCTTAGCGACATCGCCCGGGGCGTGGTGGTCGCCCGGGCGCTTGGCGCGCTCGATGTCGGCCAGGCGGTGGTGGTGCGGCACGGCATCGTGCTTGGCGTCGAGGCGGCCGAGGGGACCGACGCGCTGCTTCGGCGTTGCCAGGCGCTGGGCCAGGACGGACCCGGCGGCGTGCTGGTCAAGGTCAAGAAACCGATGCAGGAGCGGCGCGTCGATTTGCCGGCGATCGGGCCGAGGACGGTGCCCGCCGTGGCCGACGCCGGTCTGCGGGGCATCGCGATCGAGGCCGGCGGCGCCCTGGTGATCGACCGCAAGGCGGTGATCGAGGCCGCGGATGCCGCCGGCCTTTTCGTCGTCGGCATCGAGGGGGGGCAGTGAACGGGGTCGCCGATGGCACCGATCCCCTCATCTTCCTGATCGCCGGCGAACCGTCGGGAGATCAGATCGGCGCCCGGCTGATGGCGGCGCTCAAGAAGCAGACGGGAGGCCGGGTACGTTTCGCCGGCGTCGGCGGCGAGGGCATGGAGCACGAGGGCATCGAGAGCCTCTTTCCGATGGAGGATCTTTCGGTGTTCGGCTTGGCCGAGGTGCTGCGCCATGCCCCACGGGTGTTGCGCCGGGTGCGCGATTCCGCCGATGCGGTCAAGGAGATGCGGCCCGACGTGGTCGTCACCATCGACGTGCCGACCTTTTCCTTTCGCGTCGCCAAGTCGCTCAAGGGGGCGGGGATACCGCTTATTCACTGCGTCGCGCCACAGGTCTGGGCATGGCGGCCGCGCCGGGCGCGCATGCTCAGCCGATTTCTCGATCACCTCTTGGTATTGCTGCCCTTCGAGCCGCCCTATTTCGAGGCGGTCGGACTGCCTTGCACCCTGATCGGCCATCCCATCGTCGAGTTCGGCGCCGATAAGGGCGACGGCGCCGATTTCCGCGTCCGCCACGCCATCCCGCCGGAGGCGCCGGTGCTCGCCATCCTGCCGGGCAGCCGCGGCACCGAGGTCTCGCGTCTGTTGCCGGTTTTCGGCCAGACGCTCCGGCGCCTGGCCCCGGAATTCCCCGGTCTCAGGGGCGTGGTGCCGGTGGTCTCCACCGTCAGGGAAGAGGTCGCCGCCGCCGCCGCCGGCTGGCCGATCCCGATTACGCTGGTCGAAGGGGAGGCGGAAAAATATAATGCCTTCGCGGCCTCGACGGCGGCGCTCAACGCTTCTGGAACGGTGACGCTGGAACTGGCGCTGGCGGAAGTGCCGACGGTGGTCGCCTACAAGCTTTCGCCGCTGACGGCCTGGGTGGGGCGCCGGATGGTGAAGGTGCCTTATGTGACGGTGGTGAATATCATTCTCGGCCGCGAGGTGGTGCCGGAATATATACAGGAGAACTGCACGCCGCCATTGTTGGCGTCCGCCGTCGCCAACTTGCTGAGGGACGGGCAGGCGCGCCGGGCGCAAATAGACGGCACCCGCGATGTGCTCCGCCAACTGGGCCTCGGCCAACGTCCGCCGAGCGAACGGGGCGCCGAGGTCATCTTGCGCCACGTCAAGGGATAAAACTTATGTGGGGGCGCCGGCCGGGCGAAGGCCCGAGGCCCCCCGGGAACCGAGGGAGAGATTGCCATGAGCACTGAAACGCCGGCCTTGGAGAATGGCCGCCTGCTTCATACCATGATCCGGGTGCGCGACCTCGACCGCTCGATCGATTTCTACACCCGGCTTCTCGGCATGAGTTTGTTGCGGCGCAAGGATTACCCCGGCGGCAAGTTCACCCTCGCATTCGTCGGTTACGGCGACGAGGCCAAGAACGCCGTCATTGAACTGACCCACAACTGGGACCAGACCGAACCCTATGAATTGGGCACCGGTTTCGGCCATCTCGCCATCGGTGTCGCCGACGTCCATGGAACCTGTGAGCGCCTGGAAAGCGAAGGGGTTTCCATCCCGCGGCCGGCGGGACCGATGAAGCATGGCGGCAGCGTCATCGCCTTCGTCGAGGATCCCGACGGCTACAAGATCGAGCTCATCGAGCGAAAATAAAAAATATCCCGCCGTCTGGCCGGCCCACCGTCTGGACGAAGAGCGCGCTAGCCACGCTCCTCCAAGGGCACGAAAGGCCGTTTGCCGACGCCGGTGTAAAGCTGCCTGGGCCGGCCGATCTTTTGGCTCTCATCGGCGATCATTTCGTTCCACTGGGCGATCCAGCCGACGGTCCTGGCCACCGCGAACAGGACGGTGAACATGCTGACCGGAAAGCCCATGGCCTTGAGGATGATGCCCGAGTAGAAATCGACGTTCGGAAAGAGCTTGCGCGAGACGAAATATTCGTCATTGAGCGCGATCCGCTCAAGCTCCAGCGCCAGATCCAGCAGCGGCTCGTCCTTGATGTCCAGTTCGTTCAGCACCGCGTGGCAGGATTTCTGAATGACCGCGGCGCGCGGATCGTAGTTCTTGTACACCCGGTGTCCGAAGCCCATCAACATGGTCGGATCGCTCTTGTCCTTGACCCGATCGAGATAGGCGGGGATGTTCTTCTTGTGGCCGATCTCGGTGAGCATTTTCAGCACCGCTTCGTTGGCGCCGCCATGGGCGGGCCCCCAAAGCGAGGCGATACCGGCGGCGATGCAGGCGAAGGGGTTGGCGCCGGACGACGCCGCCAGACGCACGGTCGAGGTCGAGGCGTTCTGCTCGTGGTCGGCGTGGAGAATGAAAATCCGGTCCATGGCATCGGCCACGACCGGATTGATCTCGTAGGTCTCGCAGGGCACCGCGAACATCATGTGGAGGAAATTCTCGGCATAGCTCAGATCGTTGCGTGGATAGATGAAGGGCTGGCCGATGGAGAATTTGTACGCCATCGCCGCGATCGTCGGCATCTTCGCGACCAAGCGATAGGACGCCACCATGCGTTGGTGGGGGTCGGTGATGTCGGTGCTGTCGTGATAGAAGGCGGAGAGCGCCCCGACCACGCCACACATGATGGCCATGGGATGGGCGTCGCGGCGGAACCCCCGGTAGAAGTAACTGATCTGCTCATGCACCATGGTGTGGTAGGTGATGTCGTGCTCGAACTTTTCCTTTTGCGCCCGGTTGGGAAGCTCGCCGAACAACAGCAGGTGGCACACCTCCATGAAGTCGCTGTGCTCGGCCAGGTCCTCGATGGAGTAGCCGCGGTGCCTGAGTATCCCCTGATCGCCGTCGATGTAGGTGATGTTCGAGGCACAGCTGCCCGTCGCCATGTAACCGGGATCGAAGGTGAAGTAGCCGGTCTCGGCGTAGAGGCGCCGGATGTCGATCACCTTGGGTCCCTCGGTGCCGCTGAGGAGCGGTAGATCGACGCTTTTGTTGGACACGCTGTCGGTGAGGGTAACGTATTCGGGGTTGGATTCGGTGTCCCTGGATTCGGTCATTTTATCTTTCCCGAGTTAGAGGCAGGCCCGAGTTGGAGGCAGGGAACGGCGCTGGCGTTCAGGGGCGCAAGCGTTTGGGCTCGACTTCAGGCGGCGGTATAGAATATAACCGCCGGGCGAATTTATCAATTCGCCTCGCCATTCCGCGTCTGCATATTTCCCATACTAGCACGGTTCTACGCGTTTGGCCCGCCGGCGACGTCGGCCAGGCGCCCGACACATTCATCGCGACCGAGCACTTCCATCACCTCGAAGATGCCGGGCGAGGCGTCCGACCCGGTCAACGCGGCGCGAAGGGGTTGGGCGATCCCGCCAAGCTTGATGCCGGCCTCGTCGGCGAAGGCGCGGATGAGCGCCTCCAGCGCCGCGCCGTCCCACGCCTCGATCGCCGTCAGTGGGCCGATAAGGGCGGCGAGCCGCTCTCGTGCCTCGGCGGTCAGGATCTTCAAAGCCTTCGGGTTCAGCGAAAGCGGGCGGTCGGCGGCATAGAAGGACGCGACTTCGGCAAGTTCCACGGTGGTCTTCGCGCGTTCCTTCAGGCTGGCCATGCCTCGTTCGAGGCGTCCGATCTCCTCGCCGCCGAGATCGCGGCCGAGCCTGGCGGCAAGGAGCGGCGCGATCAGTCCGGCGAGCGTGGCGTCATCGCGCCGGCGCAGGTAATGGGCGTTGACGCTCATCAATTTGTCGAGGTCGAAGCGCGCCGCGCCGCGCCCGACATGGGCAAGGTCGAACCACTCGATCGCTTGTTCGCGGGCGATGATCTCGTCGTCGCCGTGGGACCAGCCGAGCCTGAGGAGAGTATTGCAAAGCGCCTCGGGCAGCACGCCCATCTCCCGGTAGGCCTCGACGCCGAGCGCGCCGTGGCGTTTCGAAAGCTTGGCCCCGTCGGCGCCGTGAATCAGGGGGATATGGGCGAACAGGGGCTCCGCCCAGCCCAGCGCCCGGTAGAGCTCGGCTTGGCGGAACGCATTGGTCAGGTGATCGTCGCCGCGGATGACATGGGAAATCTCCATGTCGTGGTCGTCCACCACCACCGACAGCATATAGGTGGGCGTGCCGTCGGAGCGCAAAAGCACCATATCGTCGAGCGTCTCGCGGGCGACGCGGACCTCGCCCTGGACCAGGTCTTCGATCACGGTGTCGCCGTCCTGGGGCGCCCGGAAACGGATGACCGGCGCCGCCCCGGGCGGGGCATCGGATGGGTCGCGATCACGCCAACGTCCGTCGTAAAGCTTCCGCTTGCCCTCGGCCCGGGCGTTGGCGCGCATCTCGGCCAGCTCCTCGGGCGTGCAGTAACAGCGGTACGCCTTGCCCTCGGCCAGCAGCTCCTCGGCGATTTCCCGGTGGCGGCCGGCGCGCGCCGATTGATGGACCACATCGCCGTCCCACTCCAGCCCGAGCCAGTCGAGCCCGTCGATGATGGCGTCGATGGCTTCCCTGGTCGAACGCGCCCTGTCGGTGTCCTCGAGGCGCAAAAGAAACCTGCCGCCGTGATGGCGGGCATAGAGCCAGTTGAAAAGAGCGGTCCGCGCCCCGCCTATGTGCAGTATGCCGGTCGGCGATGGAGCGAAGCGGGTGACGACGGTCATGGTTTCCTGCGCGCCCGGGGATTGCTAAAGTGTCGACCGTTGCCCGGTGTAGCATATCCGCGACGGGGATTCAGCAGGGGTTTTCGCGCCATGGTCGGCGGCTTCGATCGCCAAGGCCTTGATCGGGTTTTCGTCCCTCGCGCCGGCGTGGCGTTTCTCATTCCGGCGCTTGCCGGTTGGCTCCGGGAGACCTTGGCCGCCGAGCGCGAACGCTGGCCGCTGTGGCTGCCCGTCGGCGTCGGCGCCGGCACCGCCATTTATTTCACCCTCGAGCTCGAGCCTCCCCTGTGGTTGGGACTGGCCGTCATGGCCCTGGCGCTTGTCTTGGTCTTCGCCGGCCTTAGGCGCCGGCCGGCCCTGGTGCTGGTGGGCCTCGCCATTGGCGCCATCGGGCTTGGTTTCACCGGCGCCAAATACCGGACGCTTTCCGTCGATGCCCCGGTGTTGGCGGTCCGAACCGGCCCGGCGATGGTGTCGGGACAGGTGGTCAAGGTCGAACCGAAGCCGGGCGGCCCGAGGATCACCCTCGCCGATGTCGCGGTGAGGCGGCTCGACGCCGATGAAACACCGAGGCGGGTGCGCATCAGGTTGCGCGACAGCCAGGGCCGGGTGGCGCCCGGAGATTGGATTTCCATCGCCGCGATATTGATGCCGCCGCCGGCGCCCTCGGCGCCGGGCGCCTTCGATTTCCCCCGTCACGCCTTCTTCAAGGAGATCGGCGCGGTCGGCTTTGCCGTCGGACGGGTCAGGCACGCCGAGGCGCCGGAGGGAAAGGACCAGGGCTCGTTCGCCCTTTGGCTCTCGACTTTGCGCCAGGGCATCTATCGGCGCATCACCCAAAGCCTTGGCGGTACCGTCGGCGCGGTGGCGGCGGCATTGATGACCGGCATACGCGGCGCCATTCCGGAAGAGGTGATGGAGGCCATGCGGGCCTCGGGCCTGGCCCATCTCCTGGCCATCTCCGGGTTACATATCGGGCTCGTCACCGGCGTGCTGTTCTTCGCCATTCGCGGCATCCTCGCGGCCTTGGAGCCGATCGCGCTTCGCTTCGCGATCAAGAAATGGGCGGCGTTAGGCGCCCTTCTCGGCGCCTTCGCCTATTTGCTGGTGACCGGCGCGACGGTGCCGACCCAGCGCGCCTTCCTGATGGCGGCAATGGTGCTTTCCGCCATCATGCTCGACCGCACGGCGATATCCATGCGCCTGGTGGCTTGGGCGGCGCTGATCGTTCTGCTGATCGCGCCCGAAAGCCTGCTCGGCGCCAGTTTCCAGATGTCCTTCGCCGCCGTGATCGCGCTGGTGGCGGGCTATGAAGCGGTGCGCGTGCCGTTCGGCCGGTGGCGGGCCCATGGCGGATGGTGGCGTCTGCCCCTGATCTATCTCCTCGGCGTCGGTTTGACCACCATCATCGCCGGGTCGGCGACGACGCCGTTCGTGATCTTCCACTTCAACCGTTTCTCCGCCTTCGGACTGGCGGCCAACCTTCTCGCCGTGCCGGTGACGGCGCTGTGGATCATGCCGTGGGCGACGGTGGCATATATATTGATGCCGCTCGGCCTCGAAGGCGTGGCGTTGGCGCCGATGGGGTGGGGGATCGAGGCGGTGATCGCCATCGCCCGGGAGGTCGCCGGCTGGCCGGGATCGGTGACGCTGGTGCCGGCGATGCCGGTCTCGGGGCTGGTCCTGGTGGCCGCCGGTGGGCTTTGGCTTTGCCTGTGGCGGCGGCGCTGGCGGTTGTTCGGCGTCCTCGTCATCGCCGCCGGGCTCGGGACCGTGCCGCTGGCGCGTCCGCCGGATATATTGATCTCCGGCGACGGGCGATTGATGGCGGCGCGGACCGCGGACGGCGGGCTGATGCTGTCGAAAGGCCGGGGCAACCGCTTCGACCGCGAAAACTGGCTGCGCCTCGCCGGGCTCAAGGCGGCCCGGCCGTGGCCCGAGGAGACCAGCGACGGCGGCCGGTTGCGCTGCGGCGGGCTCGGCTGCATCTACCGCGCCAACGGCCATGTCGTGGCGCTGGTCGACTCGCGGGCGGCAATCATCGAGGATTGCTGGATCGCCGACGTCGTCATCGCCCGGATCCCCATCCGCGGCGAATGCCCGTCGGCCGGCACCGTCGTCGACCGCTTCGATCTGTGGCGCAACGGCGCCTACGCCTTGTGGCTCGAGGACGGCCGGGTGCGCGCCCAAAGCGTGCGCGACGTCAGGGGCAATCGCCCCTGGTCGCCGGCCCGGAAGCCGCGGCGGAAACGCAAGCGCTGACCCCCTTGCGCCTCAAATCGGGTCTATGGAAAACCAGGCTCCTAGGGGACCTCGACGATCTCCGCCTTGGTGCTGTCTATAAAGGCCAGCACGTCGCTTTTTTCCCGCTCGGGCACGTCGAAGCTGTCAAGGGTCGTACTCAGGTGACCGAGTAGCCGCCGCCAGTCGTCTTCGCCGATTCCCATGCCCTTGTGCGTGGTCTTCATGTCGCGGCCGGTATAAAGGAGCGGTCCGCCCGCCGAGGCGCACAGGAAATCTATCAGCAACTGTTTCTCGCGCTCGACCCCATCCTCGCCCCGGTGATCCCAGAAGCGGCGCAGTATATCATCGCCGGTTACCCGCGCCAGGAAGGCGTCGGCGACGGCGGCGATGGCGTCATACCCGCCGAGGCGTTGGTAAAGGGATGGGTCCGGCATCTGGCGTGTCCTCCTGGGAGTTCGAATGCGCCTATTTACTTAACCTAGATTTCCGGAACAAGCCACCATGCTGGACCCCCGCGATCGACCGGTCGAGCCGTCGATTGAAGCGCTTCGGGCCGTCCTGCCCGCGGGTCTGATCGCACAAAACCGATTGCGGCAGGAAGTTAGGCGGCTTCGCGGTTTTCCTTGAGGAAGCCCAGCATGGTGTCGGCGTCGGAGACCTCGAAGGGATCGGTCGGGCAGTTGTCCGAGAAACCATCTTCGATGAACATTTTTACCATCACGCCGTCCTCGACCAACATCGAGTAGCGCCAGCTGCGCATCCCGAAACCGAGGTTCGACTTGTCCACCAGCATCCCCATCTTGCGGGTGAATTCACCGGAACCGTCGGGCAGCAGGAAGACGTTTTTGGCGTTCTGGGACTCGCCCCATCGATACATCACGAAGGCGTCGTTCACCGACAGACAGACGATCCGGTCGATGCCTTGGGCGCGGAATTCGTCGTGAAGTTCTTCGTAGCGCGGCAGGTGAGAGGTCGAGCAGGTGGGCGTAAAGGCGCCGGGCAAGGCGAACAAGACGACCCGCTTGCCTTTGAAGACCTCGTCGCTGGTCAGATCTTTCCACTCGAACGGGTTGGGACCTTCGATGGCGTCGTTGCGGACCCGGGTCTTGAAGGTAACGCTGGGGACTGTCGGCATTTTCATTTTCCTCTCCTTCAAAGGGTTCTTGGTGTGGCAAAGGGTTCTTGGTGGGGTCTCTCGACCGGTTGCGTTGGTGTCGTGAAGAGAAATATAGGGCGTATTCATGATTTGTAAAATGAGTAATAATGATTATAATAATCGATTAAAACGATTAATATAAGGACCCGTCCAATGCCGCCCGAACCCACCCTTCGTCAGCTTCGCCATTTCCTGAGCCTGGCCGAGCGATGCCATTTCAGCCGCGCGGCGGAGGCTTGCCTGGTCACCCAGTCGTCGTTGAGCGCCAGCATCAAGGAATTGGAGACCGTACTCGGCGCCACGCTTTTCGAGCGGACCAAGCGTTCCGTCATGCTGACGCCGTTGGGTCGTGAGATGGTCGGCCTGGCCAAGGAAGTGGTGGCCAGGGTCGACGATTTGACCGACCTGGCGGGGGCCGCGGGCGCGCCGCTGGCGGGCGATCTTCGGATGGGGGTGATTCCCACCATCGGACCGTTCCTGTTGCCCCGGGTGCTGCCCAGGCTGCGGCGGGACTATCCCGAGCTGCGGCTGTATTTGCGCGAGGAACAGACGGGGTCCCTGCTGCGGCAACTGGCCGGCGGCGCGTTGGATCTGGTGTTGATGGCGTTACCGTATAAGGCGGAAAAGGTGGAAACATTCGAGGTCGCCGACGATTCTTTCCTCGCCGTTTTCCCGCGCGGCCATGGCATGGGCGCGTTCGAAACCATGACGCCGGCGCGGCTGGACCGGGATGCGCTGCTGGTGCTGGAGGAAGGGAACTGTCTGACCGACCAGATCCTGGCCATGGGCAAGTTCGGCGAAAGGGTGCGCGGGGGCCGTTTTCAGGCCACCAGCCTGCATACCCTGGTGCAGATGGTCGATAACGGGCTCGGTGTGACGGTGCTGCCCAAAATGTCGATAGACGCCGGCATCCTGCGCGGGCTCAGGTTGGATTTCCGTCCGTTCTCAAGCCCCAAGGCGTCCCGCCGCATCACCCTGGCATGGCGCAAGAGCACCAGGCGCGGCGATGAGTTTCGAATGCTGGGCGAATTCCTGCGCGATGAGTTGGCAACACCGGTGCGCGGATAGGTGCCGGTACCCGCCGAATAGATAATCGGCATATTGCCGGTGGACGAAGTGGCTTTGTCGCCAGGCCAGCCTAATGCTTCAAGGGGCGGGTCCGATGGACCCGCCGGCCGATCGGCGTTATCCTTGCCGGGACATCCCACACATCGGGGGAGAAATCCATGACCACGGGGCAACTTGGGGGGGCGAAGGCGCCGCGCCGACGGCGCGCGCCGATGGCGGGATTTATATTGCTGATCGGCACGCTGGCGCTGGCCACCTTTGCCGCCGCCGGCGAGGCCGGTGTCATCGCCGCCGACGCGGCGGCCCGGCGCGCCGCGGCCGGTGAGATTCTGGTGATCGATGTGCGCTCGCCCGGGGAGTGGCGCCAGACCGGCGTTCCCAAGGGCGCGCGCCGGGTGACGATCCATGATCCGGGTGGCCTGCCAGGCTTCGTCGAGGCGGTGAAGGTGGCGCTCGGCGGCGATCTCAAGAGGCCGATCGCGGTCATCTGTGCCACCGGCAACCGCTCGACCCTCGCCCAGCGGATCCTCGCCGAGGCCGGCTTCACCCGGGTCCTGAACATCAAGGAAGGGATGCTCGGCGGCCCCTACGGCCCCGGCTGGCTCAAACGCGGCCTGCCGGTCGAGAGTTGCGGCGCCTGTTAGCACCTTTGCGGCCCGGCCCGAACGGGCACCTCGTCAGCCTCCGTGAGGGCGACTGGAAGATCGCCGGAGCCCTGCCCGGCGCCGTTCATGACCGGTTCAGCATCGATCGGCTAGGGTCTCCTTGAGCTATAGAGCACTCGATTGTGAAGGGAGGGCGCCATGATGAGACCAGGAGTGGCGATTTCCGCCTTGGTCCTGACGCTGGGCGTGATCCAGCCGGGACACGCCGCCGCCATTCATGCCGGCGCGGCGGTGAAGGCCGACAGCCGGGCGGTCGCCGGCAATCACATCGTCAAGGCCAAAAGCCGTCACCGCCTCGGGTCCGGACGCGGTTTCGGCCACGGGCGTTTCGGCCGACACGGGGGCGGCTTTCGCCATGGGCGCCGGCACGGGCGGACAAGGTTTTTCCTCAGTCTCGCCCTTCCGTTCGCCTATTTTGCCTACGGACCTCATGTCCGCTAACGTCACTACGGCGGCCACAATTACGGCCGCAGCCGGTATTCGGCCGGCTGTAGGGCGGTGATCAAGTACGGCTTTGACCGCTTCGGCCGCCGGGCCAAGATCGGCGGGACCCTGTGTTTCGACCGCTACGGCAACTCCTACATCCTGTCACGCAGCCGCCACGTCATTCACTACTACTGACGGGCACTACTACTGACGGGCAGGTTCCCCATCGGCGCCGGCGCCGGTTATCGCCGGGCGCGCCCTGGGCCGACCAGAATCTTGGTGCCTTGGGGGCGGCGACCGCTTAAGTTCCCCAAGCCATGAAGACGACCGCCAGGAGAAGCCGGGGCGCGCGCCCGTGACCCTCGATTTCCTTGCCCCCGATCTCGTGCCCTTCCACCGGCTCGACGGTGCCGGGGTGGCCCTGCTGGTCTTGATCTACGGGGCGACGGCCATCATCCGCGGCGCCTTCGGCTTCGGGGCGATCACGCCCGCGGTCGTGTTCTCCACCCTGGTGACCGAGCCTCACCATGCCGTCCTGTTGGCGCTGAGCGCCGGCGTGATCGCCCAGGTCCAGATGATCCCCTTCGGGCTGCGCCACGGCGACTGGAAGATCGCCAGACCGATGATCGCCGCCGGCTTCGCCGCCATCGCCGTCGGCCTCCTGATCTTCAAGAAGATCGAGGCGGGCTGGCTCATGGTCCTCCTCGGCGTCGTCCTGGCCGGGGTGATGGTGATGGACCGCTATCATCTGCTCGATCGCCTGGCCCGCAAGATCGACCTCCGCGGCATGGCGACGGCCTTCGGCCTTTCCACCATCAGCGGCCTGATCGCCGGTATGGCCGGGGGCGGCGGCATGTACTTCTATTCGGTGTACCTCAAGCTTGCCTGCCCGACGCCGGCGCTCATGCGGGGCACCTCGATCCTGCTGGGGTCCATATTCCTCTATTGGCGTTTCATCATCGCCATCTTCGTCGGGCTGATTTCCTTCCGGCTCCTCATCGAATCGTTGTTTCTGGCGCCGGCGTCGTGGTTCGGCGCCTGGATAGGCATCCGCTTCTTCGACCGCTCGGATACCAGCCGGTTTTACGGCGCCTTCCAGTTGATCCTGCTGGTCGGCGCCGGCGCCCTGTTATGGAGAGGCCTCGACCGCGTGTTGTAGGTTTGGCGCCGGTGGAGCCTGTATGGCGGGTAATGGGTGGTATATGCTGGGCGTAGCGATCCAGGAAAATCACCGGGGAGGGATGGAATGGCCTATACGCTTGATGAATTCGCCGCCGATTGCCGAAACGCGTTGACGGAATTTCCCGGGCCTCCGGGCCGCGAAAAGGTGCGCGGGTTGCTGGAACGCGCGCTCGGCGACGACGCCTTCGTCGCCGCCCATCTCGGGCCGGAGGCGGATAAGGCGCGCAATATCCTCTATGAAGACGCCGATCTCGGCTTTTGCATCGTCGCCCATATCTACAAAGGCCCGAGAAGCAGCCAGCCGCACGACCACGGACCGTCGTGGGCGATCTATGGCCAAGTGGAGGGCGTGACCGAAATGACCGACTGGCGGCTCGTCGAACCGCCGAAAGGCGACAAGCCGGGCAAGGTCGAACGGCTGCGCACCTACAACCTCGAGCCCGGAATGGCTAAGGTCTACAACGAAGGCGATCTCCACTCGCCGATGCGCGAAAGCGAGACCCGCCTGATCCGAATCGAGGGCCAGAACCTGGCGAAGATCGACCGCGACAAGTTCGAACCCTTGTGATTCGCTCAACCGAAATCGACCCGGGCGCGGAGCGGGGATCGGACCGGTCGGGAAGGGAAGGGTGGCGCTGATCGGAGAGAGGGGAGCCCAGGGCAGTGGGGATTAGGCGTCGAAACACATCCCCAGGACGGGCTCCCGGAAGCCGGTCAGCGCCACGCCCAGACCTACCACGGGCCATTCGGTCGATCCTATACGTAGAGTTACAGATACCGGGCGCCGGGCGCTAGCGGTCGGACGGGCGCAAAACAAGCCCGGCGCGGAGCGGGGCCATGGCGATGTCGCTGTCGAGGATGCTATCGGCGCACATGAAGTAGTTTTCTATCGCTTGCATTGTGTCGCGAAGCTGGAGCAAGTCGATCATCTCATAGGGAACGTCAAAAGGCTGTCCCTTTCGGCGAGTCGGATACCGAAAAGTCTCCGAGAACGGATCGATCTTCGCGAACTCCGCGATGCATTGCTCAACTGCCTCCGTGCCCTGCTCGTCTTGATG
Source organism: Pseudomonadota bacterium (assembly GCA_022566265.1). Taxonomy (GTDB): domain Bacteria; phylum Pseudomonadota; class Alphaproteobacteria; order SMXQ01; family SMXQ01; genus JACZQV01. The sequence goes on along the minus strand of JADFJG010000002.1, from coordinate 30,068 downwards.
GTCTCCGTCGAGACTTGTAAGAAGCGTCCGAAAATCTCTCCATAGGTCTTGAAGTCTGTGGTGGGACCATTTCGGCGTTGTGCTGCCCATCGATCCATACTCTTTGAGCATGCCTTTCAACGTAAGTTCCAAAAAATGCCGATAGCAAAAAACGATGGGGTAGACCAATTTCCGCCTTCGCCATACCTCAGCTTCTGACTGTTCAACGAGTAGATCGGCAGCCAACTTGTATCCTTCTGTCAAATGATGAAGCCGCTCGCCAGCGTGGCCGGCCAGAAACGCTCCGTATGCAGGTTGGCCCGGTGAGAACAGTTTGTTTCCTATCTTCGGCCAACTAAAGTCTCGCTCAAGGAGTTCATTAAAGGTCGGCTCTTCCATAGCGCCAGGATATCCTATTGAAGCCCGTCTCGTATGTAATGCGATCCGATTCGACGGGCTAAGGTCTCGAGCGGCTCGCTTCCCGGCTCGACCACCGCGCCGATGACACGTGTCGAGGTGGCATTATCGATCATGGGGTAGTCATGCGCTGTTCGGCCACCTTCACCGCGGCAATCGCAGTTATTCCGAGGGCGGGGTCGCCAGCGCAACGTCGAAGAAGCGTGAGGTGGGTGGTGTTCCCATGGTGTGCGAGGACGTTGATGGCGAATTCCAGATCCTGGTGCCTGTCATAATCCGAGAAATGACGGAAGTATCCTATCTGGATTGCCGGCCGGAGTAGAGCATGGCGGCAGATTTCTACCACCTCGGCCGGAAAGCGGCCGACAATGGACCGCTCTACTGGCGTTTTTCCTGGAAGATGCTTCAGGCCTTCGACGAGGGCGTGCTCGCAATCCCGAATAACATCGAGCGCGGCGCCCTGCTCATGCCGCGCCAGGATGCTCAGCGGGTGATGGCAGGCGTTCCGCTTTGTATTCTCGTCAAGGTCGGCGCGATTGCACCAATACAGAATGGCCCCGCAAGCGGCTAAGGCCTCAGCCGAGGGGTTGTCAGTTGTGAGTTGCCTATCGGGCAGGCGGCAGCCGAGGCGGCCCAGGGAGACGTGGGCGACGACGAAGACGGCGATGGCGTCCTGGGGCATGAAGCTGTCAGTAGGCGGAAATTCGGTCGAGCGGCCGATAATGACGCCGACTTTGGGGTCTCCAAATGATGCCAGTTCGATGAGCAACGGGGACAGGAAGAACGTGGAATCATCGGCTCCTCTCGCCGCCATCATCAAGAGCTGCTTTCGCTCGTCATCGGAGAGATTGGGGACGACCTCACAGTAAGCGCCCGAAAAGGGATGATCGAACTGCGCGGAGTAGATGCCGTAGGCTGCAGCGCAGGTTTCCGCGTCATCCGGACAGGTAAGGCACCGGCTGATTTCTTCGCGAACGACAATTTGGTGCTCTTGTTCGGGCGTTTCGAGGCCCCCCAGGAATCGCAACGCGTCTACGATTGCAGTTGAGATGAACGGGTGTTGAGGTTGCGGAAGCGCTTCAATTGCCTCGATCAGAGCAGTTCGATCAGCTTCATTAGCCCGCTGACACACAACAGCCGCATCTATTAAGTCCAGCCGCAGATGGTAGGGGGCGCTGGCCCAGCGCGTCTTGAGGGCGCGAGTAATGAGTGACGCCGCGATATCGGCGCCACGACGCAGCATCAGAATCAGGTAGAGCTGTCCAGGAGACAAGTCGTCTCCCATCAGGTTTCTTTCGATGACCCTTGCTACTGCATCGCTTGTGGTCCAAAAGAGTTGGCCGTGCAAGTGAGAGCAGATCTGGGTAATTCCAGGAGTAGCGCTGAACGGAAAGACGTAGCTGTTTGCAAAAAGTCCGCTTCGAAGTGCAATGGAGCGTTCGCTGGCTTCGTGGCGTAGCCGGCTCCATTCTTCAGCAATGCGTTGGTCCAGGATCCCGATAATGTTAAGGATATCGTCGAGATAGCACCCTTCGGCGATCAACTGCGGCAACGCAGCGAGGAATGCTCGATCGCACAGACTCCAGGTGGTCAAGAAATCTTCCTCAAAGGCGACGTTCCACCAGCCCTTATCGTATATCCGGAATCGAATGTTGCGAACTTCCTCGCGGAGTCGTTCCAACAGGTTTAGGCAACGAGCTTCGGCCCATTCCTGCGCCCGGCGGCCACATGCTCCAGAGAGGCACGCAGCGACGCACGTTCTATCTGTCACTCCCTCCAATACCTGTTCGAGGAGAAGATCGTCGTCGATTGCTCCGATGATAAAGTCCTTGCGCGCAGCATGCTGTGGGGTGGTGAGTGCAATCAGAAGCGGCTCTGACTGACCTGCCGTGCGACGAACTACCGCTTCCGCCGCAAAGGCGTTGAAGAACATTTCATGTTCGAAGCTGACCCGGTCTCCACGTAATGCGAGCAAGCCTGATGTCTGCAAGAGTCTGAGTAGCGATTGTGGCACACGCTCAGCGTCTGCGAGGCGGTCGAGATCGCGTATCGACAGACTGAATGCGATGCGGTCGGAGAGCCAAGCGGCCACCTCCGTAAGGGTGCGAATGCCATCGTTGGCCGCGTTGCCCAGTCGTTTCCGTGCGAACGCATCGAACAAAGCATACCGGCTGCTCCCGCGGCTAGGCTGCTGACCCACTTCGCCAACGAGCCTAGCCTCCAGGCCAGTGCTGACTGCATCGAGCAGAGGTTTGATTTCCCTTGGTAGCGCATCGCCACCTATGACGTTCAGAGCGATGGCAATCTTCGTTTCCATGCTGGTCGACGAGACCTCAACAGCACGGAGCGCCAGTAGGTCGTTTCGTGCCAGCGGCGTCTGTGAGGTGATAAGGACGCTGCCTTCATAATTTCGCGCCAGCGCAGCAAGCCCACGGGTGAGTGACGACTGTTCCGACTCTGCGCACTCGTTATAGCCATCGAGGATAAAAAGGATTGGTCGGTTGCGCCTCCGCGCCGCGTTTAACAGCTTTACGGCCGATGCGGCACCCAACAAACTGGCTTCGCGATCAAGCACGGCCTTGAGACTGCCGGTGTAATTCCTGGCAGGAATGGTGATGGCTACTCCACCACGCCGGTTGAACTCAAGGCCGGCGTGGGCCGCCAACAGTGTCTTGCCGCATCCTGAGGGGCCTCGGATCAGGATGTCAGCGTGCTGCTCAGAAACCAGACGAGCGACATCCTCGGACGAAATCGCCTCCCCATCCGATTGGCATACGAAGGGAATCAACGGCTCCGCAGACGTGTATGTGCGGCCGAATGCTGCCGTGTAGCGCCTGAGGAGGTCCTCAGCCCCAGCCAGGCTGGGGTCACACGCAGTTGCAACCGTGGAAACGGGCGTGAGTCGAAGATGCTGGGCGAACTCTCTCCACTGAATGAGCGGCCAGGTGTCGTTTTGTCGCGTCTGAAGCGCGGCATGCAAACCGTCCAGGCCGGTCACTGACACTTTGAAGTCTCCCGCATAAACCCGAGAGCCGCGCGGGATCTCGGGCACGAAAATGAGTGCTGCCGAAGGGTACTGTACGTCGGCATTAAAGAAGGAGCGCATAGCATCCTTGACTGCGAGGGCTGCATCGCGGGCCTGAACGTAAGGGTTCCGAAAATCTTTCCAGTCGCCCGATGCCAACCCGACGTGCCAAGGGCCGTTCTCCCCACCGCGCACAGGCCGAGAGCAACCCTTTGCTTCGACGACCAGAGCCAGGTCATCCAAGCCCACGACGAAATCGATCTGGCGAGCTTTCAGACTGAAATTTGAAAGGATAATGGCCGGTCGCTGATCACGCTTGAGCAGGTGGACAAGCCGGTCGAGTACGGCCCGCTCGGACGCATGCTCGATCTGCTGTCCGATGTATATCTCTATCTGCTGTGTCTCGTTTTGAGCCAATCTTGTTCCCTGAGCGGGCCATAGCGTGAAAGGCCCCTGGGCGGGGCCTTTCAGGGCGTTGCCGGCCGACCGGGACACGTCCCGCGGGGGGAGCGGGAGGGGTCAAGCCAATCGGGGTACGCTCTAGTACTTGCGCAGGAGGCCGACGAGGCGGCCTTGCAGACGCACCCTGTCGGGGCCGAAGATGCGGGTCTCGTAGGCCTCGTTGGCGGGCTCCAGCGCGATGGAGTGGCCCTTTCGGCGCAGCCGCTTCAGCGTCACCTCGTTCTCATCGATCAGGGCGACGACGATGGCGCCGGTCTCGGCCACGTCGCAACGCCGGATGATGGCGATGTCGCCGTCGAGGATGCCGGCATCGATCATCGAATCACCTTCGACCTCGAGCGCGTAATGTTCGCCGCCACTGACCATGTGCGGCGGCAGCGCCACGGTTTCGGTGTGGTCCCGCAACGCTTCAATCGGCGTGCCGGCGGCGATGCGGCCGTAAAGCGGCAGCTCCACCACCTCGCCGGCCGGCACCGGCTGGCTTCCAGGCAGTTCGGGCTTGAACCGGCCCTCGATGACGTTGGGAGCGAAGCCCGAGCCGTTGCCGGGAGCGCCCGATGGCGAGACCGCCGTGCCCTCCGGCATGCGCAGCACCTCGAGCGCGCGGGCCCGGTGGGGCAGGCGGTGGATGAAACCGCGTTCCACCAGCCCGGTGATCAACCGGTGGATGCCCGATTTCGATTTCAGCCCGAGCGCGTCCTTCATTTCATCGAACGAAGGCGATATGCCGCTCTCGCGCAGATGCTGGTTCACGTAGAGTAAAAGTTCGTGTTGCTTTTTTGTCAGCATATCGCCCCCCGGCGGCGTGGGAACACAAAATATGGAACAAAACCAAAACGTCTGTACATGTTCTAGTTTAGTTCTCACCCGCCGTCAAGGATTAAGTGGCCAAAAGATCACACAAAAAAAATCGGGAGAAACCGCCGAAACGAAAGGGGCGGCGCGCCAATCGTCGTCAATCGGCCCTGAAGGCGACGCCCTTCGACGACTATGTGGGCCACAATTTTTATGAAGGTGGCCGGAGTGTGCGCTAAATGCCGACGATGCCGCCGGCGAGGGGGATGATTTCGACCCGCTCTCCGGCCTTCGCGGCTGGGGCGTGGGGTGGACGCTTTATCAGGCAATCGGCGCCGGCCAGGGTCGCCAGCATGGAGCTGTCCTGAACATCGAAGGGAATGACAAGTTGCTCTCCCGCGTCGTTTTGCGTCAGCGTCGCGCGCATATATTCCTCCCGCGCGCCGTTCTTGCCCACGTCCTTGCCGAGGCGCGCCGACTTCACCGTTTCCTCCGCCCGATCGATGCCGAGCATGACGGCCAGCGCCGGGCGCACGAACAGGACGGCGCAGACCAGGGCGGATACCGGATTGCCGGGAAGGCCGAGCATCGGCGTCGCGCCCAGGCGCCCGAACATCAGGGGCTTACCCGGTTTCATGGCGATGCCCCAGAAATCGAGCTCCAAGCCGTGGTCGTCCAGCGCCGTCTTGACCAGGTCGTGGTCGCCGACCGAAGCGCCGCCGGTGGTGATGAGGAGGTCCATCCCCCGCGCTCCCTCGGCGATGGCGCCGATGGCGCCGGCGTCGTCCGGCGCGATGCCGAGGTTGAAGGGGACGCCGCCGTCGGCGGCCACGAAGGCGGCGAGGGCCACCGCGTTGGAGCTTGCGATCTGGTTGGGGCCCAAGGGCTCGCCCGGCATCACCACCTCGTCCCCGGTCGCCAGGATGGCGACGCGGGGTTTGCGCCGCACGCTTAGCCAGGGCCGGTTCATCGCCGCCGCCAGGCCGACATCCCGCGCCGTCAGCACCCTGCCTTGGCGTAGAAGCACGTCGTGTTCCTTGAAGTCGAGCCCGGCTTCGCGGATATAGGCGCCGGCCTCGACGGTTTCCTTCACCGACACCGCTTCGGCGCCGAGGTCGGTGTTCTCCTGGATGACGATGGCATCGGCGCCATCGGGCACCGGACCGCCGGTGAAGATCCGCACCGCTTCTCCGGCGCCGATGTTTCCCTTGAATTCCGCCCCCGCCGGCGCCTCGCCGATGACCTTGAGCGTCACCGGCACGTTCGCCACGTCCCGGGCGCGCACGGCATAGCCGTCCATCGCCGAGACCGCCACCGGGGGCTGGCCGCGGCGCGACGCCAGGTCCTCGGCCAGCACCCGGCCGAGCGCCCCTTCGATCCCGACCTGCTCGGCGGCGAGGGGGCTGAAGGCGCCGGTAATCCGGGCGCGGGCTTGGTCTACGGATATCGTCATCGGGCGTCGTAGGTGCCGGACTTGCCGCCGGACTTGTGGATCAGGCGAATATCGGTGATCCGCATCGCCCGGTCGACGGCCTTGCACATGTCATAGATGGTGAGCGCGGCGACGGCGACGGCGGTCAGGGCTTCCATCTCCACCCCGGTGCGTCCCGTCACCTTGCAGGTCGCGGTGATGTCGATGGCGTTTCGTTCGGGGTCGCAGACCAGGTCCACCTCGACCGAATCGAGCGCCAGGGGATGGCACAGCGGGATAAGCTCGGGTGTCTTCTTGGCGCCCATGATGCCGGCGAGGCGGGCCACCGACAGCACGTCGCCCTTCTTGACGCCGCCTTCGGTGATCAGCTTCATGGTGTCGGGCGCCATGACCACCGAGCCCGCCGCCACGGCGACGCGCTGGCTCACCTCCTTGTCGGAAACGTCGACCATGCGGCTCTTGCCCTTGGCGTCGAAATGGGTGAGTTCGGCCATGCTCTTTCCGCGATCAGGCCCGTGCCCGGCCGCTGCCAGCCGCCAAAGCCGGCGGAGCGAGAAGGGCGCGCGTCGCCGCTTCGACGTCGGCCTGGCGCATCAGCGATTCGCCGATGAGGAAAGAGGTGACGCCGGCCTCGGCCATGCGGGCGAGGTCGCCGGCGCCATGGAGGCCGCTTTCGCTGACCACGAGGCGGTCTCCGGGCACCTTCGAGGCCAGCGCCTCGGTGGTCGCGAGGTCGGTCTTAAGCGTCTTGAGGTCGCGGTTGTTGATGCCGATCAGCTTTGAGCCCAGCCCCAGCGCGCGGCCAAGCTCGCCCTCGTCATGGACCTCGATCAGGACGTCCATGCCGAACGATCGCGCGCTCGTCTCAAGTTCCCGCGCCATCCCGTCGTCGAGCGCCGCCATGATCAGCAGCACGCAGTCGGCGCCAAGGGCGCGGGCCTCGGCGATCTGATAGGGATCGACCATGAAGTCCTTGCGCAATACCGGCAGCGCCGACGCCCCCCGGGCGCTAACCAGGTCGTCATCGCTGCCCTGAAAATAGGCAACGTCGGTCAGCACCGAAAGGCATACCGCGCCGCCTCTCTCATAGGCGGCGGCGAGCTCTTCGGGCGCGAAATCGGGGCGGATCAGACCGGCGCTCGGCGAGGCCCGCTTGATCTCGGCGATCAGACCGTAACCGCCGGCCTCCCGGACGCCGGCAAGGGCGGCGTGAAATCCCCTCGGCGGGCCGGCGCCGTTCGCCGCGATGATGACCTCGCGCAGAGGTCGGCGCGCCATGCAGGCCTTCACATGGTCGCGCTTCACGGCGCAGATTTCGGCAAGTTTGTCGCCCATCTATATCTCTGGCCTCAGGCGGCCTGGCGGTTGGTGATGTCGATAAGGCGGTCGAGCACGCCCTTGGCGGCGCCCGAATCGACGGCCTCGGCGGCGGCGGCGACACCGGCCTTCAGGCCTTCCGCCTTGCCGGCGACGATGAGCGCCGCGGCGGCGTTATAGAGCACGATATCGCGGAAGGGGCCGGGCTCTCCGGCGAGCATTTCGCCCATCGCCTTGGCGTTGGTCCCGGCGTCCGCGCCCTTCAAATCCTCGGGCCTGGCGCGGGGAAGGCCCGCTTGCTCGGGCGTGACCTCGAAGGTGGCGATGCGCCCGTCGTTCAACTCGGCGACGTAGGATGCGCCGGTGGTGGTCAACTCGTCCAGCCCGTCGGCGCCGTGCACCACCCAGGCCCGCTCGGCGCCGAGATTGGCCAGCACCTCGGCGATCGGCTCGATCCATTGATGGTGGAACACGCCGAGGAGCTGGCGCTTGGCGCCGGCCGGGTTCGACAGCGGGCCCAGCAGGTTGAATATGGTGCGGGTGCCGAGTTCGGCCCGGGTCGGTCCGACATGGCGCATGGCGCTGTGGTGGCGCGGCGCCATGAGGAAGCCGATGTTGTTCTCCCACAGGCATTCCTTCACCAGCGCCATATCGGCGTCGATGTTGACGCCGAGCGCGGCCAACACGTCGGCCGAGCCGGATTTCGAGGACAGCGCCCGGTTGCCGTGCTTGGCCACCGGCACGCCCGCCGCCGCCGCCACCAGGGCGGCGCCGGTGGAGATATTGAAGGTGCCCGAAGCATCGCCGCCGGTGCCGCAAGTGTCGATGGCGCCGTCGGGGGCGTCGATTTTGAGCGCCTTGGCCCGCATCACCCGGGCGGCGCCGACGATCTCGTCCACGGTCTCGCCACGGACCCTAAGCGCCATGAGGAAAGCGCCCATCTGGGACGGCGTCGCCTCGCCCGACATGATGATCTCGAACGCCTCCTCGGCCTGGACCTGGCTCATGCGTCCGCCGTCGGCGACGAAAGCCAGGAGTTCCTTGAACTCGTTGGCTTCTCCGCTCATGCCGCGAGTCCTCCCCGCCGCGCCCGGCCGAGGAAATTCTTGAGCACCTGGTGGCCGTGCTCCGACGCGATGCTCTCGGGATGGAACTGGACGCCGTAGATCGGCAGCTCGCGGTGCGCCAGCCCCATGACGATGCCGTCGCCGGTCTCGGCGGTGACCTCCAGGCAGTCCGGCAGCGACTCGCGCTCCACGATCAGCGAATGGTAACGCGTCGCCCGGAAGGGGCTGGGGATGCCCTCGAACATGTCATGATTGTGGTGAAAGGTGTCGCTGAGCTTGCCGTGCATCGGCGCCGGGCCGCGCACCACCTTGGCGCCGAAGGCCTGGCCGATCGCCTGATGGCCGAGGCAAACGCCCAGCATCGGCAGCCGCCCGGCCGCTTTGCCGATCAGCTCGAGGCAGATGCCCGCCTTGTCGGGGTCGCACGGCCCGGGAGAGAAAACCAGTCCGTCGAGCCCGAGCGCCATCGCCTCGTCGGCGCCGAGCGCATCGTTGCGCTTCACCACGACCTCCGCCCCCAGTTCGCCGAGATAGTGGAGCAGGTTGTAGGTGAAGCTATCGTAATTGTCGATTAATAACAACATTTCAGTGACTTATGACGCGACCCTAAGATACAGCCGGAACCAATACTCACCCTATATATCAGGTCTCGGCGAGGGAAGGAAGGAGGCCGCGAGAGGCGCCGCCAGGCACCGGGAAAGACCGCGGGGCAAGCGGACGGAATAACCTTGACCTTCCAGCAACTAGAAGCCTCATATGGGATATTGAGATTCATCAAACCGGTTCCCACTTCGCTCGCGGCCTCCTCTCCTGGCCGCCGTTTAGGACCTCGAACATGAACGAGAAAGCATCGGGCGATCAGCACCCGGGTGAGAGTGCGGATCAAGGGCACCCTTGTCACCAACAGCACGGCCACGCCGATCAGAGCGACGATCATCAGGATGACGCCGGTCATGGCGCCGGCCGCGGGCACCACGATCACGCCGGCGGTCACGGCCACCAGGCCGGCGTCGTCGTCGCCGGTATTTTCGGCTGTCCGATGCATCCCGATGTGCGCCGGGCAGGGGCGGGGGATTGTCCCGAATGCGGCATGGCGCTCGATCCCTTGGTGGTCCTCGGCGCCGGCGTCGAAGAGGTCTACACCTGTCCGATGCACCCCGACGTGAGGAACGCCGGGCCCGGCGACTGCCCCGAATGCGGCATGGCGCTCGAGCCGGTGACCCTGCCCGGCGCCGGCGGCGGGACGGTCTACACCTGTCCGATGCACCCCGAAATCGTCAACGACGCACCGGGCGATTGCCCCGATTGCGGCATGGCGCTCGAGCCCGTGATGGTGCCGGGCGCCGGATCCAAAACGGTCTACACCTGCCCGATGCACCCCGAGATCGTCAGCGACGGACCGGGGGACTGCCCCGAATGCGGCATGGCGCTCGAGCCCCAATCGGTGGCGGTGGAGGCGCCGCCGAATCCCGAGCTGGTGTTGATGACGCGCAAATTCTGGGCCTCCCTCGTCCTCACGGTGCCACTCGTTCTGCTGGCGATGTCGGACCTCATTCCGGGACGGCCCTTGCAGGAAGCCGTGCCCGGGCAGACGTTGTCGTGGGTCCAGTTCTTCCTGGCGACGCCGGTGGTCCTTTGGGGCGGCTCGCAGTTCTTCGTGCGCGGCTGGAACTCGATCCTTCTTCGCCGCCTCAACATGTTCACCCTGATCGCCATTGGCGTCGGCGTCGCCTACCTGTTCAGCACCGTCGCCGTCCTCTTTCCCGACATCTTCCCGGCGGCGTTCAAGGGCGCCACCGGCGAGGTCGGCGTCTACTTCGAGGCCGCGGCGGTCATCACCGCGCTGGTGCTTCTCGGCCAAGTGCTGGAGCTGCGCGCGCGGAGCAAGACATCCGACGCCATCCGCGCCCTCCTCGACCTGGCGCCGAAGACGGCGCGCATCATCCGCGAGGACGGGTCCGAGGAGGATATCGCGCTGGAAAGGGTGATGCCGGGCGATCGCCTCAGGGTGCGGCCCGGGGAGAAGGTCCCGGTCGACGGGGTGGTGCTCGAGGGCGGGAGCTCCCTCGACGAATCCATGGTCAGCGGCGAATCCCTGCCGGTGGAAAAGACCCCCGGCGATTGGCTGACGGGGGCGACGATCAACGGCGCCGGCAGCCTGATCATGCGCGCCGAGCGCGTCGGCGCCGACACGCTGTTGAGCCAGATCGTGCGGATGGTGAGCGAAGCGCAGCGTTCCCGCGCCCCCATTCAGCGCACGGCCGACGTGGTCGCCGGCTATTTCGTGCCCGCGGTGCTGGTCATCGCCGTCATCACCTTCATCACCTGGGCGTTGATCGGGCCGGCCCCGGCCTTGGTCTATGCCCTGGTCAATGCCGTCGCCGTGCTGATCATCGCCTGCCCCTGCGCGCTTGGCCTGGCGACACCGATGTCGATCATGGTCGGCACCGGCCGCGGGGCCACCATCGGCGTATTGATCAAGAACGCCGAGGCGCTGGAGGTGCTCGAGAAGGTCGACACCCTGGTGATCGACAAGACCGGCACGCTGACCGAGGGCAAACCGCGCCTCACGCGCCTGGAAGTGGCGCCCGGCGTCGATGATCGCGAATTGTTGCGCCTCGCGGCCAGCCTCGAGCGGGCGAGCGAACACGCCCTTGCCGAGGCCATCGTCGGCGGCGCCGAGGAGCGCAACCTCGAACTCACCGGCGTCGACGACTTCCGGTCCCTGACCGGGATGGGCGTCACCGGCACCGTCGACGGCAAATCCGTCGCCCTTGGAAACGCGGCGCTGTTCGCCGAACTCGGCATCGATATCGCCAGCTTCTCGGGCCGCGCCGGCGCGCTCAGCGCCGAAGGCAACACGGTCATGTTCGTCGCTCTCGACGGCCAGGCGGCCGGGTTGATCGCCGTCGCCGATCCGATCAAGGAAACGACGCCGGCGGCGATCGAGCGGCTGCGCAAGGACGGGCTTCGCATCGTCATGCTGACCGGCGATAACCGCGCCACCGCCGAGGCCATCGCCCGCCGCCTTGGCATCGAGGAAGTCAAGGCCGAGGTCCTTCCCGACCGCAAGAGCGAGGTGATCAGGGAGCTACAGGCGGCGGGGCGCATCGTGGCGATGGCGGGGGACGGGGTGAACGACGCCCCGGCGCTGGCCCAGGCCGAAGTCGGCATCGCCATGGGTACGGGCACCGATGTCGCCATGGAAAGCGCCGGCGTCACCCTGGTCAAGGGCGATCTCAGAGGCATCGTCAGGGCGCGCAGGCTGAGCAGGGCGACGATGTCGAACATTCGCCAGAACCTCTTCTTCGCCTTTGCCTACAACGCGCTCGGCATCCCGATCGCGGCGGGGGTGCTGTTTCCCGTCTTCGGGATATTGCTGAGCCCGATGATCGCCGGCGCCGCCATGAGCCTCAGCTCGGTCTCGGTCATCGCCAACGCCTTGCGGCTCGGCAAGACCGAGTTATGACCCTGGCGTATTTTCAGCCCGGGGCCTCGGCGCCCTGATTGCCGACGTTCGATTCCGCTTCGAAGGAGGTCTCCCATGCCCGACGATCTCGGACTCAGTCCTTACATGAACATCGGCACCGCATCGGCGCTGACCGGCGTTTCCGCCAAGACCATGCGCTATTACGAGAGCATCGGCCTGACCGATGAGCCGGTACGCGCCGCCAACCGCTACCGCGCCTATTCCAAGCGCGACGTCGCCGTGCTTCGCTTCATCCAGCGGGCACGAGGCCTCGGCTTTTCGGTCCGCGATGTGCGCGGTCTGTTGTCGCTGTGGAACGATCAGGAGCGGGCCAGCGCCAATGTGAAGGCGCTGGCGCTCAGGCACATCGACGCCATCGAATTGAAGATCGCCGAGTTACGCTCGATCCGTGAAACGCTGCTCGATCTGACCGCGCGTTGCCACGGCGACGACCGGCCCGATTGCCCCATACTCACCGATCTCGCCAACGGCGAGGTGGAGTCCAGGGCACCGGTTAGCTAGTTGTGACCTCTCGGTAGGTTGTTCATTCGGTCCACCAATGATCAAACGCGGGAGAACGACAAATGAGCACGACACGTTCAAGAGGAACTTCGGTCGCGCCGGTCCAGGGCATGGTGAACGCAATCTGGCCCCACATCGGCGGCAGACGCGGTCTGATTGTCCTGGCAATCGGCATCGCGGCCGCTGGAATGGCAATGAACTGGGGTTGGCTAGTCGCAGTGGGTATCGCACCCATCCTGCTATTCGTCCTCCCTTGCGCGGCGATGTGCGCCCTGGGGCTCTGCATGAACAAGGCCGGGGGCGAATCGTGCTCATCCGGCAACAAGACCCCCCGAAAGGGGTCAGACTTCAAGAGGGGCTCGGACGGGGGTGCGTAAAGGACGGGGAACCGTGATGGGATGGGGGACCGTTCCCCGTTTCGTCACTTCAATCTCAACTTTGGAAAAAGGAACCGACATGAAAATCCAACTGAAAACATTGGCGGCCGTGGCGGCCTTGATCGCTGGAATCATTTCCGCGCCAGCGGTCTATGCCGACGGAACAAGCAAATCACCGGGGTCGATGATGGGCCAAGGAGGGATGATGGGTCAGGGCGGCCAGATGGGTCGGGGCGGCATGATGGGCATGATGAACATGATGGGGCAGATGAGCCAGATGATGGCGACCTGCAACCAGATGATGCAGGCCATGGTGCAGCCTCAGCAAGAAAAGCCCCAGAAACCCGGCCAGACGCCGAAGAAGAACAAGGGGTAAAGGACATGTTTCGGCTGGTGGCCTGTTCCACAAACCGGGTTGCCGGTCGTTTTACCATTTCGACAGCAGGAGGACCGCAACATGAGACAGCAGGAGAACCGCATCATGAGGAAGATGGCAATCATCCTCGTCGCGAGCGGCTTGTGGACGGGAACGGCCCTGGCCCACCAGCAGGGAAAGAAGCTGCACTTGGCGGACGCGCCCGCCGATCAGCGGGTCGAGGCCATCACCTATTGCAAGGGCACGTACCGCGTGATCACGAAAGCGGGGTCTCCCATCGACTATCGCGAGTTCGATCTTCGCTTCAAGACCGACGGGAGCCCGGATGGACCCGCGCCGGGGACTCCGGTCGTCATCAAGGCAGCCATGCGGGGGGACCGGAGCTTCGTCATCTTTTCCGCGCCCGGCGAGATCAGCGCCTTCATTAAGACGGGATGCTGAAGGGGCTCGGCCATGGCGCTATGCGAGGTATCCCGGTGAACACATCGAAAATGGCCGCCGCTATTCTCGGCCTCGCGCTGGTCGCCGCGGCCTCGCCTCCCGTGTCCGCTCATTCCCTGAAGTCTCTCGAAAACCAACTTCACAACAAGGAAAAATACTTCCAGCCTCTCGACAAGGAAGCGCCGGACTTCGAGCTCCAGGACGCCGACGGCGGAACCGTCGGGCTGCGGGACCTTCGAGGCAAGGTCGTCGTCCTTTACTTCATCTACACCAACTGCCCGGACGTCTGCCCGCTGCACGCGGAACGCATCGCCGAGATTCAGAAGATGGTCAACCAGACGCCGATGCGCGATCTGGTACGGTTCGTGACGATCACGAGCGATCCCAGGAGGGACACGCCCGAAGTCATGCGGGCCTATGGCACGGCACATGGTTTGGATCGGGCAAACTGGACGTTTCTCACCAGCGGCCCGGATCGGCTGACCGCCACGCGAGAACTGGTGGAGAAGTTCGGTCACAAGTTTACCGAGGTGGATGGCGGCTACCAGGTTCACAGCGTCGTCACCCATGTGATCGACCGGGACGGGCGCTGGCGGGCGAATTTTCACGGTCTGAGGTTCGATCCGACGAACCTCGTCCTCTTCGTCAACGCACTCGTGAACGACGCACACGAGGAACAAGGCCTCTGGGAAAGGATCTGGAATCTTTTCTGAGATGGCGCGTCGAAATGGAACCTCTCCCGCGCCAGCCAAAACTGTGGCCTTGGCCGCCGACGCGCCGAAGCCAGGCGCGGCTGCTCGCGCAATGGATGGGGCTGGCGATCCCCTGATTGTCAACTCCGCGCTTCTTCTCGCGCTTCTTGTCGTGGCGGAGCGCACATGGCCAAGGGATTTGGCTGGATCGGCGCCAACGGGTTTCGGTATAGTGTCGGCGCCGGGATATGGGCGCCGGACGCCTCCGGTGAACTTTCTTCCCCTGGAGGCGTGAAGTGAAACTCGGCTGGGGCCTGTTGCAAAGGATGAAACAGCGGTTGTCCCGGGGCCTCTCGTTGCCCTTGGTGATCGCTTTCCTGTCCTTGTGTGTCGGCGTCGGCGTCGGCGTCGGGATGACCTTCCTGTTCGGGCCGTCGGAAGGGGGCCAAGCGGTCATCGCCGGCGCCGATGGGCAGGGGATTTCCCAAGCGGATGAAATTGTGCCCAGGAAGGCGCGGCCGTTCCGCCCGCCCCGGGTGGTCTTCAAGCACGGTCCGCCGAAACGGCGGGTCGGCGAGCTTGGCGGTCGATCCGTCGGCGAGAAATCCGTGCCTGAGCAAGCCACTGCTGAAAATTCCGTCCCTCGACAACCCGCCGCTGAACAAGTGCCCGTGGTTCGAACCGCCGGCGCCGCGGAAAATAAGGACGGGCGCGTGCCGGCGCCGCAAGAGGTCGCGGCGTTGCCCAGCGCCACCTTCCCGCCCATCCCGGACGATCGGCTCCGCTGGCGGCGGAACGCGGTAAAGGTCTCCAACTTGGATGGCAGGGCGATGATCGCCGTGGTCATCGACGACATGGGACTGGACCGCGCCCGGTCGGCCCGCGCGATCGCCCTTCCGGGCCCGTTGACGCTTGCCTATCTTCCTTACGGCTCGGATCTAAGGCGCCAGACAGAGGCCGCGCGCGCCGCCGGTCACGAACTTCTGGTGCATGTCTCGATGGAGCCCGAATCGGTGGACGAAGACCCGGGGCCGAACGCGCTTATCGGCGACCTCGAGCCGAAGGACATTCTTAGCCGGCTGCGCTGGGCGCTCGGCCGTTTCGACGGCTATGTCGGCATCAGCAACCATATGGGCAGCAAATTCACCGGCGACGCCGAGGGCATGACGACGGTGGTGCGCGAGCTCCGCGCCGAGGGGTTGATGTTCCTCGATTCCCGGACGACGCAGGACTCCGTCGGCACCAGGATGGCCAGGCGTTTCGGCGTGCCCAATGCGCGCCGCCACGTCTTCCTCGACAACGAGGCCCTGACCGAGACCGTACGCCAGCGCTTGGGGGAGGTCGAGCTGATCGCCACCCATACCGGTTTCGCGGTGGCCATCGGCCATCCCCGCGACGCCACCCTGGAGGTGCTGGAGGAATGGCTGCCCGACGTGATCGCGCGGGGCTTCGTGCTGGTGCCGATCTCCGCCATCGCGATGCGCGAAAGGTAGGCGGTTAGGCCGTTCTCCACCCCGGCTGCGGCGGGGACCAAGCGATTGATTGCGATCAGCCCTTGGCGGCGGCGAACCTCACCGCTTCTTCCGCCGCGCGGATCAGCGCCTTGGCCTTGTTGCAGCTTTCCTGGTATTCCGCCTCCGGATCGGAATCGGCGACGATGCCGCCGCCGGCCTGGACGTACATGGTGCCGTCCTTGACCAGCGCCGTTCTGAGCGCGATGCAGGTGTCCATGGTGCCGTTGACGGCGAAATAGCCGATGCAGCCGCCATAGATGCCGCGGCGCGAGCATTCGAGCTGGTCGATGATCTCCATCGCCCGCACCTTGGGCGCCCCGGAGACGGTGCCGGCGGGAAAGCCGGCGATGAGCGCGTCGAGCGCCGCCAGGCCGGGCTCGATATCGCCCTCGACGTTGGAGACGATGTGCATGACGTGGGAGTAATGCTCGATGATGTTCCGCTCGGTGACCTTGACGGTGCCGACTTTTGCCACCCGGCCGACGTCGTTTCGCCCGAGATCGAGCAGCATCAGATGTTCCGCCAACTCTTTCGGGTCCGACAGCAGGTCCTCGGCCAGCGCGCGGTCTTCCTTGGCGTCGACGCCACGCCTTCGGGTCCCGGCGATGGGGCGGATGGTGACGACGCCGTCGCGCAGCCTGACCAGGATTTCCGGGCTCGATCCCACGATCTGGAAGGCGCCGAAATCGAGGTGGAACAGGAACGGCGACGGGTTGAGCCGCCTGAGCGACCGGTACAGCGCGAAGGACGGCAGGGGGAAAGGCGCGGAAAAGCGTTGCGAGGGCACGACCTGGAGGATGTCGCCGGCGTGGATATACGCCTTCGCCGTCTCGACCATGGCGTGGTAGGCCTCGCGCGTCGTGTTCGATTGGATGACCGGCGCCGCGATCTCGCCGGCGGCGGTCTCGTGACGGTAGGGCAGCGGCCCCTCGAGCGCCTCGAGCGCCTCCCCGAGCCGCGCGGAAGCCGCGTCATAGGCGGCGCGCGCGTCGATACCGTCGGCGGGCCACACCGGGGTAATGAGCGTGATCGCGTCCTCTATGTTGTCGAAGATGGCGATGATCGTCGGGCGCAGGAATATGGCGTCGGGAATGCCGAGATCGTCCGGGTTGTCGTCGGGCAGGCGCTCCATCAGGCGGACCGTGTCGTAGCCCATATAGCCGAAAAGCCCCGCCGCCATCGGCGGCAACTCGGGTGGCGTCTCGAACCCGGATTCGGCGATGATCGCGCGCAAGGAGTCGAGCGGTCCGCCGGAGCAGGGCTCGAAGGCGTCCACGTGCGTGCGCGCGGCCCGGTCGATCTCGGCCCGATCGCCGTGACAGCGCCAGATGAGATCGGGCTTGAACCCCATGAAGGAGTAACGCCCGCGCACCTTCCCGCCTTCGACCGATTCGAACAGGAAGCTGTTGGTCTCCCCCTCGGACAGCTTGAGCATCGCCGAGACCGGAGTCTCCAGATCGGCAACCAGCTTGGTCCACACGACCTGTCCCTGCTTTGCCCGGTAAATGCGGGCAAAGTCACGAAAGTCAGGCGAATTGTCCATTATTCAGAACCGGGAATCGATGGTCTTTCGCTTGATCTCCACCGTGTAGCGCTGACGCAAAGCGCTGGCGAACTGCTCGAGGAGATCGCTGGCGATGCCCTGGCGCAGGGAATCGCGGGTCGCGTCGACGGCCTTTTTGTCCGCTGACGGCTGCGCCGGTTTGACCTCGGTAAGCCGGGCGACGATGGTGCCGCCGGGGGTTTCCCCGATCACCGCCTCGCCCGGCTTGGCGGCGAACAGCTTGGCGACCAGCACGCGCACGGCGCCGAGCCTGGCGTCCTGGCCGGTGCGGTCGAAAGGCGGCGTGACCTTGAAGGCGAGTTTCTCCTCGGCGGCGATGGCGGAGAGTTTCTCTCCCGCCGTGACCCGCTTGACGATGGCCTCGGCCCGCTCCTTCGCCTTCTTGGCGCGTTGCTCGGTCTGCCAGGCGGTGACGATTTTCTGGCGCACGCTCTCGATCGGTTTGGGTTTGGGTCGAGTGATGGCGTCGACCCTGAGTATCATATAACCGCCGGCTTCGGTTTCGGTCAGCGGGCTTTCCTCGCCCTGGAACGTTGCGAAGGCGAGCTTGAGGAAGGCCCCATCGCGCGCCAGATCGTCCACCGGTTTGCCCTCGGGCGAGCGTCCCTTGCCGTCGATCGCCTTGATCTTGACCGCCTTGAGGTCGAGCTTGCCCGCCGCCTCTTCGAGGCTGGCGCCGCCGGCGAGGGCGTCCTCGATGCCGTTGGCGAATTCCGAGATGCCCTCGAGCGCGAGGTCACGGGCGATGTCCTTGCGAAGCTTCCCGCGCACCTCCTCAAAGGTCCGGACCCGCGTGTTCTCGGAAGCCGTGACCCGGAGAATGTGCCAGCCCAGCGGACTCTTGACCGGATCGGTGACCTCTCCATCCTTGAGCGCGAAGGTGGGATCGGCGAGCTCGGGCAACAAATCCGCGCGCTCGACCCAACCCAGCGAGATGAGGTTGGTCTTGTTGTCGCCAAGCTCCTCGACGATGGACGGGAAATTCCTGCCGTCGAGCAGGAAACCGTAAGCGCGGCGCGCCGTCGCCTCGTCCGTCAACACGATCTGATCGACCTGGCGCCGTTCGCGGGCGGTGAACTCGTCGCGCCGGGCCTCGTAGGCCTCGCGCAGCTTGTCATCGGAAACCCGGATTTCCGTCGCCAGGATGTCCGGATCCAGGCTGACATAGGTCACGGAGCGGTATTCCGGCGCCATGTAACGGCTGCTATTGGCCTTGTAGAATTCGTCGATGGCGGCCTGATCGGGAACGCCGACACCGGTCACCGAACCGGCGGGCACGAGGACGTGTTCGGCGATGCGCCGCTCATGCCGGTAGCGGTAGATCGTCTCCACCGATTTTCGCGGCACCTGGCTAAGGGAGGCCACCGCCGAGATCAGCTGCGACCGCGCCAAATCCTCCATTATCATGGAGACGTAAAGGTCCTCGGTGAGATTGTTCTGGAACAGGACATTGCTGAACAGGCGCCGGTCGAACCGGCCGCGGTCGTCATGAAACTCCGGGTTGGCGCGAATCGTTTGTTTGACCAGTTGTTCGCTGATGGCGAGCCCGAGGTCCCGCGTCCCGAGGGAGAACAGTATCCGGTTGACGAGCCCGTCTAGGGCGCCGTCGAGAAGACCCAGCTGCTTCGCCTGTTCGCGGTCGAGACGGCCGCCGAACATCGGGGAGACGCGGGCGAGCTCGCGGCGGAATTCGCGGTTGAGCTGCGAACTGGTGATCTTGACGCCGCCGACCTCCGCCACCACCGGGTCGCGTTCACCCAGGAAGATATCGTTGATGCCCCAGACGGCGAAGCTGAGGATCAGAAGCCCGAGCAGGATCTTGACGATCCAGGAGCCGGTCTGTTTGCGAAGGGCTTGGAGCATGACTCAAAGGGTCCCGCCAACTCGTCCAACACCCACCGCCAAAGGCCTCCCCGGCCATGGCTTTGGGCGGCGCGGCATCATAAGAGCGCCGTTGGTGCGCCGCAACCGGGAAATGGCCCCGAAGCCTTGGCCCGGCTTGCCGGTGGCATTCGGCCGGGTCCTGTGATAAACAGGCGCGTCTTGGCGCCGCGGTCGGCCTCGCTCGGGCCTCGCGCCGGTCCAGGCGGGCCGCCAGGGATGATGCCCATGAGCGGAATAGAGCGGAAATCATGACCGATCCCCCCCGGCCTCTGGTCGCCGGCAACTGGAAGATGAACGGCCTCGGCGGCGATGGCCTCGCCCTTGCCGCCGATCTCGCCCGCCGCGCCGCTTCGGCCAAGGGGGAGGAATCGCCGGCCTGCGATCTTCTCGTCTGCCCGCCGGCGACCCTGTTGTGGCGGGTGGCCGAGGCCCTTGGCCAAAGCCCCATCGCCGTCGGTGGCCAGGACTGCCATGCCGACGCCAAGGGCGCCCACACCGGCGATATCGGCGCCGAAATGCTGAAGGACGCGGGCGCCACTTACGCCATCGTCGGCCATTCGGAGCGCCGCGCCGGCCATTCGGAGACCGACGCGCTGGTGCGCGCCAAGGCGGAGGCGGCGCTCGGGGCCGGGCTTTGCGCCATCGTCTGCATCGGCGAGACCGAGGCCCAGTATGGCGCCGGTGAGACCCTCGGCGTGCTCGAGAAGCAGTTGGCGGGCTCTTTGCCCAAGGGTCCCGGCATCGCCCCCGGCGCCGCTAAGGTGGTGATCGCCTATGAGCCGATATGGGCGATCGGCACCGGGCTGACGCCGAGTTTGGATGAAATCGCCCGGGTGCACGCCCATATACGTGGAATACTCGGCGGCGCCTCGGCCGAGGGCGGTTCGATTCGGATTCTTTACGGCGGCTCGGTCAATGCCGCCAACGCGGCCGAAATCCTTGCGCTGGAGGAGGTCAACGGGGCGCTGGTCGGCGGCGCATCGCTCCATGCCGACGATTTTTGGTCCATTGCCCGAAGTTGTCCCTAGCGGTTTCGCCGGGAAGCGAGTAAAAGGTCGTGTGAAATTTTCCGGCCGGCATCGGACCCGGCCGCTTGTGTGAGTGGCGCTTTGTTGTATCGGTCATGACGACGATCCTACTTGTTATCCATCTTTGTCTCGCCTTGGCCCTGGTGGTCACGGTCCTGCTCCAGCGTAGCGAGGGTGGGGCGCTAGGCATGGGCGGCGGCGGCGGCATGATGACGAGCCGTGGTACGGCCAATTTCCTGACCCGGGCGACGGCGGTTATCGCGGCGCTGTTCGTGGGCATGAGTCTGTTGCTGGCGATACTCGCCAGCGCCGAACGCACGCCCCGGTCGATCCTGGATGAAGGCGGGGCGGGGACCCCGGCCCAGGAGGCGCCGGTCGAGCCGGGCCCGTCCCAGCCGGAGACCCCCACCGTCCCGCTGGCCCGCTGATGGGGCCCCGCGCGAACGCCGGACGGTGGCGTCGGGATCGCCCCCGCTTTCCCTTGGTCCGGGTGGCCCCGATGATGTATCACCCTATCTATGAAAGTACGTACTAGAAGCCGATGACCCGGTTCATCTTTATCACCGGCGGCGTCGTTTCCTCGCTTGGCAAGGGACTGGCTTCCGCGGCCTTGGGGGCTCTCTTGCAGGCGCGCGGCTTCAAGGTCCGGTTGCGCAAGCTCGATCCCTATCTCAACGTCGATCCGGGGACCATGAGCCCCTTTCAGCACGGCGAGGTCTATGTCACCGACGACGGCGCCGAGACCGACCTCGACCTCGGCCATTACGAACGCTTCACCGGCGTGGCGTCGCGCCAGAGCGACAACGTCACCGCCGGGCGCATCTATTCGACGGTGATCTCGCGGGAGAGGCACGGGGACTATCTCGGCGCCACGGTGCAGGTCATCCCCCACGTCACCGACGCCATCAAGGAGTTCATTACGGCGGATTGCGAGGACGCGGATTTCCTGTTGTGCGAGATCGGCGGCACCGTCGGCGACATCGAAAGCCTGCCGTTCCTCGAGGCCATCCGCCAGATGGGCAACGAGGTCGGGCGCGATCGCGCCATGTACATTCACCTGACCCTGGTGCCCTACATCGCCACCGCCGGCGAGCTCAAGACCAAGCCGACTCAGCATTCGGTGAAGGAACTGTTATCCGTCGGTATCCAGCCCGACGGACTGTTGTGCCGCGCCGACCGGGAAATCCCCTATGCCGAGCGGCGCAAGATCGCCCAGTTCTGCAACGTCCGCGAAGATGCGGTGATCCAGGCCCTGGACGTCGACACCATCTACCAGGTGCCGATCAGCTACCATGAGCAGGGCTTCGACGAACTGGTCTGCCGCCATTTCGGGCTCGACCAGGGGCGCAAGCCGGACCTGTCGCGCTGGATCGAAATCGTCAAACGCGTCCGCTCGCCGGAAGGCGAGGTCAAGATCGGCGTCGTCGGCAAGTACACCCATCTTCAGGATTCCTATAAATCGCTGTCCGAAGCGCTGGTCCATGGCGGCATCAGCAACAACGTGCGGGTCAATCTCGACTGGATCGAGGCGGAGATTTTCGAGACCGAGGATGCCGTGCAGAAACTGGACGACGTCAACGGCATCCTGGTGCCCGGCGGGTTCGGGGAACGCGGCACCGAGGGCAAGATCGCCGCGGTCAAGTTCGCCCGCGAGCACAAGGTGCCCTATTTCGGCATATGTTTCGGCATGCAGATGGCGGTGATCGAGGTGGCGCGTAATCTCGCCGGCATCACCGGCGCCGGGTCGACGGAATTCGGCGCCACCGAAAAACCGGTGGTCGGGTTGCTCACCGAATGGATGCGCGGCGACGAGCTGGAACGGCGCAGCACCGAGGACAACCTCGGCGGCACCATGCGCCTTGGCGCCTATGAATGTCACCTGGCGCCGGACAGCCGGGTCGCCGGTATTTACGCTACCTCGGTGATCAGCGAGCGCCACCGCCACCGCTATGAGGTGAACATCAATTACCAGGAAGAGCTCGAGACGGCGGGCCTGATGTTTTCCGGCCTGTCACCGGACAAGGAGTTGCCCGAGATCGTCGAACTCCGGGACCACCCCTGGTTCATCGGCGTGCAGTTCCACCCCGAGCTACGCTCCAAGCCCTTCGATCCCCATCCGCTTTTCTCTTCCTTCATCGAGGCGGCCGTCGACCAGTCGCGTCTGGTCTAATCAGAAGCCCCATCGCCATGCTGACGCGGATTCGATTCGATAATTTCACGGCTTTCAAGAAGCTGGATCTCGCGCTTTCTCCAGGGATCAACATTCTCATCGGCACAAACGGCACCGGAAAGACACACGCGCTGAAGGCAGCTTATGCGGCGTGTGCGATCGCTGGCGGCAGAGGACACATCGGGGAGAAGCTTGTCAGTTGCTTCTTGCCATTGGAGGGCAGCATAGGCCGGCTTGTGTATCGGGAAGGACCCGGACGTTCTGGAGGTTCATTGGAGGTATGGCGCGGAAAACACCGGTTGAGAGTCTATCAATCCACTGTCATGGACGACGCCCGAAAGGCACGCGTCACGATGGACGATGTTTGGCAAAAAAAATCCATAGAATGTGCATACATCCCGGTGAAGGAAATGCTTGCCAACGCGCCAGGCTTTAGCAGTCTTTACAAGGAACGCGTGATTCATTTCGAGGAAGTTTATGCCGATATCGTTGATCGGGCATATCGTCCGGCATTTCGGGGCCCCAGGTCAAAAGAACGGCAGAAATTGCTGAAGATTCTGGAAATACAGTTGGGAGGCTGGATCGAAACTCGGGGGGAGACTTTCTTTTTGAAACCGAGCGGCGGCGCTGTTTTGGAGTTTACGATGCTCGCCGAAGGGTTTCGGAAGCTGGGGCTGTTGTGGCTTTTGATCCAGAATGGAATCTTGTGGAAAGGATCGGTCCTTTTTTGGGACGAACCGGAAGCGAACCTTAACCCTGCGCTCATGCGGACTGTAGCGACTATTCTGAATATTCTTCAGCGGTATGGCGTGCAAGTGATTCTCGCCACCCACAGTCTCGCGTTCTTGAAGGAGCTTCAGCTTTTACAGGAAAAACAAGACAAGCTTCGATATCACGCCCTCTATCGAGACAATGAGGGAATAATCCGGGTGGAAAGCTCGGATGAATATCTCGACCTATGCTCCAACGCCATTTCCGAGGCGATGGACGACCTCTTTGATCGTACCATGGCGCATTCCCTCGGCGGGCGAAGATGAACGCTTGGAGAATGCGGGAAGGGGATTTGTCGTTCGAGTTCTCCGGAGCAAAGTATGTCGAAAAATTAGATGAACAAGGCATCACCAAGCCACACGGCATGGCGTTCGTGGATTTTGTAATCGAAGAAGACGGACGCGTTCTTTTCGTCGAAGTTAAGGACCCGTCTTCAGAGCGGATACCCGAGCAGCATCTAGACGAGGTTATGGCAAGAGAGATCAGGAAAATTCGGACAAAGGAATTGATCAACGAACTTGTGTCCAAGGCAAGGGACAGCTATTGCTTCCTTCATCTCATGAAACGTGACGGAAAGCCGTTCGATTTCGTATTTCTTACGAGTCTTGATCGTTTGGGAATCACCAAGGAACTGCTGATGAATTTCCGAGATCGGCTCCTCGCGCGTTTGAGGAAAGAAGCGGACGAGGAATGGAAACGGCAATATGTGAGAAACTGTGCCGTGCACACCGTAGAATCGTGGAACGCACACTTGGTTCCGTATCGGGTCGAGAGGGTCTGACGTCGTGACCGAACCCCGCCACGTCAGTGTCGGTAAGGTTATACTCGGCAACGATCTGCCGCTGACGCTGATCGCCGGCCCGTGCCTGCTCGAGAGCCGGTCGCACGCGTTGGAGATGGCGGGCGCCTTGGCCGAGACCACGAATAAACTCGGCATCGGGCTGATCTACAAGACCTCGTTCGACAAGGCCAACCGCACCTCGGGCGAAAGCCCCCGGGGCGTCGGCATTGAGAAGGGGTTGCCGATCCTGGCCGAGGTGCGCGAGGTCGTCGGCTGTCCGGTATTGACCGACGTGCACGGCGCCGAACAGTGCGCGGTGGTGGCCGAAGCCGTGGACGTCCTGCAGATTCCCGCCTTCCTGTGCCGTCAGACCGACCTTCTGGTGGCGGCGGCAAAGACCGGCCGCGTCATCCATATCAAGAAGGGCCAGTTCCTGGCGCCCTGGGAGATGAAAAACGTCGCCGCCAAGGTCGCCGCCGCCGGCAACGACAAGGTGTTGCTGTGCGAGCGCGGCGCCAGCTTCGGCTACAACACCCTGGTCTCCGACATGCGGTCCTTGCCGGTCCTCGCCGAAACCGGCTACCCGGTGGTGTTCGACGCCACCCACTCGGTGCAGCAGCCGGGCGGCCAGGGCACGTCCAGCGGCGGCGAGCGCAAATACGCGCCGGTGCTGGCCCGCGCCGCCGTCGCCGTCGGGGTCGCGGCGGTATTCATCGAAACCCATGAGGATCCCGACCGGGCGCCATCGGACGGCCCCAACATGATACCGCTCGCGGACATGCCCGCCTTGATCGCCACCCTGATGGAGTTCGACGCCCTGGCGAAGTCCGGAGTTCACTGAGTTCAAGGCGACGCGATGACAGCCATTACCGATATCCACGCCCGCGAGATACTCGATTCACGGGGCAATCCGACCGTCGAGGTCGACGTGGTGCTGGAATCGGGCGTGATGGGCCGCGCCGCGGTGCCGTCGGGCGCTTCCACCGGGGCGCATGAGGCGGTTGAGTTGCGCGACGGCGACGATAAGCGCTATGGCGGCAAGGGCGTCCTGGTCGCCGTCGGCGCCGTCGAGGGCGAGATCTTCGATGCCCTCTCGGGCCTCGATGCCGAAGACCAGGTGATGATCGATTCGATCATGGTCGAGCTCGACGGCACCGCCAACAAGGGACGCCTTGGCGCCAACGCCATCCTCGGCGTCAGCCTGGCGGTGGCGAAGGCGGCGGCGGAGGAGGCGGGGCTTCCCCTTTACGCCTATATCGGCGGCACTTACGCCAGGACCCTGCCGGTGCCGCAGATGAACATCATCAACGGCGGCAGCCATGCCGACAATTCCATCGACATCCAGGAATTCATGATCATGCCGGTCGCCGCCGGCAGTTTGACCGAAGCGGTGCGCATGGGGGCGGAGGTGTTCCACGCCCTTCGCGGCCAACTGAAGGACGCCGGCCTCAACACCAATGTCGGCGATGAAGGAGGCTTCGCGCCCGAGCTTGCCGGCGCCGAGGAGGCGCTCGGCTTCATCACCAAGGCTATCGAGAGCGCGGGCTACGTTCCCGGCGAGGACATCGTGCTGGCGCTCGATGCCGCGGCGAGCGAGTTTTATGATGAGGGAAGCTACAACCTGGCCGGCGAGGGCAAGACCCTGGACGCCGCCGGCATGACCGCCTATTACGCCGAGCTCATCGCTCGTTACCCGATCGTCTCCATCGAGGACGGCCTGGCCGAGGATGACTGGCGGGGATGGGCCGGGCTGACGGCCGAGCTCGGCGCCAGGGTGCAGCTCGTCGGCGACGACCTGTTCGTCACCAATCCCGAGCGTCTCGCGCGGGGCGTGAAGGAGGGCGCCGCCAACGCCATCCTCGTCAAGCTGAACCAGATCGGCACCCTGACGGAGACCCTGGAGACGGTGGAGGCGGCGCACAAGTCCGGCTACCGCGCCGTCATATCGCACCGCTCGGGCGAGACCGAGGACACCACCATCGCCGATCTCGCGGTGGCCACGAACTGCGGTCAGATCAAGACCGGCTCGCTGTCGCGCACCGACCGTCTGGCCAAATACAACCGGCTGATCCGCATCGAGGAGATGCTTGGCCCCGCCGCCCGCTACGCCGCCAAGACGGTGCTTCCGTAGGGCCCGTGATCGTTGCCGCCGCCGGGTGAGGGGCCCCGGCAGCCGAGTCAAGATCGCAACGGTCCCCCATGGATTTCGGATTCGACAGCGTTTTTTCTGTTGACGCCACCGATTCACCTGTTATTCCCTCGCCCCGATGATGCTCCTGAGCGAAGTCCGCAAGCGCGCGCGCCACATTGCCGGTCCGGTTCTCGGCGCCTGTATCTTCAGCTATTTCGTCTATCACGCCGTTCAGGGGGACCGGGGAATCTTCGCCTGGCTCAAACTGACCCAGCAGGTTCAAGACGCGAGGGGGACCCTCGATAGCGTCTCCGCCGAATGGGAAGCCTTGGAGCGGCGCACCTCTTTGCTGCGGCCGGACAATCTCGATCCCGACATGCTTTCGGAACGGGCCCGCGCCGTGCTTGGCCTGGCGCACCCCAACGATGTCGTGATTTACACCATCCCCCGCGCTGGGCGGCGTTAGATAGCGCTTCTATAAATCACCACTTTTTGCCCGATTGAACGAAGGCGGCCGGGACCGTCATCGGTCGGCAAGAGCATCGCCGCGAGCCGCCTCGCGCCCATCCTTCATCCGATAACCCTTTGCGATAGATATGTAATTCCAGGAAATCCGGGGCCCACGGCGGGCCTTCTTGCGAAATCATCGGACAACGCCATTTTCTGTCTTTTTTATCCGCGCCGCTTTGCGAATATTGCCTCAAACGACCCCTAAATACCCCTTATTAACTATATATTAGTTAATTTATTATAATCCTTTGCTATATAAGCTTTAATTTGGACTTTCGCTCTCTTGATGATGGGGTGTATTGTTCCGCCAACTCGCCCGGCGTTTCACCTTTCATGACGCCGCGCCGCCGCTCACTGATAGGGGCCTGCAATGGAAACTATCACGGCACCTCCCGAGGCCAAGCGCCGGACCAAGGCGCCGAGAACGAAAAAGATCAAGGCGTCGGCCGAGGAACTTCTCGCCTATTACCGCCGCATGTTGCTGATTCGCCGCTTCGAGGAGAAAGCGGGGCAGTTGTACGGCATGGGGCTGGTCGCCGGTTTCTGCCACCTCTATATCGGCGAGGAAGCGGTGGTCGTCGGCATGCAGGCGGCGATCACGCCAGAGGACACGATGATTACCGCCTACCGGGACCACGGCCACGCGCTTGCCTGTGGCCTGGAGCCGCGCGGCATCATGGCCGAGCTGATGGGACGGGCGAGCGGTTATTCCCGCGGCAAGGGCGGCTCGATGCACATTTTCAGCGCCAAGGACAATTTCTACGGCGGCCACGGAATCGTCGGCGCCACGGCGCCGCTTGGCACCGGATTGGCCTTCGCGCATCGCTATCGCGGCACCGGCAACGTGTCGCTGACCTATTACGGCGACGGCGCCGCCAACCAGGGGCAGGTGTATGAGGCCTTCAATATGGCGGCGCTGTGGAAGCTGCCGGTGGTCTACATAATCGAGAACAATCAGTACGGCATGGGCACCTCGGTCGACCGGGCCGCCGCCAATTCCGACTTTTATCTCCGCGGCGAGCCGTTCGGCATACCCGGCAGGAGGGTGGACGGCATGGATGTGCTCGCGGTCAAGGCCGCCGGCGAAATCGCCGTGGCCCATTGCCGCGCCGGCAAGGGCCCCTACATCCTGCAGATGGAGACCTACCGCTACCGGGGCCATTCGATGTCCGACCCGGCGCGTTACCGGACCCGGGACGAGATCAACAAGGTGCGCGCCGAGCGCGATGCCATCGACGGCCTGGGCAAACTGATCATCGAGGGAGGTTACGCCGAGGAATCGCAGTTGCGCGATATCGACAGGGGGGTGAAGAAGATCGTTACCGAGGCGGTCGAGTATGCCACCAACGATCCTGAACCCGACGCGTCGGAGCTTTATACCGACGTGCTGGTCGAGGCTTGAGCCCGCCCGATCACCCCACGATTGACGTCCCGGAGGTCCTGAGTTGCCGATAGAAGTTCTCATGCCGGCCCTTTCCCCGACCATGACCGAAGGGGTCCTCACCAAATGGCTGAAACGTGAAGGCGATGAGGTCCGCGCCGGCGACGTCATCGCCGAGGTCGAGACCGACAAGGCGACGATGGAAGTCGAGGCGGTCGATGACGGTGTCCTTGGCAGGATCATCGTGCCCGAGGGCGCCGACCCGGTTGCGGTAAACCAGCCCATCGCCGTGCTTCTCGCCGAAGGCGAGGACCGGGCCGCGCTCGAGACATTCCAGCCATCCCGGCCCGAGCCCGCCGCGCCCGCCCTCGTGCCCGTCGCGCCGGCGGCGGCGCAAGTCGCCGGAGCCGCCGCCGCCGCCGTCATGCCCGAACCGGCGGCCGCCGAGGCGGCACCCCCGGTCAAGGGTAGGACTTACCAGAACACCGTCACGCTCACCGTGCGCGAGGCACTTCGGGACGCCATGGCCGAGGAGATGCGCCGCGACGACGCCGTATTGCTGATCGGCGAGGAAGTGGCCGAGTACCAGGGCGCCTACAAGGTGAGCCAGGGACTGCTCGAGGAGTTCGGCGCCAGGCGGGTCATCGACACGCCGATTACCGAGCAGGGCTTCACCGGCCTTGGTGTCGGCGCCGCCTTTTCGGGGCTGCGCCCGATCGTCGAGTTCATGACCTTCAACTTCGCCATGCAGGCGATGGACCAGATGGTCAATTCGGCGGCCAAGACCCGCTACATGTCGGGCGGGCGGATGGAATGTTCCATCGTCTTCCGCGGCCCCAACGGCGCCGCGTCTCGCGTCGGCGCGCAGCACTCCCAGTGTTTCGCCAGCTGGTTCGCCCATGTACCGGGGTTCAAGGTCATCGCGCCCTACGCCGCCGACGACGCCAAGGGCCTCCTGAAGTCGGCGATCCGCGATCCCAACCCGGTGGTGTTCCTGGAAAACGAAATCCTCTACGGGCGCAAGTTCGAGGTCCCCGACGATCCGGACTTCCTCGTCCCCATCGGCCAGGCGCGGGTGGTGCGGCCCGGAACCGATGTCACCATCACCGCCTTTTCGCTGATGGTCGCCCATGCGCTCGGCGCCGCCGAAACCCTGGCGGCGGAAGGGATCGATGCGGAGGTCATCGACCTCAGGACGCTCAGGCCGCTCGACATCACCACCATCATCGCTTCGGTGCAAAAGACTCACCGGCTGGTCGCCGTCGAGGAAGGCTGGCCCTACGCCGGAATCGCCGCGGAGATCGCGGCGACGGTCATGGAGCACGCCTTCGACCAACTCGATGCGCCGCTGGCGCGGGTGACCTCGGCGGACGTGCCGCTTCCTTATGCCGCCAA
Organism: Pseudomonadota bacterium; assembly: GCA_022566265.1. Lineage (GTDB taxonomy): Bacteria > Pseudomonadota > Alphaproteobacteria > SMXQ01 > SMXQ01 > JACZQV01. The sequence continues at coordinate 568 of JADFJG010000002.1, read as the reverse complement.
TCTCGAAGCGCTCGCCCTGCCGCGGCCCGACGACATCGTCACCGCCGTAAAGGAGGTCTGTTACCGCGCTTAGCGGTGGCCTGGGCTTTCGTCGCGGCCGGCGCCGGAGGGGAAATACAGAAATGCCGATCCAGATACTCATGCCCGCGCTCTCGCCGACGATGAGCGAAGGCAATCTCACCAAGTGGCTCAAGCGGGAGGGCGAGATGGTCCGCGCCGGCGAGGTCATCGCCGAGATCGAGACCGACAAGGCGACCATGGAGCTCGAGGCGACCGACGACGGCAAGCTCGGCCGGATCCTGGTCGCCGACGGCACCGAAGGGGTCAAGGTCAATCGGGTTATCGCGCTCTTGCTCGAAGAGGGCGAAGCGGAGTCCGATCTCGCCGAAGCCCTCAAGGGGATCGAGGCGTTAGAGGCCGAAGTTTCCCAAGCCGAAGCGCCGGCCCCGGTGAAGAAGACCCCGGAGAAAGTGCCGGTCACGCCCGCCGCCGAACCCGCGCCCGCGGCGCCGGCGCGACCGGCGGCGGCTTCGCCGCCTGCCGCCCAGACGGCGCGTCAGGCGGCGCG
>JADFJG010000101.1 GCA_022566265.1 Pseudomonadota bacterium | reverse complement strand
TAGGAACCATTTGACCGGGATTATTTTGCGCCGTGGCTAGGCGCGCGCCGCATGGCGATGCTTGCGCATCGGCAAAGGGGCGCAACGACGCCACGGCGCAAAAGAACCCGGCCATAGGTCGGGCAAATCGGCCCCTCGGCGTCGTTGCGACGCTTGCCCGATGCGTTGCATCGCGCGGCGCGCCGCGCCTAGCCGAGGAGCCGATTTGCCCCATCAAATTGATTCCTATCTACCTAGAACCGCTCTAAAGGGTGACTTCGCCAAGGTGCTTGAAGGTGAGTTTGAAGAATATGGTGTCCGTCGGCTCGATGTCGCGGTCGCGGGTGAAGCTGCGTCTGACCGTGGTGTTGAAGATGAAACATTCATCCTCATAGGTGAGGGCGCCGCCGTAGAAAAGAAAGCCGCCGTCGGCGGACAAGTCGCGCCGGGCGTCGGCTTTCAGGCGCCAATAATTGCTGATCCGGTAGGAGAGGCCGCCGGCAATCTCCTCGCGGTCGCCGAACTCACCGGTGCCGGCTTCTTCACTGACGAACAGGTATTCGAGGTCGATCCATCCCCTCCTCTTGAGGAATCCGATGCCAAGATTGACCTCGCTGCGATTGGCGGTGAAATCCTCGGGGTCGATGCGTGTCCGGTACAAGATATTGAGATCGCTGCTGGGTGAGTAACGCACCCTGGCGACGAGGTCCGAAATCTCGTCGTTGAGCCCCGAGCCGGCGGCGAAGTCATTGTTCTCCCTCAGGCGGAAACTTTGGCCGATAAAGCCGGTAATCAGGCTGTTCTTGTGGCCGAACATGCCCCAGTTGAGGCCGTAGGTGATGCGTTGGCCGCCGTCGACCCGGTCGACGCCGGTGAAACGGTTGGGACTGAACAGGTTGGTATCGTCGAATTCCACATCCTGGCTATCGTCGTTGGGAATTTTCCCCGGGTTGTGGCCGTTCGGACTGACGACAATCGCCGCCATCGGCTCGATCAGGTGGGTCGCCTTGCGGTCCCGGCGGACAAGTGGATAGCGCCAATCCAGGGAAATTTGCGGGAATATCCGTCCGGTCACGCCGTTTTGCTTGGAACCGGTAGGATTTTTGGGATCGATCAGGTTCTCGACGTGATAGATGTCGGTCTGCAGGCTCGCCGTCAGCGAATAGACATGCCCGCCCGGCGAGGTGTAAGGCAGCCGCCATCCGGATTTCAGGGAGAACCGCCTGCTGTCCGTCCCTTCCGACCGGGTGAGACCAAGGATGCTGGCATCGAGGTTGAACCGGCCGCCCCATCTGTCCGGCCGGCCGACATAATTGTATTGGCCGAACGGTGCGACCAGGGGCGTTTCATCGGCATCGTCCCGTTCCCGCAAACCCTGAAACGCCATGGCGCTGAGTTTGGCGTAGTTGCGCCCATGAAACCCTTCGACAAATCCGAGTGAGGTCAGGGTGGCCTCGCCGCCGCGGCCGAAGTCGTAGCGTCTGAGATAGGTATCGTCGCTCGAACGGTCGATCTCGAAGCCGGCCCGCCACACGTCATTGAGGTCGAACCGCCCTTGCCCGCGTATGTGCCCGCGCGTATCGTCGCCAGTGTCGGCGCCGGCGCCGACATCCTTATTCGATCTGGTGATGCTGCCCTCGATCTTGAACTCGCCGTTTCTCAGGCGCTGGCGGTACTCACCAAATAACACCGGCCCTTCGTTGGTGGTGAAGATCGGCGTGATGGTAGCGTCCTTGCCCGGGGCGATATCGATGTAATAGGGCACCCTGATCACGATACCCAGATCCGAGGAGCTGCCGTAATCGGGGGCGAGGAAGCCCGAGCGCCGTTTGACGCTGGGATCGGGGTGGGTCAGGTAGGGCGTGTACATCACGGGAATGCCAAACAATTCGAGTGTGGCGTCGCGGTATTCGATATTCTTGTTCTTGGCGTCGTGGATGATGCGGGTCGCCTTGATTTGCCACAGCGGCGGACGCTTGGGATGCTTCTTGCAGAGTTTGCAAGGAGAGAAGACTCCTTTCTTCAACTCGGTGATGAGGCCCTCGCTGCGCCTGCCGCTCACCGCCGCGAGGCGCGAATTGTCGGTGAGCAGCATGCGGATGCCCCTGGCGACGCCGTCCTTGAAATCATCGGTGAATTCGGCTTCCTCGGCGAACGTCACTACGCCGCTGGGATCCAACAGGGCGACGTTGCCCGAAGCCGTCAGCATTTCGGTCTTCTGGTCATAGATGATCCTGTCGGCGAGCAGCACGTGATTACCCCTGGAAATCTCGACATTCCCCGTGGCGACGACGATTTCCCGGTTTTCGTCGACGGTCAATCGGTCCGCCTTCAACAGGAAGGGGATTTCGGGGGGGGCCTTCACCTGCGCCCAAGCGGGCAGTGCGAGAAGGGCGGTGCAAACCGCGATCAATAATCCCGGGAGTGGTGGCGCCATGACCGCTTAGCCATCTTCGAGATGGAGGATGATCGCAAGGCCGAGCAACATCGAGAACCCGGCCGGCGTCCAGGCGGCGAGCGGCACGGGAAGACTGGCGGACATGCCAAGGGTGAAGACCACGTCGGACAGCGAGAAAAGCAAGAAACCGAACAACACGCCGGAACCGATGTAAACGGCGACACCGCCGCGCCGCGCCAGGCGCAGCGAAAAACTCGACGCGATCAGCACCATGGCGCAGAGCAGGATCGGCATGGCCAGTAATGATTGCCAATAGAGCCGGTGGCGGATGGCGGAAAATCCGGCGTTTTCCAAAACGGCAATGAACCCGGGGAGGTCCCAGAACGACATGGCGGCGGGGTTGGCGAAGCTGTCCTGTATCTTGCTAAGGGTCCAATCGGTTTTAACCCTGTGTTCGGCCTTGAACTGGGCGGGCTTTCCCGGCGCCGTGAGTACCGCGTCGCGCAAGTGCCAATAGCCATCCTCGAGCCGGGCCTCGGCGGCATCCACCCGGCCGACGAAAACGGAGTCCTTCTGGAACAGAAAAATGATGACATCCTTGAGATGCATGTCGTCCTGGGTCACGCGCGAGGCATGGATAACGGACTGCCCCTGGTCGTCGGACTGACGCAGCCACAAGCCTGACTTGGAGACCGACAGGAGTGAGCTCGGACGGTTGGTCACCTTCTCCTTTATCTGGATCTGACGGGACAGCATCACCGACGCGACCGGGTTGAATACGGTGATCAGGAACGCCCCGATAAGTGCCGCGATGACGATTGCCGGGAGCAGAAACTGCCACACGGAAATGCCGGCGGCGCGCGCTACCACCAGTTCGTGGGAACGGGTCAGCCGCCAGAAGGTGTGCATGCCACCGAACAGGACACCGAGGGGAACCACCTTCTGCACAAGGTGAGGCAGCTTCAGCAACGCCATTTGCAGCAGTACCGGGATGGCGACGCCGTGCTTCAGGTTGAAGCGGCGAACGAGCTCGACAAACTCGACCAGCAGGATGATGCCCGCGAGCGCGAACAGAACGACGCCGCAGCTGAGCAGGAATCGCCGGCCGACGTAAAGCGAAAAGGTCGCGGAGAGATGGGCTGGGTTGGACATCCTCAGGCCTCGTGGGGATGTCCCGGTTTGACGGCAGGCTTGCGCCGGCGCGGGTCGTAGACCAGGACATAGAAGGCGATGGCGATAACCGCGATGGGATTGAGATACATCAAGGGTATCACCGCCTCCACCTTGCCGGCCAAAGTGTGCAGGCCTTGGCTCGCGGATTCGATGATCACGACGAGGCCGACCGCCAGCAAGGTTCGCTTCGCCTGGCCGCGGCGGTTGAACTCGCCCGACAGCAGGGTGGCGAGGCCGATAAGGACGAAGGCAAGGGCAAGTAACGGGGAGGTCAGCCGTTGATGTGCCTCGGCCCTGAACTTTCGGGTCCTCCCCGGGTTGCCGGTGTAACCGAACAATTCGTGCAAATAGAGTTCGGTGGCCTCGCGCCGGCGCGACTGAGGCGTTTTGGTGGCGACGCCGAAGTCGAAGGTGTAGCTGTCGAAATTCAACAGCGAAAGCTCGCCGCGCTGGCGCTTGACGACCTGGCGGTTGCCATTGGCCATGACGACCCTCGGCCCGTCCTTGGTTTGCACCAGAACGCCGCTCTCCGACATGAGCGTGACCGGTGCGCCGGGGTTACGGCTATCGTGAACCAGGATGCCAAGCAACTTTCCATCCGGCGCGCGCTCACGCACATAGACCGTCAGGTTCTCCGATACCGTGTTGAAGACCCCTTCCTGCAAAAGGATATCCGATCGGTCGTAGCGGATGGAAAATTGCAGGTCCTTGAACTCACGATAGGCCAGGGGCATGAGATATAGGGTCAGGAAGTAACACAGCGCCGTGACGGCTAATCCGAGGACGATCGCCGGTCCGGCGATTGTCGTGGGGCTTAAGCCGCTGGCGCGCAGGATCACCAGTTCGCTGTCCATGGTCAACTTGTTGTAGGTGAACATCACCGCCGTGAAAATGGTCACCGGCAACAGCACCGACATCATCATCGGCTGCACCAGGACCACGAGGTGGAGGAAAGTGGAGATCGCCAGATTCTTGTTGATGACGAGGTCGAGGAACCGGAGCGACTGGGTCAGCCAAATCACGCCGCCAATGGCGATGGTGATGAACACCAGCGGCCAGAAGGTTTGACCCAGTAGGTAACGGAACGCACAAGGCATCGCCGCCATTATATCCATTCGTGTTTCTTAGGCTACCGCTATGAAACACCGGCTCTGGCCCGCTCCCCTGAGCGGCCGCGGCTTGGCGCCGGCGAATTCCGGGCGCATATGTTTACGGCCTTGCCCATATCATCTGGATTTTTCCCGTCAGGAGACTAATGTCCGGCCACCTATCGAGATCCTTGTCCAGCCACTGGGGAGACCCTCAATGAAAATAACCTTTTCCGATCCCTCCTATGCGCGGACGGGCGCGCTTGCCGTCGGCGTGTTCGATGGCCCGGCCCTGACCGCGGCCGGCAAGGCGCTCGACAAGAAGACCGGTGGCGCGCTCGGCCGCGCCATCGCCGCCAGCCGGTTCAAGGGCGGCAAAGCTCAGGTGCTCATCCTGTTGGCGCCGGAGGGACTCAAGGCGTCGCGCCTGTTGCTATTCGGTCTTGGCAAGGCCGACGAGGCCGATGATCTGGTGCTCCAGGAAGCGGGTGGGGGCATCGTCGCGAACCTCGCCACCGCCGGCGACAAGGTGGCGAATGTGCTGGTCGAGAGGCCGCCCAAATGCAAGCTCAATTTGGCCGATTGCGCCGCCAATCTCGCCTACGGCGCGCGCCTGCGCAGTTACCGGTTCGACAAATACCGCACCAAGGAAAAGGAGGAGGACAAGCCCACCCTCGGGACTCTGAATTTCATGGTCAAGGAACCGGCGGCGGCGCGAAGGGCGTTCGCCAGGCTCGACAGCATTGCCGAGGGAGTCTGTTTCACCCGCGACCTGGTCTCGGAGCCGGCCAACGTCCTCTATCCCGAGACCTTGGCCCGCGAGGCGCGGCGTCTGGGGCGCTACGGCGTCAGGGTCGAGGTGCTCGACGTAAACAGGATGAAACAACTGGGCATGGGCGCGCTGCTCGGCGTCGCCCAGGGAAGCTCCCACAAGCCCCGGGTGGTGACGATGCAGTGGAACGGCGCCGCCAAGGGCGCGCGGAACAAGCGCCCCATCGCCTTCATCGGCAAGGGCGTCACCTTCGATACCGGCGGCATTTCGATCAAACCTTCGGGCGGCATGGAGGACATGAAATACGACATGGCCGGCGCCGCTACCGTCATCGGATTGATGCGCTCGCTCGCCCGGCGCAAGGCCAAGGTCAACGCCGTCGGCATCGTTGGGCTGGTCGAGAACATGCCGTCGTCGACCGCCCAGCGTCCCGGCGACGTGGTGAAGTCGATGTCGGGTCAGACCATAGAGGTGATCAACACCGACGCCGAGGGCCGTCTCGTGCTGGCCGATGTGCTGTGCTATTGCCAGAAGCGCTTCAAACCCCGTCTCATGATCGACCTCGCGACGCTTACCGGCGCCATCATCGTCGCCCTTGGCCACGAGCACGCCGGTCTGTTCTCCAACGACGACAAGCTGGCGGAGCAGATCGGGGCGGCGGGAAAAAAGGTCGGCGAGACCGTTTGGCGTCTGCCCTTGGGCGAGGCCTATGACGAGCAGATAAATTCGCCCATCGCCGACATGAAGAACGTCGGCTCGGGCCGGGGCGGCGGCAGTATCACCGCCGCCCAGTTCCTTAAGCGCTTCGTCGACGACACCCCCTGGGCCCATCTCGATATCGCCGGGGTGGCGTGGGCGAAGAAGGATGCCGCGTGCGTGCCCAAGGGCGGCACCGGTTTCGGGGTCCGCCTTCTCGACCGTTTCGTGGCCGACAATTTCGAGTAGACTTAGGACCGCTCTCGGACCGGCCACGGAATCGAGGACTTTATGATTTGCCGTATCGGGCGTGATTGGCGGCGTGATTGGGGGAAGGGGCACCGATGACGGACATCGGCTTCTATCATTTGCTGAATACGCCCCTGGAGAGGGCCCTGCCCAAGCTCTTGGAGAAGGTGCTCGGTAGCGGCGCCAAGGCGGTGGTGAAGGCCGGATCGGAGGAACGCGTGGAGGCGCTCGATGCCGCGCTCTGGCTTTACCATCCCAACGCTTTCCTGCCTCACGGCAGCGCCCGCGACGGTTTCGCCGCCGAACAGCCGATCTGGCTGACCATCGAGGATGAAAACCCCAATGACGCCACCGTCCTTATCCTTACCGACGGCGCCCAATCGGCGAGCATCGATGGTTTTGAGCGCTGCCTCGAGATGTTCGACGGATCGGACGCGGATGCGGTGGCGGCGGCGCGCCGGCGCTGGAAGGCCTATAGCGAAGCCGGCTACCCCGTGACTTACTGGCGCCAGGGCGACAATGGCGGCTGGGAAAAGACTGATTGAAGCCCCTTGGAAGGCCCGCGGCCATAGGGATAATATACCGGCCTTGGGCCCCGGGGAGGGCGCGGTGAGGTGACGGGGGAGTTGCCGTTGGCTCCGGATGTGTTTATAAGGCGCGGTTTCGCCACCAGAAGACTAGGAGCGTGTGATTCATGACCATCGAACGGACCCTTTCGATCGTCAAGCCCGACGCCACCCGTCGGAATCTTACCGGGCAGATCAACGCCCGGCTCGAGGCCGCCGGGCTGCGCATCATCGCCCAGAAGCGCCTGAGGCTTACCCGCGAGCAGGCCGAGGCGTTTTACGCCGTTCACGCCGAGCGGTCGTTCTTCGATGATTTGTGTGACTTCATGATCTCCGGCCCGGTGGTGGCGCAAGTGCTGGAAGGCGAGAACGCCATCGGCAAGAACCGGGAGATCATGGGCGCCACCAATCCCGCCAACGCCAAGGACGGCACCATACGCAAGGATTTCGGCGAATCGGTCGAGGCCAATTCGGTGCATGGCTCCGATTCGGCCGAGACCGCGGCGCGCGAGATCGCCTTTTTCTTCTCGGATATCGAAATCGTCGGCTGAGACGGCTGCCTCATCCGGTCATGGATGGAACAGCGGGACGCTAAGCTCGGTCTCAGAGGAGGAATACGGCCATCAGCACCAGGACCATGACGATGCTGGCGATCGAGTATTTTACCAGCCTGGTGAAGTGGCGCCACATCGCCACGCGGCTCTCTAGGTCGAAGTCATCCGCCATTGGTCCATGCTCCTCGAACGCGTCCCGCCTTGGCGCCGCCCCCCACCTTGGCGCGCCAAAGGCCACCCATGACATATAGCCGAGACCGGATCGCTTGAAAACCGTGCCGTGGATGGGGCGGGCCAGGGGGCGCTTACGCCGGGGTCGTTTACGCCTCGGGCGGATTGATCAGCGTGCCGGCCGCCGTCTCCATCCCGGAGATCACCACCTTCTCGTCGACCACACTCACCCGGCCCCGGGCGATGAGGCCGAGCGCCAGGGGATAGATCCTGTGCTCGGCCTCGAGCACGCGGGCGGCAAGGGTCCCGGCGTCGTCATCGTGGCCGACGGGCACCGCCGCCTGGACGACGATGGGGCCGGTGTCGGTCGCCGGGCGGACGAAATGGACGGTGCATCCGGCGAGCCTGACCCCCGCCGCCAGGGCCTGTTCCTGGGCGTGCAACCCCTTGAAGGAGGGCAGAAGCGAGGGGTGAATGTTGATCATCCTGTCGCGCCAATGTTCGACCATGCCCGCCGAGAGGACACGCATGAAGCCGGCGAGGCAGACGAAGTCCACCCCGGCCGCCTCGAGCGCCCGATCGAGGGCGGCGTCGAATGCCGGCCGGTCCGGATATTCCCGGTGGTCGATGGTGCGTGTCGCGCAGCCGGCGCTCTCTGCCCGCTCCAGCCCCGCGGCGCCGGGCTGGTTCGAGATCACCAGCACGATCTCGGCCGGGAAGGCAGGCTCGGCGCAGGCCTCGAGCAGGCTCTGGAGATTGGTGCCGCGTCCGGAAATCAGGACGCCGACCTTCAGTCGCGCCACGCCGCCTCCCACTCCTTTATGACCACGGCCTTACCATCGGCGCCGCGCTCGCCAATGACGCCGATCCGCCACACCGTTTCGCCGGCGCGCTCCAGCGCATCCACCACCTTGCCGGCATCCGCCGGCGCCGCGATCACGGCCATGCCGACGCCGCAATTGAAGGTGCGCGCCATTTCCTCCGCGCCGATAGCCTTGCCGCCGGCGCGCGCCAGATCGGCCAGCCAGGTGAACACGCCGGGCAGCGGCCAGGCCTTGGCGTCGAGCTCGGCGCAAAGGCCGGGGGCAAACGCGCGCGGGATGTTTTCGACCAAGCCGCCGCCGGTGATATGGACCAGCCCCTTGACGCCGCCCGCTCGGATCGCCGCGAGGCAGCTCTTGACGTAGATGCGCGTCGGCGTCAGCAACGCCTCGCCCAAGGTCGTCTCGGTTCCGAAAGGGGCCTTGGAGTCGTAAGCCAGACCGGCATCGGCGATCACCTGGCGGACCAGGGAAAAGCCGTTGGCGTGAAGACCCGACGACGCCAGTCCGAGGACGATGTCGCCGGCGCCGATGTCGGCTCGGGGCAACACCGCGCCGCGCTCCACCGCGCCGACGGCGAAGCCGGCGAGATCATACCCGCCGGTGCCATATAGGCCCGGATGCTCGGTGCTCTCCCCGCCGATGAGGGCGCAGCCCGCCATCCGGCAGCCCCTTGCGATGCCGCCGACGACCTCCTCCGCCACCTCGAGGTCAAGCGCCCCGGTGACGAAATAATCGAGGAAGAACAGTGGTTCCGCGCCCTGGACGACGAGGTCGTTGACGCACATGGCGACCAGGTCGATGCCGATACTGCCATGGCGGCCGGTGTCGATGGCGATTTTCAGCTTGGTGCCGACGCCGTCGGTGGCGGCGACGAGGACGGGATCATCGAACCCGGCGGCCTTGATATCGAAAAGCGCGCCGAAGCCGCCAAGCTCGGCGTCCGCCCCCGGCCGGGCCGTCGATTTGGCCAGCGGCTTGATCGCTTCCACCAGCCGGGAGCCGGCATCGATGTCCACGCCGGCGTCCTTGTAGGTCCGTTTGTTAATGGGTTCCTCGCTCACGCAATCGTGGTAGCTTGCGCCCCCGATGGGTACGCTGGCGACATTTTATCCGCGACTATCGGCGATGGTCCACTCTTTCGGCGTGGTGGTCTTGGCTTTGTGTATCCTCGGGGCCGGCGCGGCGCCGGGTTCGAGCGGCGCCTGGGCGCAAGAGGTCTTCACCATTGCCGATCTTAAGGTCGATGCCACCGCCGAGACGGCGGCCGCCGCCCGCGAGAAGGCGGTCGCCGCCGGCGAGCGCCAGGCGCTGCGGCGCCTGTTCGAGCGCCTGGCGCTCGAGGCCGATTACCGGCGTCTGCCGAGCCTCGACCGCGGCCAGATCTCGGACCTGGTGAAGAGTTTCGAGGTCGAGGAGGAAAAAACCTCGCGGGGACGCTATCTGGCGACGCTCAAATTCCGCTTCAAGCCCAAGGCCGTGCGCCGGCTGTTGCGGGATAACGATATCCGCTTCGCCGAGACGCTCTCCAAGCCGGTGCTGGTGTTGCCGATCTACGAGATGGCGGGCGCGTTGGCGCTGTGGGACGACCCCAACCCGTGGCGGGACGCCTTCTCGCGGCTTGAAAAGCGCGACGGCCTGGTGCCGCTGGTGGTGCCGCTGGGCGACATATTGGATATCGCCGACATCGGCGCCGAACAGGCGGTGCGCGGCGATGACGCGCGGCTCTCCGCCATCGCCAGGCGCTACGGCGCCGCCGATACCCTGGTGGTCCTGGCCAGCTATAGCACCGTGCCGTCCCGCATCCTGGCCGAGGTCCGGGTCAATGTCAGCCGCTTCGGCGCCGTCGGCCAGGGCCGGACTTTCGTCGACAGGTTCACCGCCGCCCCGGACGAGGAGATCGAGGCGTTGTTGTTGCGCGCCGCGCGATCGGTCATCATACAGGTCGAGGAGAACTGGAAGCTTGACAATCATCTGCGCTTCGACCGTGAAGGTACGCTCACGGTGGCGGTGCCGATCACCCGCCTCGAGGACTGGATCGAGGTGAAAAAGCGTCTCGCCCGGGTCGCTTTCATCCGCCGCAGCGATCTTGTATATCTGTCACGGGACGAGGCGCGGGCGGAGTTGCGCTACATCGGTGACGAGGAGCAACTGACGTTGGCCTTGGCTCAAAGCGATCTGGTACTGTCGAGAGGGGCGATTTCGTGGGTTCTCAAGCTTAGCGTCGCCGAGGGTAGCGGCGCCGCCCGACCGCCGCCCGTGAACCCGTGAACCTCCCCAACCTCATCAGCCTGGCGCGGCTGCTGTCGGTGCCGCTCCTGGTGTGGGCGATCCTGGCGGCCAAGATGGAGCTTGCTTTCTGGCTGTTCGTCGCCGCCGGGATTTCCGACGCGGTGGACGGTTTCATCGCCAAGCACTTCGGCGCCACCTCGGCCCTTGGCAAGTACCTCGATCCGCTGGCCGACAAGGCGCTGCTCCTCGGCGTTTACGTCACGCTCGGTAATGCCGGCTACCTGCCCACCTGGCTCGTCATACTCGTCGTCTTCCGCGAAGTCATCATCATCGGCGGCGCCATCCTGATCCTCATGCTGACCGAGGAGGCCAAGATCGAGACCCTGCGGATCAGCAAGATCAACACCGCCGCCCAGATCCTCCTGGCGGCGGTGATATTGGCGATTGCCGCGATGGAGCTCAAGGAAGGTGAGCTGCCTTGGATGCAGGTCTACATCGCCTGGGGGTTGACCTACTTGGTGGCGGTGACGACGTTCCTTTCGGGCGCCGGCTATATCGTCAAGTGGGGACGCAAGGCGGAGAGCATGGAAGACTCGCCGTGACCGGGCGCCGGCAGTTTTGGTTCTGGCTCGGCGGCGTGGCGGTATTCGCCGGGCTGCTATGGCTGTTCTCCTCTATCCTGTTGCCCTTCGCCGCCGCCATGGTCCTCGCCTACCTCCTCGATCCCCTGGTCGACAGGCTGGAGAAGTTGGGTGTCGGGCGGGCGCTGGGCACGGTGATCGTGCTGGCCGCGTTTTTCCTCCTTGCCATCGCCACCGTGTTGCTCCTTTTCCCCGTGCTGAACGCCCAGATCGCCGATTTCGCCGCCCGCGTGCCCGAGCTGTTGTCGGCCCTGCGCGAGCGCCTCGGCGGCTTCCTCGAGACCCTCGAATCCCGGCTCTCGCCCGCCGATCTGGAGCGCGCCCGCGCCGTCGTCGGCAGTTTCGCCGGCGACGCCTTGGCGGTCGTCGGGTCGCTCATCGCCGGGCTGTGGAGCGGCGGCCTGGCGCTGTTCAACCTGTTGGCGCTCATCTTCATCACCCCCATCGTCGCCTTCTATCTGCTCAGGGACTGGGACCGCATCATCGGCGCCGTCGATAGCTGGCTGCCGCGCCGTCATGCCGAAACCATCCGCGGTCTGGCGCGGGAGATCGACGGGCTGCTCTCCGGTTTCATCCGCGGCGCCGCCATGGTGTGCCTGATCCTCGGCGTCTTTTACGCCATCGCCTTGACGCTGATCGGCCTCGAGTTCGGCCTCATCATCGGCCTGCTCTCCGGTATCGCCTCCTTCGTCCCCTTCGTCGGCGCGCTGTTCGGCTTCATCTTCGGCGTCGGCGTCGCGTTCTCCCAGTTCGGCGACTGGCTGCCCATCGCCCTGGTTGCCGGCGTCTTCGTCATCGGCCAGGTCGCCGAAGGCAACTGGCTGACGCCCAAGCTGGTCGGTAGCCGGATCGATCTCCATCCGGTGTGGGTGATGTTCGCGCTTCTCGCCGGTGGCGCCTTGTTCGGATTCCTCGGCCTGGTGCTGGCGGTGCCCCTGGCGGTGGTGATCAGCGTGCTCGTCCGTTTCGGCCTCGGCCAGTACCTCAAGAGCGAGTTCCATGGCCCCGCCCGTCCGCCGGGCACCGAATGATGCCGGGCGGCATGGCGATCATGGGACCAGGCAGGGACTCTCGGGACGGGGCCGGCCAGCTGGCCTTCGAGTTCGATCACCGCCCGTCGCTTTTGGGCGAGGACTTCCTGGTGGCGCCCTGCAACAGCGAGGCGATCGGCTGGATCGACCGCTGGCCCGACTGGCCGGCCCCGGCGTTGGCGATCTGGGGCCCCTCGGGTTGCGGCAAGACCCATCTCGTCCGGGTGTGGCAGGCCCGCTCGGGCGCCCGCGAGATCGGCCTCGATCGGTTGCTCGAAGCCTCACCGGTGG
>JADFJG010000100.1 GCA_022566265.1 Pseudomonadota bacterium | reverse complement strand
ACCCCGGCGCGAGGACGCGCCGGACAGAGGAGAACGGCATGTCGATTCATGATTCACGGGATTCCATCGGCCGCGCCGGGCTGATGTCCATGATGGGGGACCCGCGGTATTTCGACGGCAATCACCCCGAGCACGATATGGTGGTCGATATGATCCGCCGGGGCTTCGAGATGGTCATGGGCGAAGCGAACGCCGCCGGCTTCGCCACCCTGTTCGATAACGACGTCGCCGACGGGCGAAGGATCGACCTGATGAACAGCGACGCCCGCGCCGCCTTCGGCCGCGGCCTCCTGCTCCAGGCGATCCGGGCCGAGGGCGCCGCCATGCCCCCGGGCTTCGACAGGGAGGGCGTGTCGGCGCCCGGCTTGCGCAACCCCCTCGGGGCGCCAAGGGCCGAAGGGGACCCGGCAAGGTCAGGGCCGGCGGAGCGGGAGACCGCCCATCGCACCGGCGATCCCAAGGCGCCGGCGAAACCACCAGTGCCGAAACCGCCGCTGAAACCGCCAGTTCCGCAACCGGGGACGCAGGCCACGCCCGGCCAACCGGTTTCACCGGCTGATCCAATACCGCCCGTCCCCGCCTACCGGGACCAGGTAGTCCTACTGCCCGAGTGGCGGAACTGGCACAAAATCCTCGACGGCCTGACGGACGACGGGGGCCAGAAGAGCCTGTCAGAAGCGGAAAAATTCATCTACAGGCAAATCTACGTCGCCGAAGGTGGCGCAACTTTGAACCGCAATAGCGGCGCATTCGGCGGAGTTGCCCCAGGCACCTTCCCAACGATCAAGGAAAAAGAGACTTCGCTAGACCCGGTGAATCGCCCCGAGGATTTGACGGTGGAGCAGTTGGCGGTGGCCTATCGCGGGTATTTCAAGGCCGTGCTCAAGAATTACGGCGGCCGGGCGGCGCTCAAAAAGCTCACGGATCAAAAGACCGCCGCCACCTTCTCCGACACCTTGTTCATGCACGGGACACGCGGCGGGGCAGAAGTTGTCAAAAAGGGTATTCAGGAGTTGATGGATGAGATGACGGTCGAGGATAGGCGCAGGCTGGGTCTCCGGCCCCTGACCCACACATACGGCCGGCCCGACACCATGCACAATCTGCAACGCCTCGATGCCGCCGGCCTCGGCCCGGCCGTGCGGGACGCGATCACGAAAGAGCGGCTCAATCTTCCAAATCTAGAGGAAGGCGAGCGGATACGGATCGAGCATTTCCGCTTCAGGGTGAAGTCCGGACCCTGAGTCATCAACGCGGATGGGGAGTCAATAACGCGGCAAATAGGAATCCATAAGAAGCCATCTCTCCGGCGCGAAACGCCGGACCGCGTAGCTCACCGGGCTGACCTTGCTGAAACACCCGCTCTCCGCCGGAAAAAGGCAGCTCATGTGCAAGACGCGCAGGATGATATCCCCTACCTTGAGCGGGCTTCGCGGCCGCCAGCCGGGGTCGTAACCGGGTGACTCGACCTTGTGCACCGATAGGACCCGGTAGAGCGCAATTTCGCTTTCGACTGGAGGTGATTTAAAGCCCCGCCGGGCGGACGGATCGCCCCAGGCAAGTTCGCACAGATCGTCATCGCGGCGCAGCAAGCAGGCGGTGAAGGTTTCCACGGCACAGAGCGCCGTCACCAACCGGCCGATGCAGTCGCTGCTGGAGGCGCCGACCACCTGCATTACCCTGAGCACCCCCACCGGGTCGGGCGCGAACGCCCCCGTCAGCGTCCGCGAATCCCGGGGCTTGGGCCGGTTGCGCCAGTCCGGCATCGGCACCTCGGCCACCTCCAGCATGGTGAAGAAATCCGGGTCGTCCTTGGCCGACCCCAGCCCCCGCGCCGAGTCCCGGGGATAGAAGTCCCTGCTGACGATGGCCCAGGTCCCGTCCGGCTGTCGCCGCATCGTGTAAAGGATGGGCTCGACATTGCTCTGACACTGGGGGTTTCCCCGCCAGCATGTCATCCGAAGAATCTCGATCACCACGTCGCCCTCCCGCCAGAACGTCACCGGCACATCGTAGGACCAAAATGTTTGGGTGCCGGGGCTCGCCTCATAGACCCGCATGACACGGTAAAGCTCGAAAACGTTGGCAACCGGGCCTTCCTTGATTTGCGCCCATATGGGACCCTTCCAGTACGGGCCCCAGGCCTGTTCGCACAGGCGGTCGTCCCGCCGCCACCGGCAGGCCAGGTACGTCTCGACGGCGCAGAGCGGCGTCGCCGGATCGCCGATGCAGGGACTGGTGGCGCTTTCCACACCCATCATGCGCAGGGTGCCGACAGGGTCCGGCGCGAAGACGCCGTGGAGTGACCGCGAGTCCCGTGGTTTGGGCCGGTCGCGCCAGTCGGGCATCGGCGCATCCGATGACTCCAAATTATCGATGTAGAAATCCGGGTCCTCACGCCAGAGAAAGGGTCCCCAGCTATGGGGATCGCGCGGCAGGCCCACCGTCGAAGCCCGCGAAGGGGGGGCGGCCGGCGCGGGCTCGCCGAAGGCGGGCGAGAGGAGCAGCATCAGAACCAGCGCGGCGGCGAAAACACCCATGGCGTGCACACTATAGCGGATCGCGCGCGGCGGAAACACCCGTGGCGTCGGGGCTATACAGGACCCGGCGGGGGTTGTAGCCTGTTGCCCGGAAACGGACAAAGAAAGGGGAGGAAACCATGGCCGACGTTACCGCGGCGGAACTGGAACAAGGCAAATCGATCGAGCCGACGGTCATAAATCTGAGGACGCAGCTGGTGAAGACCGGACGCAGCCGCGAGCTTCTCGCCGAGGGCGAGCACATGACCTTCCGCATCCACTGCTACGCGCCGGGCATCGGCGAGCACGGGCTTCACGCCCATCTGGACGAGGATCATATCTTCATCGTCCTCGACGGATGCGCCAGGTTCTCCGGCATCAACGGGCCGCTGCCGCTGATGACCAAGAACCAGGGCATCTCCCTGCCCAAGGGATGCTTCTATGAGTTCGCCAACGCCGGGGATACGCCCCTGGTCCTGATCCGTTTCGGCGCCGGGCCTGAGAAGGTGCTGCATGGCAGGCGCCTGACCCCGGATGGCAAGCCGATCGCGGGCAGAGGCGCCAACAAGGCGCTTTCCGAACCGACCTTCATCGAGGGCGCCTTCTTCGAATAGGGGCGTCAGGGGATCGCGGCCGGAGGGTCACGGCGCCGGGAAAGGCGCTACGGCCCTCACGGCGTGGCGATGGCCCCTCACGGCGTGGCGATAACAATATGGGACCGCATCGGCAGTTCCAGCCCGTTCTCGGTAACGAAGGCCTCGAGACTTCCCTTCACCTCTTCGACGAAATCTCCCCTGCTCTCCTCCGGGATCTGGACGAGGGCATGGCGCGCCGACGGGGCGCCGGCGGCGAGTCCGTCGATGAACCCTTCGATGGAGTGGAATTTCGCCAACCTCTCCCCGGTCCGGACCTCGACGGTCCGAAAGCCGGCCTCCCTGGCGGTTTCCCGGATCTCCCCGGCGTCGGCGAAGGAGAAGGGGCGCCTGACCGGAGCCGGATCGACGTTCTGGTGCTCCAGCGCCCGGGCCAGGGCGAGGTGCCCTTCGTTGTCTTCGATCGGCCGCCAGAGGCTGGCGAACAACCTGCCGTCGGGGCGCAATACCCGGCGGCACTCGGCGAACCCCGCGCCCCGGTCGGGAAAGAACTGAAGGCCCTGCAAGCAGAGGCAAAGATCGAAGCGATCGTCGGCGAACGGCATCGCCAGCGCGCTCGCCACCTGCCAGTCACCGGCGAGGCGCGAGGTGGCGGCCAGACCGCGCGCGACCTCGACCATGCCGGGGTCGATGTCGATGCCGGTGACCTTGCCGTCGGGCGCCACCCGTTCGGCGGCGAGGCGGGCGCCGATGCCGGTGCCACAGGCGACATCGAGGACGCGATCTCCCGGCTTCGGCGCCGCCAGATCGACGATAAATTCCGCCCACGGCCTGAAGATCGCCGGGACGATGAACGCCTCGTAGGCCTCGGCCGCCGAAGTGTCGATTTCGTTGCCGCCGGTCGCCATCGGTTTTCCCCCTCATGCCCGCTGCTTGACCGGAGCTTACCAGACGGCGTCTGGAACAGGGTCCAATTCGGCCTGGCGCCGCGTCCCGATGGCGACCGTCGACGAATCCCACCCATCCAAGGGACCGGCCGTCCGCTTTCGTGCAAGCCGGTGCCGGGGAGGGGCGGGACACCCATGACCCTTCATGATAATAAGAAATAAAAAGATGTTGCCAACATAGGCATGAAGTGAGGAGGAACGGTCCATGGCTACGAAGTTCGACGCGATCATCATCGGCACCGGCCAGTCCGGCCCGTCGCTGGCGGCGCGATTCACCGGCGAGGGGATGAAGACCGCCATCCTCGAGCGCAAGCTCTTCGGCGGCACCTGCGTCAATGTCGGCTGCATCCCGACCAAGACCCTGGTGGCCAGCGCCCGGGCTGCCTACATGGCCCGCCGGGGCGGGGATTTCGGCGTCGTCATCGACGGCCCGATAGCGGTCGACATGAAGGCGGTCAAGGCGCGCAAGGACGCGGTCGTGCGCCAGTCCAACGAGGGCGTCACCAACTGGCTCAAGACCATGGAGAACCTGACCGTCCATGAGGGCCATGGCCGTCTCACCGGCGCCGGCTCGGTCGAGGTCAACGGCGAGGTGCTCGAGGCCGAGAGGATCGTCCTCAATGTCGGCGCGCGGGCGCGGGTGCCGGAGATGCCGGGAATCGGCGATGTCGATTACCTGACCAACACTTCAATGATGGAGATCGACTTCCTGCCCGAGCACCTGATGATCGTCGGCGGCAGCTATATCGGCCTGGAGTTCGCCCAGATGTATCGCCGCTTCGGAAGCCGCGTCACCGTCATCGAGATGGGAGATCGCCTGATCGCCCGCGACGACGAGGATGTCTCGGCCGCGGTGAAAGAGATCTTGGAGGCGGAAGGCGTCGAGGTGCGTCTCAATGCCGAGTGCGTCAGTTTGGAGAAGCGCGGCGATCGGGTGGCGCTCACCGCGAGCTGCGAACCGGGGCCCGACGAGATCGTCGGCTCCCACCTGCTGCTCGCCGTCGGGCGGATGCCCAACACCGACGATCTGGGGCTCGATCAGGCCGGTGTCGAGACCGATGGGCGGGGCTTCATCACCGTCGACGATGAGCTTCGCACCAACGTTCCGGGCATCTGGGCGATCGGCGACGTCAATGGCCGGGGCGCCTTCACCCACACCTCCTACAACGATTACGAGATCCTGGCCGCCAACCTCTGCGACGGCGCCAGCCGCCGCGTCACCGACCGCATCACCGCCTACGGGCTCTATATCGACCCGCCGCTCGGCCGCGCCGGCATGACCGAGCGCGAGGTCCGCCAATCCGGGCGCAAGGCGCTGATCGGCAAGATGATGATGGCGCGCGTCGGCAGGGCGCGCGAGCGCGGCGAGACCCAGGGCTTCATGAAGATCCTGGTCGATGCCGGTACGGAAAAGATCCTCGGCGCGGCGATCCTCGGCATCGGCGGCGACGAGGTCATCCACTCGGTGCTCGACGTGATGTATGCCGGGGCGCCCTACACGGTGATCCAGCGCGCCATGCACATCCATCCCACCGTGACCGAGCTGATCCCGACCATGCTTGGCGACCTCAAGCCTCTGGAGTAGGCCCAAGCCCGACGCCCGCGATGCCGGGTCCGGCGGTGCTATAGTCGACAAACCTTTGTAATTCTTCGCCAACTGAGGGCTTGGGGTCCGCCATGTTCGAGGTCTGGGTGCCGATCACCATCGCCGCGGCGTTCGCCCAGAACGTCCGCTCGGCGCTGCAGAAATACCTCAAGGGGCGGCTGACGACGCTCGGCGCCGCCTATGTGCGCTTCCTTTACGCCTGGCCCTTCGCCGTCCTCTATGTCGCCGCGCTCCAGGGGTGGGGCGGCATGGCGCTGCCCGAGGCCAACGGGCTTTTCCTGCTGTACGCGGTCCTGGGCGGGCTTTGCCAGATCATCTTCACCGGCCTGCTCATGTGGCTGTTCTCGTTTCGCAACTTCGCCGTCGGCACCACTTATTCGAAGATCGAGGTGGTGCAGGTGGCGATCCTCGGCCTGGTGATCCTGGGCGACACCCTGACGGCGACGGCGACGCTTGCCATCGCCGTCGCCGCCACCGGCGTCATCGCCCTGTCGGTGGGCCAGACCAGGATCACCGTCGCCTCGCTGTTCACCGGCCTGGCCGAAAAGCCGACGCTGATCGGGCTGGCTTCGGGCGCCTTCCTCGGCGGCTCGGTGGTGTTCTTCAGGGGCGCGGCGCTGGCGCTCGGCTATGACGGCTTCGTCATGGCGGCGGCCTATACCCTCGCCGTTTCGGTGGTCATCCAGACCGTCATCATGGGCGTCTATCTCGCCTTCAGGGAGCCGGCGACGCTGAAGGACGTCCTCGTTCATTGGCGCCCATCCCTCGCCGTCGGCATCGCCGGGGCGCTGGCGTCGATCGGCTGGTTCACCGCCTTCACCATCGAGAACGCCGCCTATGTGCGGGCGGTCGGCCAGATCGAGCTGGTCTTCACCTTCGCCGTCTCGGTGTTCGTCTTCCGCGAACGGACCAGCCGGGTCGAGGTGCTGGGGATCGCCCTCGTCGTCGCCGGCATCCTCATCCTCATCCTCGGGCGTTGATCGGCCGCCGTCATTCAACGCGCTGGCGATTTGACGGCGGTGGCGGCCGTCATTAGGCTTGCCCGACGTGGGACTCAGGCGAGGATGGGGCCATGAGGGTTGAGCGCATATGTGACGCCTTGGGCGCCGAGGTCACCGGCATCGACCTCTCGCGGCCGCCTGACGACGCGGCGATCGAGGCGATCAGGCAGGCGCTTCGGGAGCATCTGGTGCTCGTCTTCCGCGGCCAGAAACTCTCCGCGCCCGAACAGATCGCCTTCTCGCGCCGCTTCGGCGATCTCGTGCGCCGCATCCGCGACGATTTCCTCCACCCCGACTATCCCGACGTCCTGGTGCTGTCGAACCGCAAGGAGAAAGGCGAATATGTCGGCGCCACCCCGGCCTATGCCGGCTTCACCTGGCATGCCGATCTGACCTATGCCGAGCGGCCGAGCATGGGCTCGATGCTGCACGCGCTGGAAGCGCCGGCCAAAGGCGGCGATACGGCGTTCGCCAACATGTACACCGCCTACGAGACCCTGCCCGGGGAGACGCGCCGCAAGCTCGCCGGGCTCAAGGCGATCCACGTGCGCGACCGCCGCAAGAACCCCCGGGCCCAGTTGACCGCGGACTTCGACCGCGACGCCGATGAGTATTACGGCGTCCCGGTGCCCGATTCGCTCCACCCGATGGTGCGCACCCATCCCGAAAGCGGACGCAAGGCGCTGTTCGTCTCGCCGCGCTTTGCCGTCGCCATCGAGGGGTTGGACGACGAGGAAGCGCAGCCGCTGCTGGACGAGCTGTTCGCCCACCAGCGCCGGCCCGAGTTCATCTACCGCCACCAATGGCGCCTGGGCGATCTCGTGTTCTGGGACAACCGTTGCACCATCCATAAAGCCTTGGGCGGCATCGAGCCGCCCGGCATCCGCCACCTGCACCGGACCTCGATCGCCGGCGACGCGCCGTTCTGAGGGCGCCGATGGCGGGATAGTGCTCTAACCCGAACATTTCATGAAGGGAACGGAATTTGCGGCGAGCAATGTTTGTCCAAGGCGGTGTGCGAAGCCGAAAGTCATAGCACCGCTATGGCTTGAGGTTTGGTGCGCCGATTTGGACAAACAGGGCCGGCGCAAAACCGTTCAGCGGACGAGGGTACAAAACGCCCCTTTTCGAATAACGAATTAAGCCCTTGAAGTAAAACACTTAACACACCCTGAGGGAGCGCCTTCATGAAATATTCGGGCTAAGGATCGAGGGCTTCGGTGAAGGCGGCGCCGGCCTCGGTGGGCGAGTCCAGCACCCTGACCCCGGCGCGCTCCAGCGCCGCGCGCTTCGACCGGTAAGTCCCCTTATCGCCCATGACGATGGCGCCGGCATGGCCCATCCTCCGCCCTTCCGGCGCCGCCGCCCCGGCGATGTAGGCGATGACGGGTTTCTTCATGGCGGCGGCGTATTCGGCCGCGTCCTCCTCCGCCGTGCCGCCGATCTCGCCGACCATCATCACCCCATCGGTGCCGGCATCGTCCTCGAAGGCGCGGAGCGCGTCGTGCGTGGTGGTGCCGAGGATGGCATCGCCGCCGACGCCGATATACGCCGACTGGCCGAAGCCGGCCCTGACCAGGTTGAGGCAGATCAGCGCGCCCAAACTGCCGCTTCGGGAAATCACGCCGATGCGGCCCGGCCGGTGCACCTTGGCGTTGAAGGCCGGCATGATGCCGACGAAGCACTCGCCCGGCGTCACCAGACCGGCGGTGTTGGGGCCGATGACGCGGGTGCCGGCGGCGGTGGCGGCGGCGATCAGTTCGATGACGTCCTGGACCGGGATGTGCTCGGTCAGCACGACGAGCAGCCTGGCGCCGGCCTCGATCGCGTCGAGCGCCGCCGCCCGCGCCGCCATCGGCGGCACGAACATCACCGCGACCTCGAAGCCGCCATCGTTCGCCGCCTCGGCGGCGCTGGCGTAGACCGGCAGGCCGAGATGTTCCGTCCCCGCCTTCTTGGGGTTGACGCCGCCGACGACGCGGGTGCCGTAGGCGATCATCCGCTCGCTCCAAAACGTCCCCTGGGTGCCGGTTATCCCCTGCACCAGGACCCGATCGGCGGCGCGGACGATCATCGGGCCGCCTCGATCGCCGCTTTGATCGCGTCGTCCATGAGATCGAAGGGCTCCATGCCGAGGCGGGTACGCAGGAGCTCCACCGCCTCCTCCTCGCCGGTGCCGTGGATGGAGAAGAAAACGGGGATGGCGGGCTTGAGTTCCTCCCACGCCGTCACCACCCCTTCGGTCATGACGTCGGTGCGGGCGAAGGCGCCGCAGAAATTGACCACCAGGCTCTTGACGCTGGGGTTGGCCAGCGCCAGCTCGAGCGCCGATTGCGTCAAGGTGTAGGCCTGGCCGCCGACCTCGAGGAAGTTGGCCGGCCGCCCGCCCAGGTGACGGACCGCGTCCATGGTCGCCATGGTCAGCCCGGCGCCGTTGGCGAGCACGCCGACATTACCGTCGAGCTCGATATATTGAAGGCCGAGCTCGCGGCCCCGCGCCTCGATCGCGGTGAGGCGCTCCTTGGCGCCAAGGGCGGCGAGATCGGGCTGGCGGGGGATGGCGGCGTCATCGAGGATGAACTTGCAATCGAGCGCCACCAGCCCGCCGTCATCGGTCAGCGCCAGGGGATTGATCTCGATCAGCTCGGCGTCGGTATCGCGATAGAGCCGGTAAAGCGCCACCAGGGTCTTGGCGACGCCCGAAGCGCCAAGGCCTGGATCGAGTCCGCCCAGCATTTCTTCCGCCTCCCGGTGGCCGAAGCCTTCGCGGATATCGACCACGCATCGGCGGAGCGCTTGCGGGTCCTTGGCGGCGGCGTCCTCGATGTCCATGCCGCCGAGGGTGGAAAAGAGGACCACCGGCGATTTCGCCGAGGCATCGTTGAGCACGGCGGCGTAGAACTCCCGGGCGATGGCGATGCGCTCTTCCACCAGCAAGCGTTCGACTGCGCGCCCGCCGATCTCCAGGGCGAGGATCGCATCCGCCGCCGTGGCGGCCGCCTCCGGCGTGTCGGCCATCGCGATACCGCCCGCCTTGCCCCGCTTGCCGGCCGGCACCTGCGCCTTGATGACGCAAGCGCCAAGCTCTTTGGCGGCCGAAGACGCTTCCTCGGCCGAGGTCACCAGCCTGCGTTTGGGCACCGCGATGCCGGCGGTCTCCAGCAGGGGCTTCGCCGCGTGTTCCTCGAAGTTCATCGGCGCTTGCGGATCTCAGGCGCCATGGCGGGAGATGTAGGGACCGAACAACTCGTCCTCGTCCGGGCGGTCCTCGGGGATCACCGTCGATAGGTGGGTGACGTTGATGAAGTGGCGGTAGTTCAGGTTCTCAGAGATGGAATTGCCGGCCCAGGTGCCGCAGCCCATGGAAAGGGTGAAGTTGAGGCCGTTGTCGAAGCCGCCGCCGTTGCCGAAGGCGTGGATCTGGTTGACCAGCACGCGGACCACGTCGAGCTCCTCCGCCAGACGCCGCCCATGGTCCATGTCCCTGGTGTGGATGGAGCAGGAATGGCCGCGGCCCTGATAGGCGAGGATATCCTTCGCCAGCGCCACCGCGCCGTCGAAGTCGGGCGCCCGGTAGACGGTCAGCACGAGGCAAAGCTTCTCGCCCGAGAACGGGTAATCGGCGCCGGTCCCGGTCTCCTCGACCATGAAGAATGCGGCCCCCCGGGCGGCATCCGAAAGGCCGACGGTCTCGGCGAACAGCTTGGCGTCCTTGGCGATGAGCTGGCGGTTGAGCCGGCCGTTGCGCCAGAGCACGTCGGCGATGAGCTGTTTTTCCGCCTTCGTCGCCATGTAGCCGCCGGCCTTCACCAGCGCGGCGATGGCGTCGTCATAGACCCCGTCAAGCACGATCACCGAATTCTCCGACGAGCACGAGGTGGCGTTGTCGAAGGTCTTGGAGATGCGGATCTTCCCCGCCGCGTCGGCCAGATCGGCGCTGGCGTCGATGATCGAAGGCACGTTTCCGGCGCCGACGCCGATCGCCGGGGTGCCGCTTTGGTAGCTACGGCGCACATTGTCCGCCGAGCCCGTCGCCACCACCAGATCGGCGGCCTCCATCAGCGCCTGGGTCAGGTCCTTGGAAGCCGGCGCCGGCAGGATCTGGACGAGGTCCGCCGGGTGGCCCGCCCTCTCGAGCTCGGCCCGGATCATCTCGACCGTCATTGCCGTCGCCGGGCCGCCGGCGGGGGAGGGGGCGATGATGACGGCGTTGCGCCCCTTGATCGCCATCATCGCCTTGTTGGTCGGCGTCGCCGCCGGATTGGTCGAGGGGCAGATCGCCGCCACCACGCCCACCGGCTTGGCGTATTTGACGATCCCCTTCGCCGGGTCTTCCTCGATGATGCCGACGGTCCTCGCCCGCAACAGATCGCGCAGCGCGCCGAAGGTCTTGCGCTGGTTCTTGGTGAACTTGTCCTTGACGTTGCCAAGGCCGGTAGCGCCGACGGCGATCTCGGCGAGCGCGCGGGCGTGTTCGGGCTGGTAGATGGCCCAGGCGATGGCGGTCACCGCGTCGTCGACACGGGCCTGGTCGGCGTCGGCGAAGGCGGCCATGGCGGCGCGCGCGCGCATGAGGAGCCCGGCGATGATCCGGCCTTCCCCGGCGGACGGTTCCAGCGGTGCGATTACACTTTCCCGCGCCATGTCGTCGGCTCCCCTGCCGCCGATCCCGGACGGCTTGTCAACGAGCGCCATTATAGCCGATTTTAAGAATATGGGACGGTTGCGGCCGGCGCTTGAGTGGGCTTGAGTTATGTCGTACCAATTTTCCTGCAAGCCATCAAAGGGTGAACGCGGCGGACGCGGCGCGCGGCGGCGGGCCGCGCGAAAGGAATGATGTGACCGGGTACCCTCGTGTTTCACGCGCCATCAGGGCGGTCCTGCTGCTGGCGATGGCCTTGCCGCTCGGCGGCATCGGTAGCATCGAGGCCTTGTTCGCGCCCTCCGCCGAGTTGTGGGCGCGGTGGACGGCCAACGATCCCGCCGCCACCAGGAGCATCGATCACGGCGCCTGGGACCGGTTCCTCAAAACTTACGTTTTTGCGTCGGATGACGGGGTCAACCGCGTCGCCTACGGGCGGGTCAGCGGCGGCGATGGGCTCGGGCTCAAGCGTTACATCGCCGGTCTCGCGGCGGAGCCGGTGAGCCGCCTTTCCCGCGCCGAACAGCTCCCCTTCTGGATCAACCTCTACAACGCGCTGACGGTCAAACTGGTGCTCGACCACTACCCGGTGAAGAGCATCCGCGACATCGACATCTCGCCCGGCTGGTTGGCGCGCGGCCCCTGGAACAAGAAGCTGATCGAAATCGAGGGCGAAAAAATCTCGCTCAACGATATCGAGCACCGCATCCTGCGCCCGATCTGGCGCGACCCACGCATCCACTATGCGGTCAATTGCGCCGCCATCGGTTGCCCCAATCTCGGAACCGACGCCTACACCGCCGGCAACGCGGAAGGCCTGCTGAGCCAAGCGGCGCGCCTTTACGTCAACCATCCCCGCGGCGCGCGCATCGAGGACGGCAAGCTGGTGGTCTCCAGCATCTATGTCTGGTTCCAGGAAGACTTCGGCGGCGACGATGAAGGGGTGATCGCCCACCTCGCGCGCTACGCCGGGGCGGAGCTGAAGGCCGGGCTCGCCAAGACGCGGAAGATCGCCGATTTCGCTTACGACTGGGCCTTGAACGGGGCGCCCGCCGGACGATAAGGCCGCTCTCGGGCCCGTTCGGAGTCGTACAGCCTGGCGAGGCGCGCCGGCGAGACGTGGAGGTAAAACAGCGCGTGGATCCCGAGCCAGCCCCAGATGATGGCCAGCGGGTGGCGTCCCTCGAAGCGCCGGGACGAGGTCACCAGCGGCGGGGAGGCGATGCAACGGGTTGGCCCGGCGCGCTCGAGCCGGCGGTTGAAGTCGAAATCCTCCATCAGCGCGATCGGGCGCACGCCGCCCAGGGCGTCGTACACCCGGCGCCGCACGAAGACGCCCGAATCGCCGTAATAAAGGCCCAACCGGCGAATGAAGGCGTAAAAGCCGGTCAGCCAGCGGGCGAAGCCGCTTGGGCCATCGAAGTGCAGGCGGAAGTTGCCGCCGACGA
>JADFJG010000014.1:21720-45071 GCA_022566265.1 Pseudomonadota bacterium | reverse complement strand
CGGCCTGTTTTTCCACATACTCCCCCCACCTTCGCACCAGATGGTGGAACCGCCAAACCGCGGCCTCATCGTCGGCAAACACCAACAATTGGAGGAACATGGAGGGCAGGGTCTCGGTCGGGACCTGGTCACAAAGTTCCCACACGTCGCCTATCTCGGCGAGGCCGGCGAAATCACAGGTGGCGCTGAACACCTGGCTCGGGCAGTGAAAGTGCTCCGGCCCGTAACCGGGAAGCGCGAGCGCCCTGTGGGCATATTCAAGCGCCTGGTCCCACTCGGACATCTGCCGCAACGCCCGGCACAGGTTTATATGGGGCTCGACGAAGTCCGGCTTCATTTGGAGCGCCGTCTTGAAGGCTTCGACGGCGTCATCGAGCCGGTGCATTTCTAGATACACGATGCCAAGGTTGTTGGGCGCGTCCGCAAGAGAGGGATCGAGTTCCATCGCGCGGCTCAGAATCTCCGAAGCCTCATGGAACTTTCCTATGTTGAAGGCCATCACGCCGACATCGTTCCAGGCGCCGGCATTGCCGGGCAAGAGATCGAGCGCATCCCGCAAAGCTTCCATGGCCTCATCGGACCCGCCCTTCTGCGCCAGATGGACGGCATGGCGCAGCTTGGCGGAAAAGAGGGCGCGCTCGTCCGGTGGGCGCCCGTTGGGCGAGGCCTGGGGCCCGGCGCCCTGGCCCTGCCATTTCAGGCCGCTTGCCTGTTCGGCCAGGAGCGCGGCGCCGGCATGGCCGCCCGATCGGTTCGGCGATGGCGTCTCGGTGAAGCCCTTGCCGCCGCCAGGCGTCATCGCCAGGGCGGTGGCGACCCGCCCCTTTCCCGCCTTCGCCGCCGCGCGCCGTTGCTTACGGTTCATCCGCCGCCCTGCCCCACCATGGCGGATGCCGGCGTCCCTCGCAGTCCGTGCAACGCCGCGACCTGCTCCAGCATCTCCTGGAACTCGAACAGGAAGCGTTCCTCGTCGCACAGCGGCGATTGGCGCATCACCCCGCGCAGACCGTGGCGCCAGGCGAGAAGCCTGTCGCGCTCACCGGCGAGCGCCACCGCCCGATCGACGAAGTCCTCGGGCGTGAAGGTGCAGAACTCCTCCAGCCCGCAGTTCATCAGCATGGTGTAGCTGATCCGCTGATGGAAACTTTCGCCGACCAGGGTGATCACCGGCACGCCCATCCATGTCGCCTCGCAGGTCGTCGTCCCGCCGGTGAGCGGGAAAGTATCGAGGCTGATGTCGATGTCGTTGTAATAACTCAGGTGGCTCTTGTTTTCCTGTTTGTTATCGAAAAAGAACAAACGATCCGCGGAGACACCGTGCTTGGCGAATTCTTTCGTTAAGTTATTGCAAAAATAGATGGAACTCGCCTGGGACCTGACCACGAGCAAGCGGGAGCCGGGCACCCGGTTCATCACCTGGGCCCAGAGCGCGATCATTTTCGGGGTCAATTTGTAGGGGTTGTTCAGGGTCCCGAAGGTGATCCGGCCGTTACGGTCGGCGGGAAGACCTTGGGTGATCTCGACGTCGGGAAACTCGCCGAAACAGAGCCAGGAACCGGGCATGATGATGGGCTCCTCGACCATGAGGCTTTCGTCGGACGGCACGACGAATTGGTCCATGATGCAGTAATCGACCGCCGCGAGCCCCGAGGTGAAAGGATAGCCGTACCATGACATTTGCACCGGCGCCGGCTTGTAAGCGACGGATTCGATCCGGCTCCCCGCGGTAAAGCCGTTGAGCTCCAACAGAATGTCCACGTCATCAGCCTGGATCGCCGCGGCGATCTCCCTTTCCTTCATGCCATCGACGAAGGTGAATTTGTCGACGCTTTCCCTATAAAGGAACTGGATGGGGTCGCCGATTTTCCGGTGGGGCGTGTAGCAATAGATTTCGAACCGTTCGCGGTCGTAGCTCCGCATCAGCGGCGTCAGGAAGCGCGCGACCGAACTGTCGGAAAGGTCCGCCGACAATATGCCGACGCGGAGCTTGACGCGCGAAGCGCCCTTGGCGCGGGCGGGAAGCGGGGCGGCGGCGGCGCGTTTTTCCACGTCTTGCGCCCACCGCAGGACGAGGTCGCGCAAACGCCGGATCGACCCGGCATCGTCCGCATACACCAGCGAACCGAGAAAGACGGAGGCCAGGTCCCCGGTCTTTATATGCTCGCAGTCTTGCCAGAGATCACCAAGCTTGCGGAGGCCTTCGAAGTCGCAAATCCCGCGATATACCTTTCGCAGATTGGGGGAAATCCTGGGGGAGTAATCGGCAAGCTCAAATGTCATGTCGGCGAAAACCTTCGCCTGGTCCCAATCGCCCAAATTCGCGAGGGTGGAGCACAAATTGATATAGGGCTCGACCAATTCAGGTTGGGCCGCCTGGGCGTTCTTGAAATGGACGACGGCATCAGCGGGCCGGCCGGCGGAAAGATACAAGCTGCCCAGATTGTTCGACGCCACGGCCTGGCTGGGATCCAGTTCAACGGCGCGGGAGAGGACTTCTTCCGCTTCCTTCGACCTGCCGTAGTGAAACAGCACCAGGCCGGTCTTGGCCAAGGCGTCGGCATCGCCGGAGCTGACCTCGGCGATGTCGTGGAAGGTATTCATGGCGTCTTCCCACTTGCCGCCCTTCACCAGATCCACCGCCAGCCCCAGCGCGTCGCCCCACAACCGGGGATTTTCATGTAACCGCCGCCTGACGAGCTCACGTGCCTTGCGGCCGGCGGCCCGAATGCTCCTCGACGCGCCGGCGCCAGGGGGCGCGGAGAGATAGAGAGTACGGGCCAGGCCGATATCCTCTTGCGCCCCCGCGATGTCTCCCATGGCGGCCACATTTTTCTTCCTTGCCACGGCGCGGCGCTGTTTGCGGTTCATGCCGACGACTCCCCAATGAAGGTGCCGCGACCCTCGGCGGACCTCATCGCCCGATCGATGAAGCCCATCGCCATCTGCCCTACACGCTGCTCGAACACGGCACTAAGTTCCAATTTCACACTCTTGCGCAGGAGTGATGGTGGCGGTTTCCGTGACCGGGAGGTCCGCCTTTTCCTTGGCGCACCCGTCCCAACGCAGACCGTGTATCTCGGCGACCTGATCCAGCATCGTCTGGAAATCGTTGACGAAGCGTTCCTCGTCACAAAGCGGCGATAGGCGCATCAGATTCCTGAAGCCGTGACGCCAGGCAAGCAGCTTGTCGCGATCGCCGGCGAGCGCCACCGCCTTGTCGACGAAGTCCTCCGGCGTGAAGGTGCAAAGTTCATCGAGCCCGCAGTTCATCAGCACGGAGCGGCTCAGGCGCTGGTGGTAGTTATCGCCGACGAGTGTAACCACCGGCACGCCCATCCACGTCGCCTCACAGGTGGTCGTCCCGCCGGTGAGCGGGAAGGTGTCGAGGCTGATATCGATGTCGTTGTAGTAACTCAGGTGGTTTTTGTTCTCCTGTTTGTTGTCGATAAAGAACAAACGATCCGCGGATACGCCATGTTTGGCGAACTCTTCCGATAAGTTCTTGCGAAGATTGAGCGACCGTGCCTGGGCCCGCACCAGAAGGAAGCGGGAGCCGGGCACCCGGTTCATCACCTCGCCCCAAAGAGCGATCATTTTGGGGGTGAATTTGTAAAGGTTGTTCAGGGTGCCGAAGGTGATCCGTCCGTTGCGGTCGAAGGGAAGACCTTCCTCGATCTCGACCTCGGGGAACTCCCCGAAACAGATCCAGTTATCGGGCATGACGATGGCTTCCTCGGCCAGGAGACTTTCATCCTCTGGCACCGTGAACGGGTCCAGGATTAGGTAGTCGACCGCCTTGAGCCCCGAAGTGAAGGGATAACCGAACCACAACATCTGCACCGGCGCCGGCTTGTAAGCGAGGGATTCGATCCTGCTTCCCGCGGTAAAGCCGTTAAGCTCAAGGAGGATGTCGATATCGTCAGCCTGGATCGTCGCGGCGATCTCCCTCTCCGTCATGCCCTCGACGAAGGTGAACTTGTCCGCGTTCTCTATGAAACTTTGTTGGACGAGATCGCCATCAATCTTCCAGAGCATATAGCAATAAATTTCGAAGCGATCGCGGTCGTAGTTCCGTATCAGAGGCGTTAAAAAGCGCGAGACCGAATGAGTGCGAAGGTCCGACGACAAAATGCCGACGCGCAGCTTGGGGCGCCGAGCGCGCTTGGCGCGGGCGGGAAGCGGAGCGGCGGCGGCCCGTTTTTCCACCTGTCCCGCCCACCGCAGAATAAGGTCGCGCAAATGCCGGGTCGACTCGCTATCCTCCGTATACACCAACAGATCGAGAAAATGTGCAGACAGTTTATCGGTTTCGATATATTCGCAGTTCTCCCACACGTCCCCGAGCTTCTTTAGGCCTTCGAAATCGCATATAGAGCGGTATAGCTGGCGCAAATTTGAGGAATAATTGCGGGAATAACCCGGCAACTCCAGCGCCATGTCGGCGTAGATCTTCGCCTGGTCCCAGTCCGATAATTGGCGGAGCGAGACACACAGATTAACGCATGGACTGATGAACCGTGGTAGCGCCGCCAGGGATTTCTTGTAGGCGTCGACGGCGAGATCGTAGTGGTTCGAGCGACTGTGCAGGACGCCGAGATTGTTATAGGCGTCGGCATGGCCAGGGTCGAGGGCAACGGCGCGGGTAAGCATCTCATGCGCATCGTCCGACCGACCCATTTGGAGCAGTAACGCGCCGGCGTTGGCCAAGGCATCGGCATCGCCGGATCCGACGTCGGTGATTTCACGGCAAATGTCGATGGCGTCCCCGATCCTTCCAGCCTTCGCCAGTTCGGCCGCCAGCACGAACGCCTGCTCCCAGAGCTCTGGACTCCCTTGCAGGCGCAGTTTGATGAGCGCCCGGGCCTCCTTGGCGGCGTCCAGATCGCCCCCGCCGACGCTCGTTCCATTGCCGTCCCCGGCGCCGCCTGGAAACGCGGAGAAGTAAAGGGATCGGGCCCTCCCGAAGTCCTGGTGTACACCCACCACCGCCGGCCTGGTGGCGCCGGCCCTGGTCTGCTTCCTCGCCGCGGCGCGGCGCTGCTTGCGGTTCATGCCGGAACTCCCTGTACGGCCGAGACAGCCTGCTTCGCCGAATCGGCCGTCCTTTCCGGGGCCTGCGCTTTCGGACGCAGACCGTGTATTTCCGCGACCTGCTCCAGCATCGTCTGGAAATCGTGGACGAAGCACTCCTCATCGCAGAGGGATGACTGCCGAATCACGTCCCGCAGACCGTGGCGCCAGGCAAGCAGCCTGTCGCCATCACCGGCGAGCGCCACCGCCTTGTCGACGAAGTCCTCTGGCGTGAAGGCGCAAAGCTCATCGAGCCCGCAATGCATGAGATAGCCGTAGCTGATCCGCTGGTGGAAACTTTCGCCGACGAGGGTGACCACCGGAACGCCCATCCATGTCGCCTCGCAGGTTGTCGTCCCCCCAGAATAGGGGAAGGTGTCGAGGCTGATATCGATGTCGTTGTAGTAACTCAGGTGACTCTTGTTCTCCTGTTTGTTGTCGAAAAAGAAAAGACGGTCCGCCGATACCCCGTGCTTGGCGAACTCTTCGGTCAGGTTCTGGCGGAGATTGAGCGACCGTGCCTGGGCCCGCACCAGAAGGAATCGGGAGTCG
Source organism: Pseudomonadota bacterium (assembly GCA_022566265.1). Taxonomy (GTDB): domain Bacteria; phylum Pseudomonadota; class Alphaproteobacteria; order SMXQ01; family SMXQ01; genus JACZQV01. The sequence continues at coordinate 39,449 of JADFJG010000014.1, read as the reverse complement.
GGTACCCGGTTCATTACCCTGGCCCAAAGCGCGATCATTTTGGGGATGAATTTGTAGGGGTTGTTCAGGGTGCCGAAAGTGATCCGGCCGTTACGGTCGAAGGGAAGACCTTCTTGGATCCGAACGTCGGCAAATGATCCGAAGCAGACGGTGGCGCCCGGCATGATGAGCGTTTCCTCGACAAACAACGCTTCATCTGGCGGTTTCAGGAATTCATCCATGATGCAATAGTCAAGCGCCTTGAGACCTGTGGTGAAGGGATAACCAAGAGGCCAAGACATCTGTACCGGCGCCGGCTTGTAAGCAACGGCTCCAAGCTTGCTTCCTCTGGTAAAACCGTTGAGTTCCAGCAGAATGTCGACGTCATCGGCCTGGATCGCCGCGGCGATTTCTCGGTCCGTCATGCCCTCGACGAAGGTGAACTTGTCGGTGATCTCGATGAATTCGTTCTGGACGGCATCGCCGGCCGCCCTCAAGGGTGTGTAGCAGTAGATCTCGAAGCGTTCGCGGTCGTACCCCCGCATCAGCGGGTTTAAAAAGCGCGCGACCGAATGGGTGCATAGATCCGAGGACAATATGCCGACGCGCCGCTTGGCGCGAGAAACACCCTTGGCGCGGACGGGAAGCGGAGCGGCGGCGGCCCGCTCTTCAACATGTCTCGCCCAACGCAGGACAAGATCGCGCATATGCCGGGTCGAGACCGTATCCTCCGCGTACACCAGCAAATTAAGGAAGACCGCGGGTAGATTTTCGGTCTTGATATGCTCGCAATTTTCCCACACGTCACCAAGCTTCTCCAACCCCTCGAAGTCGCAGATGGCGCGGTAGACCTGTTCAAAATTAGGGAAATGCTTAGGGGAATAATCGGGTAACTCCAATGCCATGTCGGCGAAACTTTTCGCCTGGTCCCACTCGGCTATTTGCCGAAGGGAAAAGCATAAATTGACATAGGGTTTGATGAATTGTGGCCGCGCCGTCAGGGATTTCTTGAAGGCGTCGGCGGCAAGATCGTGACGGTTCGAGCGATTGTACAGAACGCCGAGACTGTTAAACGCATCCGCTTGACCAGGATCGAGTTCAACGGCGCGGGTGAGGCAATCGCGCGCATCGTCAGACTCGCCCAGTTGGATCAGCATCGCGCCAGTGTTGGCCAGGGCCTCGGAATCGCCGGAACTCACCTCTACGATATCCCGGCAAATATTGATGGCGTCTTCCCGCTTGCCGCCATTCTCAAGATCGAGGGCGAGGCCCAGCGCCTCCCCCCAAAGATCAGGATTTTTCCTCAATCGCCGCTTGACGAGTTCCCGCGCTTTCCGGCCAACGGCCTGAAAGTTCCCGGCAGCGCCCGAGCCGTTGTTGTCCTCGCCGGCGCCGCCGCGCGCCGAGAAATAGAGGAATTTGGCCCGCGCGATATCCTTGTGCCAGCCCGAGATCGCCGGCGCCGAGGCTAGATCGATCTTTTTCATCCTTGCCGCGGCGCGGCGCTGCTTGCGGTTCATGCTAAAAATTCCTGAGTTTTAACGCTGCGCCGTTGAGTAAGTACAACCACCAAACTGACGAACTTCCTGATTGATTCTTGCTTGGTATCGATCATCTTTTTGTACAAGTGGGACATCATTGTTAATCACTAAATGTTATAAGCTATGCATCTAAATAAGATTCGAACACTTCTCCATCTGCATATTTTTCTTCATTATATTTCACTATCTTTGCCGGATTGCCGACAACGATGGCGTAATCCGGCACGTCCTTCGTGACGACCGCGCCAGCACCTATGGTCGCCCAGTTCCCTATCTTTATATGCGGGAGAATGGTCGAATTCGTTCCGATCAATACACCATCTCCGATTTCCACCACGCCGGAAATACTGACGGCATGCGCGATGAACGTCGAATTGCCGATCTTCGATTCGTGTCCGATCAGGGCGCCCATATGGATACTTGAATTGTCGCCGATGGAAACCTCCGCCTGTATCTGGACGGCTTCCTGTATGTAGTTTCCCACCCCGACGCGGGCCATCCGCAGATCCACGGTCGGGTAGATAAGATTCGCCAACGGGAACCCGCGCCTGACGACTTCACGGGTGGTTTCGTACCGAATGTCGGTGGCTCCCGTGATGGTATTGACGATGTGAACGTCATCTCCGGAAAAATCATCGAGAACCTCGAAACCGCCGAACACGCGGTAGCCATGGAAATCCGTTCCTTTTTTTGAGCTGTCGTTATCGATGAAGCCCAAAAACTCCATCCTTTCGGGGCAGCCAGGAGCCCGGCCTTGATTTTCCCGAATAATGTCGATGATACGAACCGTTTGGGGATTTTTCGCGCCCAGCAACAGCACCTTCATGTGCTTCCCTCCCCGGACATGCCCATCGACACCGGCCCTTCGCGCTCCGTGAGCGCGGCCCTGTCCTCCAGCCCCGCGCTGGTTCCCAGTTCCGGGGGCAAAAGTTCCTGTCCCCCGGGCGCTCCGCCATCCGCTTCGGCCCGCCCTTCCGAACGCAGTCCGTGTATCTCCGCGACCTGCTCCAGCATCTCCTGGAACTCGAACAGGAAGCGCTCCTCATCGCACAGCGGCGATTGGCGCATCACGTCGCGCAGACCGTGGCGCCAGGCGAGAAGCTTGTCGCGCGCGCCGGCAAGCTCTACCGCCCGATCGACGAAGTCCTCGGGCGTGAAGGTGCAGAATTCCTCCAGCCCGCAGTTCATCAGCATGGTGTAGCTCAGGCGCTGATGGAAACTTTCGCCGACGAGGGTAACCACCGGCACGCCCATCCATGTCGCCTCGCAGGTCGTCGTCCCGCCGGTGAGCGGGTAGGTATCGAGGCTGATGTCGATGTCGTTGTAATAGCTGAAGTGGCTCTTCTTCTCCTGCTTGTTATCGACCAGGAACAGACGATCCGCGGATACCCCATGTTTGGCGAACTCTTCCGATAAGTTCCTGCGAAGGCTTTGTGAACTCGCCTGGGCACGCACCAGCAGGAAGCGGGAGTCGGGCACCCGGTTCATCACCTCCGCCCAAAGGGCGATCATTACCGGGGTGAATTTGTAGGGGTTGTTCAAGGTGCCGAAGGTGATCCGGCCATAGCGGTCGGCGGGCAGACCTTGTGTGATCTCGGCGTCGGGGAATTCCCCGAAGCAGAGCCAGGAACTGGGCATGATGATGGGTTCCTCGACCATGAGGCTTTCGTCGGGTGGCGCCACGAACCGATCCATGATGCAGTAATCGATCGCCTCGAGCCCGCAGGTGAAGGGATAGCCGAACCACGACATCTGCACCGGCGCCGGCCTGTAAGCGGCGGCCGGGATCCGGCTTCCTTTGGTAAAGCCGTTAAGTTCCAGCAGGATATCCACGTCATCGGCCCGGATGTTCTCCGCAATCTCCCTATGTGTCAGGTTCTCGATGAAGGTGAACTTGTCGACGCTGGCCATAAACAGCTGCTGGACAGGGTCTTCGGGACGCCGGATGGGGGTGTAGCAGTAGATTTCGAGCCGATCACGATCGTAATCTCGCATCACGGGAATAAGGAATCTTGCGACCGAATGGTTGTAAAGGTCCGAAGATAGTATGCCGATGCGAAGCTTGGCGCGCACGGGCCGCCTGGCGCGGGGAGGAAGCGGGGAACCGGCGGCGCGCTTTTCCACATGTCTCGCCCAGCGATCCACAAGATCGCGGAAACGCCTGACCGATTTTCTGTCCCCGGCATAGACCAACGAGCCGAGAAAAATTCCGATCAAATTTTCGGTCTCGATGTGTTCGCAGTTTTGCCAAAAATCACCGAGCTTCCCGAGGCCTTCGAAATCGCAGATTGCGCGGTATACCTGGCGCAGCATGGGGGAGAACCTGGGGGTGTAACCGGGAAGCGCGAGCGCCCTGTCGGCGAAAATCTTCGCTTGGTCCCAGTCGTTCGATTGCATGAGGGCGGCGCAAAGATTGGCATAGGGTTCGACCAGGTCCGGTTGGGCCTCCAAGGCGTTCTTGAAGTGGGCGACGGCGGCATCGGGACGGCCGGCTGAAAGATACATGCTGCCCAGATTGTTCGACGCCATGGCCATCCCTGGTTCGAGATCAAGGGCGCGGATGAGGACATCTTGCGCCATCCTGAACTTGCCCAGCTGGTTGAGCGCCGCGCCGACATTGGCCAAGGCATCGGCGTCCTCGGAACAAAACTCCACGATATCGTTGAAGGTATTCAAGGCGTCTTCGGTCTTGCCACCGGTCGCCAGTTTGGACGCCAGGACCAGCGCCTCCCGCCAGGACGAAGGATTGCTTTGCAGTCTCCGTCTGACCAGCTCCCAGGCTTGCCGGCCGGCGGCCTGACCGCTCCCCGACCTGCCCGCGCCGTCGTTGGCCGCGCCGGCGCCGGGGGACGAGGAAAAGTAGAGGCTATGGGCCCGCCCGATATCCGCATGGGCGCCCGCCATTCCAGGCGTCGCGGCGAGACCGGTCTTTTCCTTCCTTGCCGCGGCGCGGCGCTGTTTCCGGTTCATACCTACACTTCCCGATGAAGGGCACTTCCCGATGAAGGGCACTTCCCGATAGAGGGATCGCGCCCGGTACCCCGGTTTCGAGGAGCCAACCCATACTCCCGCACGGAACGCTTTTCTTGAGAGCCCCGCGGAGCCTGGCCGGCGCCATTTTGCGAGGCGAAAGTAAGAATATGGTTAATAGCGGTTCAACGGTACGGGGCGGCCCCCGACGATGGGGTCGGTATATATTCAGGGAGTTGCGGCGGTTTCGGCAAGGAACGGATCAAGCACGAGTTGGACAGGAATGTTGGACAGTCCAACTTTCAGCGATCGGTCTTGTCTTTTTGTTCCTTCGCTAGCCCGGATATTTCATGAAGGGAACGGAATTTGCGGCGAGCAATGTTTGTCCAAGGCGGTGCGCGAAGCCGAAAGTCATGGCATCGCTATGGCTTGAGGTTTCGTGCGCCGATTTGGATAAACAGGGCCGGTGCAAAACCGTTCAGCGGACGAGGGTACAAAACGCCGCTTTTCGAATAACGAATCAAGTAATTGAAGTAAAACACTTAACACGCTCCGAGGGAGCGCCTTCATGAAATATCCGGGCTAGGCGCTCCTCGATCGCACGGATCACCCCCATCCCTACCGCCTTCCCGTCCAGATCCCCCCAGCCGCAAGGCACGCATCCGCCCGCATGGTTGCGAAAATCGGGCGGCCTCCCCACCCCCCTAAAAACCTTTATTCTTGACCTCTTGACTGTCTGAACTTGCGATAGAGATTTTCCTTTTGCCGTTCATGGGTGACACCATTTTGCTCGGGCTGATGAGGGGGGATTGGCAGCCATGATAAATGGGATTTGTAGCAGGTCTTGCAAAAGTCATGCTCGTACTTCAAGGCCTGAAGTTCCTGATGGGGGAGATCGGTGAACTTCACTCCCAGCATGTTTGCCGGTTGGTAGACGCCGCAGCACAACGCCACCGACCCGTCATGGTTGATCGCCATGGCATTGGAGCGCAATCCGCAATCCTGTGCGGGATCCGCAATGCGCTTGCTCATGATCACACCCACCAAGGGATGCTCGATCAATAGATCAACAAGGGTCTTATCGACATCCGAAAGTTCGTTTTCGACGAGTTCAACCATTTTTTCCAAAGGCTGGAAGAACGCAACGATCGGCAAAAGATCAAAATTCAAGGAGTTGGCGAACACTACGGCATCCCCATAGTCGCAAATATTGTGCCTGTACATGTGGTAACTCACATACACGACCGTCTTGGCATCGAACTCGTCGATATAGCGCCGGAGTTTGCGCATGTTCTCCTTGACCGTCTCGATATTTCCTCTGGCGTGGGTCTTGCCGTAAACCTCTTGGGTCATACCGGAAAGCGATATCTTTATGGTTTCCGGTTCCGCGCGAATCACCTCCTTGAAATCCAATTTGGTGGTCATGTTGGATGACAACATGACCGGAAGTGCGTGGGCCTTGGCGATCCGGATGATTTCAGCAAGCTTGGGGTGCAAGAACGGTTCACCCCAATTGAAAAGCCATAAATTCGGCGTTTCATTTTGGCATTCGGATTTGATCTTCTTGACGATCTCCTCGAACAGACCGACGTCCATGAAACCTTTCGGCCTTTCGATGTCGGAAAGATTGCCCACGGGGCAGCTCGGACAACGAAGATTGCAGGTGCCGACAATGTCGATGCTGTAGGTGAAGGCTTTGGTAGCACTGTTATATTCAGACAGATCCAGGGTGTCATTGCCGGCGGAAGCATCGCGCTCCGGCACTCGCCGGAACGCTTGGTATATGACGGTCTCGGCTTCGCGGGGACGGTCGTCGTCCATCAGGATGCGGGAAAGAAGGATGTAAAGTAAATGATCCTCGGGCGTGCGCGCGATGGCTTCCCGGCAGGCCTCCTCGGCTTCGTCGTAATATCCCCCCGACCACAAGGCTTCGGCACCCTCCGACAATCGCCCCGCGCCAATGAGAGCACGGCCGAGGTTCACCCGAATTGGGTCTGAAGCGGGGCGATCCGGGAGCGCCTTGCCGATGAGCTCCACGGCCGTATCGAACCGATCCTGCTGATAGGCGATGACGCCGAGAAGATGGTTGGCGTCAACATGTCTAGGTTTCTCATCGAGAACCCGTCGGTAAAGGATCGCGGCGTCCTCGAGTCGGCCCGCTTGATGATGTTCGGTGGCGATGTCGATCATGCCTTCGAGAGATCGGGAACCCTCGAGTTCCACCACTTTATCCATTGCCGCTAACCTTTTGAAATAGTGATGCTTATGAACACCGCCTGGGGGGACGCGGCGCTATTGAACAATATCCCGGCTAACGGTAATCAAAGGGTTAATGGGTGGAATCGGGTCTGTGGAAACAGGCGCGTTCGCGGCCCTCGTCCTCGTCCCGCGTGACGGGTCGGCATGATCGCAACGCACTACGTTGGTATCGGGCACGACGACCTCATCACCCGGCCCGACGCCGAGGGCGGCGAGTGAGAGGTGAATGGCCGCGGAGCCATGGTTAACAAATGTTTTTTAACCAATTTCCGCTATGGAATTCCCAATCCTTTCAGATGCCGCGAGTTTCCGCCGAAAAGGACTGAAATCAGATGCCGTCCGAGACCTACAAACCAATCCCGTCGATGTTTCTTGGCGGAACCTTTCCTCCGGACAGGGCGGAGGAGGTTAAAACCAAAGCCGACGATTTCATGGCAATGTTCAACCCGACGGAGACCTTTTTAGGCGACAGCATGTTCACTTGCGCCAAGAGCCTCGGGTTCCTCAAGAACGACCGGTTCCGGCAAATCGTCGACCGCAATGCCCAGTTGGAGGACGAGCTAACCATCATCTGGCGCACCTACGTGCTGTGCTGGGCCGCGAACAGCTGTCTCGGGCTTGCGGGCGATTTCGTCGAATGCGGCGCCTACATGGGGTATTCGGCCCGCTGCGTCGCCGAATACGTCGATTTCGTCAACACCGACAAACAGTACTACCTCTACGATGTCTTCGAGAATCCGCCGGAAGCCCATGCCATGCCGCATCATAGCGCCGGGCTTTACGACCAAGTGAAGGAACGCTTCGCCGATCATCCAAACGTCAAGGTCACCAAGGGCCTCATTCCGGACATCCTGGAGACGGTGGCGCCCGAGAAAATCGCCTTCATGCATATCGACATGAACTCGGTCAGCGCCGAGATCGGGGCGCTCGAGCATCTTTTCGACCGCGTCACCCCGGGGGGCATCATCATCTTCGACGATTACGGATATGCCGCCTATGTGGCGCAGAAGGAGGCCGAGGATAGGTTCATGGCCGAGCGGGGCCACATGATACTCGAATTGCCCACCGGGCAGGGCCTGGTGCTGAAGGGATGACGAAACCGCGCCTTCCGGTTGCCGCCGGGGATCGCCGATGCGGAGGAAAAAATGACAGAAAAGACCTTTGATTCGATACCTTGGGTGTTTCTCGGCATCAATGTTCCGCCGCATATGGCGGAGGAATTTCAAAAAAAAGCAATGGATTTCATTGCATCCTTCAATCCCGCGCACGCAATTTGTGCCGACAACCTGTTCACCTGCGGCAAGACCCTCGGATTCCTGAAAAACGACCGCTTCAGGGAGATCGTCGACAGGAACGCCGTAGAGGAAAACGAACAGACCATGATCTGGCGCACCTTCGTGCTGTGCTGGGCCGCGAAAACCAGTCTTGGCCTAGCGGGCGATTTCGTCGAAATTGGCTGCAATAAAGGATATTTTGCCCGCTGCATCGCCGAATTCACCGATTTCGCCAACGCCGGTAAAGAGTTTTACCTCTATGACGTTTTCGACCCTCCGTCCCAGGCCGAGGGAACGCCCGGTCATGGCCCCGACTCGTTTGAGGTGGTCAAGGACCGCTTCGCCGATCATCCCAATGTCACCGTCACCAAGGGCGTGATCCCGGACGTATTTGAGGATACAGCGCCGGAGGAAATCGCCTTCATGCACATCAACGTGAACTCGATCGCCGCCGGGATCGGGGCGCTCGAGCGTCTTTTCGATCGCATGCCGCCGGGAGGCATCGTCATTCTCAACGACTACGGCCATGGCGCCCTCGCGATACAGAAAGAGGTCGAAGACGCTTTCATGGCCATGCGCGGCCACGCGATACTCGAGCTGCCGACCGGCCAGGGCCTGGTGATCAAGAGATAATCGGCCCTCGTGCCGTGTGACGGGGCGGTATTATCCCAAAGGCATTAAGTTGGTGTTGGTCGGCGGCGAGCGTCCGCTTGCCGAGAGGGCTGGGCGTTTTCCCGCCGCCCCTTTGGCGCCGAGAATGCCGAGAAGCCCGGCGCAAACATGATCGATCTCTTCTTCGGTAAGTGACGCGCCGCTCGGCAAATTGAGGCCATAGGGGCTCAAGGCGTAGCTCACCTTGTTCTCGGCTCGCGCCCGGGTCCTGTCGGCGGCGTCGGCGTAGGCGGGAATGGCGCTCAGGGGATGGAAGAACGGCCGGGTGTCGATATTCTCCTTCGCCATCAGGGCCATCACGTCTTCCTTGGTGGTCCCGAGCGCCCTATCCCATATCACCGTCACCATCCAGTAGGTGTTGCGGGTGCCCGGCGCCTCGTAATTGAGGGTCAGGTGCGGTGCATCGCCAAGCCGCGCCTGATAGAGGGAAAAGACCCGCCGCTTCTCGGCGACAAGTTCCTCGATACGCTCGATCTGGGCGAGCCCGAGGGCGGCCTGGAGACCGCTCATCTTGTATTTGAAAGCGACCTCGGCGTTGAAGAATCCTGTATCTCCCGGCTTGCGTCCATGGTCGCGCAACATCAGCATGCGGCGGTAAAGCGCCTCGTCATCGGTCACCGCCATGCCGCCTTCGCCGGTGGTCATGGTCTTCGTTCCGTGGAAGCTGAAGACGCCCGTATGGCCGAAGGAACCGGCCTTCTTGCCGTGATATTCCGAGCCGACGGCTTCCGCGGCGTCCTCGATGACGGCGATCCCGTGGCGGTCCGCGAGGTCGCAAATCCCGTCCATCTCCGCCATGTTGCCGTAAAGATCCACCGCTATCACCGCCTTGGTCCTCTCGGTGATGCACCGGGCCATGGTTTTGGCCGTGAGGCACCAGGTCTTGGCGTCGATGTCGGCGAACACCGGCGTCGCGCCGACGTAACCGATCGGCGCGGCCGAGGCGATCCAGGTGACATCGGGCACGATGACCTCGTCACCGGGCCCGACGCCAAGGGCGGCGAGTGAGAGGTGAATGGCCGAGGTGCAGGAAGGCAGCGTCATGGCGTGGCGTCTGCCGACATATTCCGCGAACGCCGCTTCGAACCGCTCATGGTATATATTGGCATTCTCGTACCAGGCATTGGCCGCGGCGTCGGTGACGTAAGCGATTTCCTTGGCCGTGATCGAGGGGCCGGTTATGGGTATGCGCTTCATCGCCGCACCAAGTCCTAGAGCTTCGCCCGGCCGCCTAGACCGCGACGCCTTGCTGGCGCGGAGAGCGTGCCGGCACGCCGGCGACGACCACGTTCTCAGGCACATCCCGGGTGACCACGGCGCCGGCGCCGACCATGGCCCCGGCACCGATGGAAACCCTGGGAAGCACGGTCGCGTTGGCGCCGATGGTCACGAAATCACCGACCCTTACACATCCCGTCAGCGTCGCGCCGGGCATAAGGTGCACGCCGTCGCCCAGTCTGCATTCGTGATCGACGGAGGCATTGGTGTTGATGATGCAGTGGCGGCCGAGCACCGCTTCCTCGGCGATCGCGGCCATGGCCAGGATCTGACAGCCTTCGCCGAGCCGGGCGGTATCCGCGACCCACGATTTCGGATGGACGGCGGTGACGGGCGAAAGACCGTCGAGGACGAGGCGCCGCGCGATGGCGCAGCGCTCCTGGCCGTCGGCCGCCACCGCGACCGCAAAGGCCGATACCTCGTCACGGCGTTCTCCGAGCCAGGCCTTAAGCTCCACCTCGCTTGAAATCACCGGAACGCCGGCGAAAGGAGGGGCAAGATCGGGATCGCGGTCATAGACCACCAGAACGCGATAGCCGGCCCCTTCGATGATTGGGCGCAGCACCTTGGCCTGACCGGCCCCGCCCCACAGCAGAACGCCGGCCTTTCCCTTCACCGCGTGCCCTTCGCCCATCTCGAATTCTGCCCTGTCTTCCAACTTCGCGCTCATTCTCAACCGTGGTGGCGATGGTTCCCGTCCCTGGGCGAGCCGCCCGATCCTGTACCCGGTCGCCTAACGCAGACCGTGCAGCTCCGCGACATGCTCCAGCATGTCCTGGAACTGGAACAGGAATCGCTCCTCGTCGCAGAGTGGCGATTGGCGCATCACCCCGCGCAGACCGTGGCGCCAGGCGAGAAGCTTGTCGCGATCACCGGCGAGCGCCACCGCCTTTTCGACGTAGTCCTCGGGCGTGAAGGTGCAAAGCTCCTCGAGCCCGCAATGCATGAGATCGCTATAGCTGATCCGCTGATGGAAGCTTTCGCCAACCAGGGTCACCACCGGAACGCCCATCCACGTCGCCTCGCAGGTGGTCGTCCCGCCGGTCAGCGGAAAGGTGTCGAGGCTGATGTCGATGTCGTTGTAGTAAGTGAGGTGGTTTGTATTCTCCTGGCTGTTGTCGAACAAATACAGGCGATCCGCCGAGACACCGTGCTTGGTGAACTCATCCGCCAGGTTCTTGCAGAAAGTCAATGAACCGGCATGGGAGCGCACCACGAGCAAGCGGGAGTCGGGCACCCGGTTCATCACCTTGGCCCAAAGGGCGATCATCTCCTGGCTGAATTTGTAGGGGTTGTTCAGGGTCCCGAAGGTGATCCGGCCGTTGCGGTCGGCGGGAATCCCTTGGGCGATCTCGACGTCGTCGAATTCTCCGAAGCAGACCCAGCCCTCGGGCATGACAAGCGGCTCCTCGACCAGGAAGTCTTCAACGGCCGGCTTCACGAACCGGTCCATGATCACGTAGTCGATCGCCTTGAGCCCGCAAGTGAAGGGATAGCCAAGCCACGACATCTGCACCGGCGCCGGCTTGTAGGCAACGGCGGGAAGCCGGGTGTTCCTGGTGAAGCCGTTGAGCTCCAGCAGGATGTCGACGCCGTCTTCCTGGATGTTCTCGGCGATCTCCCTGTCCGAACGGTTATCGACGAAAGTGAACTCGTCTACTTTCTCCATGAAGAATTGCTGGCGCGCGTCTCCCAGACTCCGGATCGGCGTGTAGCAGTAGATCTCGAACCGTTCGCGGTCGTAATCCCGGATCCAGGGGACAAGGAAGCGCGAAACCGAATGGGTATAAAGGTCGGAAGAAAGGATGCCGATACGTAGTTTCGAAGCGGATTTGCGCTTCTCGCGCGTGGGCAGCGGCGCGGCGGCGGCTTGTTTCTCTATTGATTCCGCCCACTTCCTGACAAGATGGTGAAACCGCCACACCTGATCCTCATCACCGGCATATGCGAGCAATCCCAGGAACAAAGCCGGCAGGTCTTCCGTCGCTACGTGGTCCTCACAGTTGTCCCAGACATCGCCGAGGGCGGCGAGGTTTTCGAAATCGCAAAGGGTGCGGAACACCTGGGACAGACCGGGAAAGTATCTCGGGCTATAGTTGGGATGATCGAGCACGGCGCGGGCATACAGGCAAGCCTGATCAAATTGTGACATTTGGCGGTACGCCTTGCTCAGGTTGAGTAGAGGCTCGAGGAAGTCGGGTTTGGCCAAGAGGGCGTTCTTGCAGTGATGCATGCCGAGTTCGGGCCGGTTGGTTATGAGATACATGTTGCCCAGATTGTTGGCGGCCTCGGCCATCCTGGGATCGAGTTCGATGGCGTGGGAAAGAATTTCTTCCGCCTCGGAGTATTTGCGTATTCCAAGCAATAGGGCGCCGATATCGTTCCACACCTCGGCGTTTTCCGAATTGACGTCCAGAATTTCGCGCAACACCTCCATGGCCTCATCGAACCACCCTCTTTCGGCGATGATGAACGCAAGCCTTGCCTCGGAAACCCACTGCTCGGGGTGGTTCCGTAACTGTTGCCTGAGCAGTTCCCGCGCTTCCTCGCTCCGGCCCTGCTGGATCATGATATTCCTGATGTTATGGTGCAACTCGGCCGACCCGGTTTCCAATTCCGTGGCCTTAAGGTACATCTCCTCGGCCTCATCGAGCCTGCCCATCTTCTGCAGGACGAAACCCAGGTTGCTGGTGACGATGGGGTCCTCATCGCCACATTCGAGATAGGCCCTCAAGCAACGCTCCGCCTTCTCGTAATGCTGCCTTCTGAGTAAAATGCCGCCCAATTCCCGGTTGGCCGCGGGCCATTCCGGGTCGGCCCGGAGCGCCTTTTCGAAGCACTCGATCGCCTCCTCTTCCCTGCCCTTTTGCCCCATGACGATGCCGAGATTGGCGTGGTATTTGGCCTCATTCGGATCGAGCGCCACGGCCTTGCGGAAGTGCTTCTCGGCCTCATCCACCCGGCCCAGGGAATTGAAAACACTGGCAAGATTATGGTGGCACTGGGGGCTGTCGGGATCGCGCTTGAGGGCCTTCTTGATCAGGCGGATGGCTTCGTTACTGTCGCCCTGCTGGTGGCGCAGGACGCCCAGAAGCTGCAGCGCGTCCGTGTTCTCGGGCTCGACGGTAAGAACCGTGCGGTAGCCCTTCTCCGCCTCTTCGAGCTCCCCCGTTTCATGCTGATTTGCGGCCGAGCCAAGGAGATGGAGGACGGAAATCGCCGCGCCGTTGGCCGCGGCATCCCTGCCTTGGCCGGCGCTATCGCCTGTGCCTTTACCCGTCTTTTCGCCTACCGCCTCGCTCAAGATCGCCTCGCGCCGTGACCCGATGATCTGATTCCGGGAAATTCCCGTTCTTCCAAAACCGCGGGCTGCCGGGGCCGCCCGTGCTTTCCCGGCAAACTACCGGGGCCTTGCGCGGGCTGGCGGCTCGAGCCTCTGGGCCAGGACAAACTGGCAAATCATCCTTTACAAAGCCTTAACCACGCCCGCCGATCGGCCTTCGGGCAACCCGGCTTTTATCCACTTGCCCGGCTTTCATCCATTTGCCGGCTTTCATCCATTTGAAGGAAATGCGCGGATGGCGGCTGGCAGGCGGCAGAAATTGCCGGTGGCGGCAAATTCTGCCCGGCAAAATCCGTCCAACCCGGCAAAATTTGCCGCCCCAGCCCGCTCTTTTGCCGCCACTAACGGCGCAACTCATTGAAAAACAGGGAAACGCAAATTTGGCCCGGCACTTGCGTGTGAAGACGCGAGCCCCAGGCGTGTGCCCGGAGCTCAAGACGTGCATGCACGACTAGCTGCACATGTCTTAACGCAAGGAGGTGCGGACGCCTTTCAAGCTTACGAATTTGAAGCGTTCGGCGCCTCGACAGGCAGGAAGCCTGGAAACAACATCCAAGTAGGAGATCTTCTAATGGCTCTCAATATCATATCCAACTTCGCGGCTAACGTCGCGCACAGGAACCTGGTCATTTCCGATCGTCAAGTCAGTTCCTCTCTCGCCAAGCTGTCTTCGGGTAGCCGGGTCGGCTCGGCCAAGGACGATGCTGCGTCCCTGGCCATCGGTTCTCGGTTGAACGCGGAAGTCCAGGCGCAGAGGCAAGCAATGGTCAACGCCGGTCAGGCCACGTCCATGCTGCAGATCGCCGACGGCGCCATGGCCAAGATCAACGACATCCTGGTTCGGATGAAGACCCTGGCGGTGCAGTCCGGTTCCGGTCAGCTGGGGTCGACAGAGCGTGCGCTGATCGACACCGAGTTCCAGGCGCTGGTTTCGGAAATCGATCGTATCGCCAAGGACACGGAGTTCAACGGCGTGACGCTGATCAACGGTTCGACCCAAACCACGACGTCGTTGAACGGCCAGTCCGCTTCGACCAACGTGATCCAGGCGGTGGACGGTGTCCAGGCCATCAAGTTCGATTCGTCCGTCGGCGATACGGCGTTCGCCTTTAAATTTATCGCAGCCACCAACATCCTGACGATAACGAGCCTGACCAGTGGTGTGGCCGAGTCCATCGACCTCGGCTCGACCGCCATCGCCCAGAACGACACCCAGTCGGTCAAGTTCGGGACGCACGGCGTCACCATCACCCTGAACAATGCGTTCGACAAGACCGCCGACGTCAATCCGACCGGCACGACCATCACGGCCGACACCGACCAGTCGGGCGTCATCGAGCTGTCGTCCATCAAATTGACCTTGGCCGATTCCTCGGCCACCATGATCGCCCTTGATTCGACGGCGATCGTGGTCGATGTCACGGATTCGGCGACGGCGACCTTCACCCTCGGCAGCTTCACCGGCAGCGCCGATATTGACGCTACGGGAACCACGACGGTGCTGATGGACGACACCGATACCAGTAACGACTTCACCATCAGCTTCAACGTGACCAACGTGTTCCAAGATCAAGCAGAAACCTATACGCTCGACGTTACGGCTCTCGGCGCCCTGTCCTTCGGTACGACGAATCTCGCCGGCGCCACAACCGACTTCACCTTCAAGCTGGGGACCGGCAATGTCGTCGACGTCGACGACGTGACGTTCAGCATCTCGTCCGTCAGTGTCAGTACGTTGGGCCTCACGGGCGACAAGGTCACGACTGCCGGCTTCGCGAACACCGCGTCGGCCAACATCACCGCGGCTCTTGATACCCTCAACACGGCGCGTTCCGGCGTCGGCGCGGGTCAGAACCGTCTCGAGTTCGCCGCCGACAACCTGGCGAGCACCATCGAGAACTCTGAAGCCGCCCGAAGCGCCCTGATGGATTTGGACGTCGCAGCCGAAATGACGGTCTTCACCAGTAAACTCATCCTGGTGCAGGCTGGTGTTGCGATGCTCGCGCAAGCGAACAACCTGCCGCAGAACCTGTTGCAGCTGTTCCAGTAATCCTACTCGTATACGGAGAGGGGAAATTTCCCCTCTCCGTTTTTTTTTGAGGACAAGAAAAGGGAGGAGTAACTGGCGCTTTGAGGCCCGGAGATTTCATTATTTTTTTTGCTCGGCTAGTAATGGCGCAGATTTTGCAACGCCACCTTCGTAACCATGCGTGAAATTCGTTAAGGCGAAAAGGCGTTCATTCCAGTGGCTGAAATCAACTTCAACAGCATCAAGATCGACGACAGCGGCCGGGTCTCGTTTTCAGGCCTTGGATCCGGCATCGATTTCATCGGCGCCGTCGATACCATCATCGAGGCCAGGCGGATTCCCATCGACCGCCTCGAGACGAAAATCGAGTCCAACGAGGCGAAGATCGTCGCTTATCAGGAATTTCGCGATGTTCTCAACGGCTTCCAGAGTTCCCTCGCCAACATCCGCGGCGCCGCCACCGTCGGCGATTCGGCCGATATCTTCAGCGCCAATGAAGCCTTCGCCTCGGTCAGCCGCACCGACGGGACGACGCCGTCCTCGGCCGCCGCCCTTCTCGGTGTCACTGTCACCAACGCCGCCGGTATCGGCTCGCACAATGTCGAGATTCTGCAGACCGCCGCCGCCCACAAGATCTCGTCCGACGCCTTCGCCAGCACGTCCACCGCGCTCGGGCTTACCGAAGGCAACACCTTCACCATCGAGGGTAAGGTCATAACGGTTTCCGCCGGAGACACGCTGCTTAGCCTCCGCGACCGCATCAACAACGCCAATACCGGCACGACGCCGACCAAAGTATCGGCCAGCATCGTCTCCGTCAGCACCACCGAGCACTACCTGGTGCTGACCAAGGACAAGGCCGGTTCGTCGATCACCATTTCCGACACCACGGGAACGCCGCTTCAGACCGTCGGCATCCTGACATCCGGGCCGGCGATCAAGAACGAGCTGCAAGCCTCCCAGAAGGCCCGGTTCTACGCCGACGGTCTTATCGACAAGACCAACAAGATCTACGAATCGGCGCGTCAGTCTGCCAGCACCAACACGCTGGGCTCCAGCGGCACCATCCGTTTCGACGACGGTAACACGACCCTTGACCTCACCTATCTGACCGGCGACACCATCCAGGGATTGGCCGACAAGATCAACGGCGACTCGACGCTGACGGATACCATGGGGATCAGCGCCACGGTGGTCACCGAGGGCACCCAGGTCCGCCTCAAGATCCAGACCACGGGCGACGCCTTCACCATGATCGAACAGGCCGCCGGCACCGTGTTGACCGACCTCAAAATCAGCAACGCGCGGCTGCTGATCGAGCGCGACACCAATTCCGTCACCGACCTGTTCGCCGGCGTGACCCTGTCGCTGTTCCAGGCCGAGGTCGGCACCAAGATCAAGATCGATATCGAGCAGGATTTGAACGCCATCAAGGCCGAGCTGCAAAGCTTCGTCGACGCCTTCAACGCGCTCAAGACCTTCATCAACACCCACAGCGAGATCGATGAGACCACAGGCAAGACCGACGAGGACGCCGTCCTGTTCGGCACCCGCACCCTTTCCGCCATCGACAGCGAGATCACCCGGATCATCGGCACGGGCACCCAGGGCGTGAGCGGCGATTTCACCGTCCTCTCCCAGATCGGCATCGACTTCATCAACAACAACGCCTTGAGCGATCCGCTTCTCGCCGACACCATCGAGATCGACAACGAAAAGCTCGATACCGCGCTCCTCAACAATATCGAGGACGTGCGCCGCCTGCTCACATTCGACTTTTCCTCGTCCGACCCGAGGCTCGTCTATCTGACGTCCACCGGCCAGACCGTCTACAACGCCTCGGGCTATACCCTCAATGTCGCCTATGACGACCGTTTCAAGAGCGATTCATATGCCGACCTCGGCAGCTTCACCCAGATCGACGCCGACACCGGCGGGCCGGCCGAGGACGGCATCAGCAACATCGCCTTCGGCGACCCCGTCATCTCCGGCCATGCTTTCCGCTACAGCTATGTCGGCGGCGGAACGGAAGAGCTGACGGTTCGCAACCTCACTCTAGGCACCAGCGAGACCGTCGACATCACCACGCTCCTTGACGGGGCGGTGGAACCCGACGGCACCGATCTCCTCGCCGGTCAGACCGTGTCCGTCTCTTTCTCCACGCTTAACGTCACCATCACGCTTTCCGGCGACAACAATTTCGCACGCGCCACCAATATCTCCGACGGCACGCTCGACCTCTCGGGGATCGGCAATACGAACGGCGGTAACATGACCGGCGGCACCGTCTCGACACCGACCAGCACCATGGACAAGCTGACGGTCGACGCCTTGATTCTCGCCGGCGCCTTTGACCAGGCGACGGGGCTTCTGACCCTGCCGCT
>JADFJG010000014.1:0-21621 GCA_022566265.1 Pseudomonadota bacterium | reverse complement strand
CGAAAGCGACGGCGGCATCGGCGGCGTCACCCGCATGAACCCCGCCGCCGGCATCAAGTTCAGGCTCGATGGCGGCTCCATCGTCACCGACATCTCGGGCACCGACCTCGACGACTCATCGCCCCACACCATCGAGATCTACGTCACCGATACCGGCCCGACCGAAGTCCTGGTCGCGACGCTCACCGACTATACTTTTTCCGGATCCACCCAGGACGGCACCGGCACCTTCACCATCGATCTCGGCACCGGCCTGATCTCCGAGACCTCGACGGTCATCAGCGCGACCTCGCCGATGCAGAACTACCTCACCTCACCGACGCTCGGCAACGGCACCTTCGATATCACGGACAGCGTGCCGACAACGCTCGCCACCATCGCCTATAACGCGACCGACAGCCTTACCGACCTCGCCGCGTTGATCGACGCGGATCCCGACCTCAACGCCTCGGTGGTCAGCAGCGGCGGCACATTCCGTCTCGAGGTCACCCACGCCAGCCCCAACGACAACCTGATCTTCACCAACGATTCCAACAACCTGATCGTCCAACTCAACATGTCGGATCAGAATAACGTGTTGCTTTCGGCCAACATCAACGGCGCCTCCGACGGCGCCGATGACGGCTCGGTGACGGTGAGCGGCAGCGTCCTGACCGCCACCGATCAGACCGGCGCGGGCGGCCTGAAGCTTCTTTACACCGGAACCGACGACGTGAATGGCGTGACGCTCAATTACACCATCGGCCTCGGCGCCCAGTTGTTCCACGCCCTCGACACCATGCTCAACGTGACCACGGGATCGGTCGAAAACGAGATCGATTCGCTCGACGATCAGAACCATCAGACCCAGGTACGGATCGACCAAATGCTGGCGAGGCTCGAGCAACAGCGTCAGTTTCTCATCAACAGGTTCATCGCCATGGAGACGGCGCTGATCACCATGAACCGCATCCTCGATTCGATGCGCCAAAGCTTCGATTCCCTCACCGCCTTCCAGTCCCGATGACGGTAAACCTTTTCCTAAGCCGAAGGGTGTAAAACAAACCCACCGGTGTCCGATGACCAGAGCCAGAGCATGACCGAGAACGCCTCAAGGCAGTACCAGACCCAGCAGATCATGACGGCCTCGCCGGCGATGCTCGTGTTCATGCTGTTCGATAAGGCCATCAGCTCGCTCAACGCGGCGGTCAGGGCGATAGCGGCGAACGACGTGCAGGAACGCTGGCGGAACAACAAGCGCGCGATCGAGGTCATTTCCCGCCTGCAGATGACCCTGAACATGGAGCTCGGCGGCGAGGTCGCGGAGAATCTCGACCGCCTGTACGGTTTCATGCTCAAGCTCCTGTCCACGGTCGATCCGAACGACGACCCCAAGCCCGCCGAGGACGTGATCAAGCTGCTCGAGCCGCTGCGCGAATCATGGCGCGAGCTCGCCAACCAGGGCGACAAGCCGGCCAGGGAAGCCGCCAAGATCGCCGCCGAGGCGGCCAAGGCCAAGTCGGCAGCCGATGCCAAGGCCGCCGCCGAGGCCAAGGCCGCCAACGGCGGTAACGGAAACCGGTCCTCGGCCCCGGGCGAAAACCAGGCGGGAACGCCCGAAGGCCCCGATACGCCCAAGGCCCACGAGCGCGTTTCGGTTTCCGCATAGACCCACTCCCCGCCCCCGCCGACCGGCGGGGTTCTGATCCCGGAAAACCCCGCTATATCAGCCCGGCGGGGTTTTTTCGTATCCACGCCTGCCGCGGACCGGAGTCCCCTCCCCGCCCGGCACAAAATGCCCAACGCCTGAGAAGGAATTGCCGATAGGGCAGAGAAATATCTTCCCCCCGGGTCCGGAGATTCGATATTTCACGTTGCAGTTCAACGACTTATCCACTGGCACGGTATGGCCCGAAGATTGCTCCCCAAAAGGCGTCATTCGCACCGGAATATCCGGTCGAAACTTTGGATTTGTCTATTTGGTTTGTATTGGAAGTCATGGAAATTTCGATCACAGATCTGCTCGTCAAACCTGAGCATCATCCGGACCAGCCCAAAGGAAACGCCGCGTCCGCCGTGGCGCTGAATAGCCTTCTCGGCCAGTTCAGCGCCATGATGAGCCAGGCCACGAGCGGTGATGCGTTTGCGCCGCCAACCACGCGCGAGCCGGTTTCCGAGAGCCGGACCGGCACGCGTGGGACGCGCGAGACGGCTTCCGATGCCGCTGCAGATTTCGATCACACCGATAGAAGGGCGGACCGGGCCGAGACCGACGACCGGCCGGCGCCCGCCGATACCCCCTCGGCAAGAGAAACCGAACCCGATGACGGCGCCTCGCGATCCTCCGGCGACAACACCCCGCCCGAGCACGCGGGAACGGACGGCGATGGAAACAGGGACGCGCCAAACGCGACGGCCGAAGGCGCCAAGTCCGGGACGGACAACCCGGGCCATGCCGACGAGAAAGGTCTTGAGATCGCGGCCGCGGTCAGCACCGCCATTACCCCCGCCGGCATCCTGGATGTCCCGGGCAAGGCCGCCGGGTTCGACCTCATGGCGATCGCCCAGCCCGGGGCGAGCGCGAACCTCAACAACGCCACCGCCCTCTCGACAGTGCCCCTTGCCACTCCCGCCGCCGGTTCGGATACCCTCGCCGGCGCGGGGATTACCAATGCCGCCACCAACGGGGCGGCTTCCCTGCCCGGGACCAATCCGGCGCTTGAGACCGTCACCAACGTGCCCCACGCCGAAGCCGCCGGTAAGGGCGTGGACGCCGCTCTCGCCAGCCTCGCCAACTTGACCACCAACGCCAAGGGATCCGGTGCCGCGGAACAGGCGCTTGCCACCCTCACGGTCCCGGCCAACGCGAAAAGCGCGCTTGTCGATGGCCTTCCGATCAGCATCACGGTCACCGAAAAATCGACGATGCCCGTTTCCAAACCGAGTGCCATGCTCGTGGCAACCGGCCCGGCGGCCGATGATGCGTCCGTCCCCGTCGCCAAGACGCAGGCAGGCGGCACCGCCCAGATCGGCGGGCAACAGGGCGCCAACGCTTCCACCGTCGCCCAGACCGCGACCGATGCGGCCGGGCTGGCCAACAACGGCGCCGCCGGCCAGATCCCAAGCGGCGCGGCGACCGCCGGCCTGAACGCCACGGCGGCGGCGTCCTACGGCGTCGCCCAGTCAACCGCGAACACCGGCGCGGTAACGATGGACTCACCAGTGCCGCTTGCTCCCATCGGCGGCGCGGGCGCGGCCCGAACCTTCCCGATGCAGGCCCTCGCGGCCGCGACCCGCCCGACGCCGGTGCCGCAGCCGGTCGTCGATCAGTTGGCCGTCCACATCGTCAAGGCCGCGGCAGAAGGCATGGACAAGATCAGCATCAAGCTCAGGCCCGCCGCCCTCGGCCATATCGAAGTCCAGCTTGAATTGAGCCATGACGGCCGCATCACGGCGGTGGTCACCGCCGAGAAATCCGAGACCCTCGAGCTCTTGCAGCGCGACGCCCGCGGCCTCGAGCGCGCCCTCCAAGAGGCGGGCCTGCGCACGAACTCCGACAGCCTGAACTTCAATCTGCGCGGCGAAGGCCGCGATGGCGAGCAGGAAACGTCCGATCACGCGGCGCCGGAGGATGGGATCCAGGCCGCGATCGAGACGTTGGACGACACACACACCGCCCAGATGGCCGGCTACGCCAACGCCCGGGCCGCCTTGGGCGGTGTCGATATCCGCGTCTAACGGGAGCACGAAGTCATGGAAGTCACCCCGACCAACACGGCAACGACGCCGGCCCCGGATCCTGTGCCAAACCGCGCGTCGCTGACCGGGGATCTCGAAAGCTTCCTGCTGTTGCTGGTCACCCAGTTGAAGAATCAGGACCCGATGTCGCCCATGGATTCCAACCAGTTCGCCGCCCAGCTTGCCCAGTTCGCTACCGTCGAGCAGGCCATTAAGACCAACAAGAACCTTGATGATCTGATCGGCATTTCCAAGGCCGGCCAGGCCGCGGCGGCGGTGAGCTACCTCGGCAAGACGATCGAGGCCGAGGGTGACACCGCCCCGCTCATCGACGGCAAGGCCGAGTATGGCTATACGCTGCCAACGAGGGCGACCGTGGTGACACTTGCCATCTCCAACGACCAGGGCAGGGTCGTGTTCTCGACCACCGGAGAGACCGCGGCGGGCAAGCATAGTTTCGTCTGGGACGGCGTAGACAACCAAGGTATCGAGGTTGCGCCCGGCATCTACAGGCTCTTGATCGGCGCGCTTGACAGCGAGGGCGATCAGATCCCGGCGGAGACCCGCATCGTTGGCCGCGTCGACGGCGCCGATACCTCCGGCGACACCACAAAATTGATGCTCGGCGAGGTCAGCGTACCCCTGGATAAAGTCCTTTCCGTGAAGGAGACCAAGACCGAACAGTCCAACCCCTAACCACTAGGGCCCACCGGCCCTTGCCCAACCGCCCTCCCCGGCCCCGCAACCGGTGAGGAGACAGGAAGTCTAAAGGAGACAGGAAATGAGTCTTTATGGTGCAATGTTTTCCGGCGTTTCGGGGCTTGATGCCCAGAGCCAAACCCTGGGTACGATCGCCGACAATATCTCGAACGTGAACACGACCGGTTACAAGGCCACCTTCGCCCGGTTTTCCACCCTGGTGACCCAGCAGGCGACCAAAAACAGCTACTCTCCGGGCGGCGTGCAGTTCACCTCCGTCACCGAAGTCGGACGGCAGGGGCTGTTGCAGTCCTCCGCCTCCCCGACCGACCTCGCGGTTTCCGGCGAAGGGATGTTCGTGGTCAACGGGGTGGCGAAGCCGACCTCCTCCGACCCCTATCTCTTCACCCGCGCCGGCGCGTTCGAGCCGGACGAGGTCGGCAATCTGAAGAATACGGCGGATTTCTATCTCCAGGGCTGGGCCACCGACGCCGCTGGCGTGCCGATCTCTACCAACACCGCGGTCCTGACCAGCCTCGAGACGGTCAATGTCGGGGGCGTCTCCGGTAGCGCCACCGCCACCTCGGCCATCGAGCTCGGCATCAACCTGCCGGCCACCGGCGCCATCAACTCGACCGAGATCACCAACGTTCAGGTCTTCGATTCACTCGGCGTCCCCCACGATCTGACGTTCACCTGGACCAAGAGCGCATTGAACCAGTGGGAGTTTTCGCTCAAGACGCCGACCGGCGCCACCAATACAACGCTGGAGAATTCATCCGCGGGGATCCTCGCCGCGTCCGGGCGGCTGGACTTCGGCTCGGTACCGGCGGACGGTCAGACCGTCGTCATCACCGACGGGTCGGAGCCCACGCTCACCTTCGAGTTCGACACCAACTCCTCGGTCTCGGGCAGCAACATCGCCGTCGACATCTCATCCTCCACCACCACGACCCAGGTGACGGCGGCCCTTCTCGCGGCCATTCAGAACTATACCGGCCAGTATTCCGGCGCCGCGGTGACGAACAACGTCACCACCGCCAGCGGCGATATCGGCGTATTCACCACACCCACCCTGACGCCGGCCCCCAACGGCGTCACCGCGACCGCCAACACGATTCTCACGGCCCTGCTGGATGGCAGCAACAATCTGGTGGTCACCGTCACCACCACCGGCGGCGCCGGTGCGGAGATCCGTCTCAAGGGCATCGCCGGCCTCAAGTACCAGCTCAACGGCGACCCCGTTACCAATGCCGGCGCCAATTCCGACGATCTGGTCGGCATCGGGGCCAACAGCACGGTCAAGATATTCGTCGATGATGGCGGCACCGACATTCTGGTCGGCACCCTGACCTTCGGCACCGCGCCAACGGTCGGCGTCTCCCCCGAGGATGGCGATGAGGGCAACATAACCATCGGTAGCTTCGTGCGCACCAACGATGGGCGCTTCGCCCAGGGCACCGGCGCCGACACCTCGGCGATCCTGTTCACCCAGTCGAGCACCGGCGCCGCGACCGTGATCAATTCCACCGGCGCCGCCGCCATCAGCCAGTCGGCCAATTCCTTCACGGTGGCGGCCACGACCGTCAGCCCCACGGCCATGACCTTTAACGGCAACGGCACACCCGGCGCCATCAACGTCGCCAACATAAAGGTCAGCAACTGGGCGAGCGGCGCCCTCGACAGCGCCATCACGCTCGATCTCGGCACCGTCACCCTGTCCGACGGGGTGACCCAGTTCTCCGGCGCCTATAACGTCACCTTCATCAACCAGAACGGTGTCCAGTTCGGTACCTTCTCCGGCGTCAGCATCAGCGACGAGGGCCTCGTCGTTGCCCTGTTCGACAATGGCGAGACCCTGCCGATCTACAGGATCCCGCTGGTCACCTTCGCCAACTTCAACGGCCTTACGGCCAAGACCGGCAACGTCTACGTCTCGTCCGACTCCTCCGGCGTGCCCGTGCTCCGCACAGCCAAGTCCGGCAGCGCCGGGGCGATCAACGCCGGTTCGCTCGAGAACTCCACCGTCGACCTCGGTACCCAGTTCACCAACATGATCCTCGCCCAGAGGGCCTATTCGGCGACGACGCGGATCATCATCACCGCCGACGAGATGCTCGACGAGTTGGTCAGGATCAAGCGCTAGACTGGACTTGGCCACAGCCAAATCCCGGCCCCGGGGGGAACCCTGGGGCCGGGGGTTAAGTCTATGATGTATTAACATTTTTTCTGATAAATTAACCAACTTCCTTAGGTGTTTTTAAACCGCAATCCAATAGATTGAATGGTGTCTATGCCCCCGATGGGCAATCGCCGACGGTGGCTTTGCCGACGGTGGCTTTAAAGCACTGTTCTGGAGCGTAAGCGTATGTCGAAGTCCTCTTCCGAGCCCCCGAAACGGGTCCTCACTCCGGTCGGGACACCGATGACCGTAGACGATCTGCCCCCGCCCGAGACCAAGCGTTGGGTCATCCGCCGCAAAGCGGAGGTCGTGGCGGCGGTGCGCGGCGGACTTATCAGCCTGGAAGAAGCCTGCAAACGCTATACCCTGACGATCGAGGAATTCCTGTCGTGGCAGCGCCTGATGGAGAGCCACGGAATGCGGGGACTGAGGGCGACCAGAATCCAGGACTACCGCGAGATCGACAAGCCGGCCGACGGCTAAGGGGCCAGCGCTTACCGGCGCGCCATATTCCGCCGCTCCCCGATTTCCTAGATTAAATCAAAAAATCAGGAAGTATCTATAACTAGCTGATATTTCGCTATATTTCTATACCTCTCCGATCTGTCGCGGTTTCAGAAAAAGCCGCTCCCTCAGAGGCCCGATCCAGGGCCCATGCCCCCGGCAAATTTTGCCCCCCGTTAACCACTTTTTCACGGGGACCGCCTATCTCTAGACCTTAGGCCCTAGCCACCGCCCCGTGGCACCGCCTGGGTGGCGATTTCATCAGTTCGGAGTTTAGTTAAATTGTTTGATACACTGCGTAACCTTGGCGCCATGCGGCTGCTGATCATGACCCTCGTGGCCGCCGGTTTCATCGCCTTTTTCATCTATATCGCGACCCGCCTGACGACCCCCGGCATGACCCTGTTGTTCGCAGATCTCAATACGGCCGACAGCGGTCAGATCGTCGCGAAGCTCGAGAACATGGGGGTACCCTATGAGTTGCGCGGCAACGGCAACCAGATCCTGGTGCCGACCGATCAAGTGCTGCGACTGCGTCTTTCGGTGGCCCAGGAAGGCCTGCCTTCGGGCGGATCCATGGGGTATGAACTTTTCGACCGCTCGGAATCCCTTGGCACCAGCAACTTCGTACTGAATATCCACCGCCTGAGGGCGCTGGAGGGAGAGATCGCCCGCACTATCGCCTCCCTCAGCACCGTCCGGGCGGCGCGGGTGCATCTGGTGCTGCCCAAGCGCGAGCTATTCAGCCGCGACAAGCAGGAGGCCAGCGCCTCGATCCTCCTGCAGATGAACGGTGGTTACCGCCTGACCAAATCGGAGGTTTTCGCCATCCAGCATCTGGTCGCGTCCGCCGTACCCAAACTCAGGCCCTCGCGAATTTCCATTCTCGATGGCCAGGGGACCTTGCTCGCCGCCGGCAAGGGCGATGATATGACCGCCATTGGTTCATCTATAGGCGGCGAGGATATGACGGCGGCTTACGAAGCCCGGCTCGGCCGCAAGATCGAGGGAATGCTGGAGCGCACCGTCGGGGCCGGCCGTGT
Source organism: Pseudomonadota bacterium (assembly GCA_022566265.1). Taxonomy (GTDB): domain Bacteria; phylum Pseudomonadota; class Alphaproteobacteria; order SMXQ01; family SMXQ01; genus JACZQV01. The sequence goes on along the minus strand of JADFJG010000014.1, from coordinate 13,476 downwards.
CCGCGCCGAGGTGAAGGCCGACATGGACTTCGACCGCATCTCCACGACATCGGAAACCTTCGATCCCGACGGTCAGGTGGTCCGCTCGACCCAGACCGTCGAGGAGAACTCGACCACCGGGGACTCCGAGCTGTCGTCGCCGGTGACCGTGGCAAGCAACCTGCCGGCGAATACCCCGGGGTCCCAACCGAAGGCCGGGACCAAGAGTTCGACCGAGTCGACTCGGACCGAGGAAACGGTCAATTTCGAGATTTCCAAGACCACCAAGACCCATGTGCGCGAAACGGGAATCGTAAATCGCCTGTCCGTCGCCGTTCTCATCGATGGCACCTACAGCGACGGCGGGGAGGAAGGCGCGCGTATCTACAAGCCTCGCTCGCCGGAAGAACTCACGCAGCTCACCAAATTGGTGCGCTCGGCCATCGGCTTCGATGCCAAGCGCGGGGACAAGGTGGAACTTATCAACATGCGCTTCGCCAAGGGCGACGAGGTCATCGAGGAGCCGGCGCGCCCGCTATTCGGGCTCGGCAAGAACGACTACATCAAGCTTGCCGAACTGGTGATCCTCGGGGTCGTCTCGATCCTGGTGATTCTTCTCGTGGTGCGCCCGATGGTCCGGCGCATCCTCGACGCCCTGCCCGAAGCCATCGCCAGCGGCAAGAGCTTGATCAACGAATCGGTGGCGGCGGCGGCGGCGGCGGGAAAGACCGCCCTGCCGCCCGGCCAAGAGCCGGTCATGAACGCGCCCGGGATCGAGCCGCCAAACGCCGAAAGTGAGGTCGAAAGCATGATCGATCTCAAGCAGGTCGAGGGACGGGTACGCGCATCGTCCCTCAAGAAAATCGGTGAAATCGTCGAAAAGCATCCGGACGAAGCGGTGAACATCATCCGCAACTGGATGTACCAGGAATCCTAATCGAACCGTGATGACAGGCGAAGGTTGGCATGCCCGTTAAAGAGGAATTCCGAAACATGAGCGGCCCCCAGAAGGCGGCCATCATGATGCTGTCCCTGAACGAGGAGCAGGCGGCCAGTATTTTCACGCTGATGGACGATGAGGAGATCAAGGAGATTTCCCAGCATATGGCCGGCCTCGGGGATATTCGCGCCAACACCGTGGAGCGGCTGTTCAGTGAGTTCGTCGAGCAGATCTCGGCGGGCGGCTCGTTGATCGGTACCTACGAGAGCACGGAGCGGCTCTTGCTCAAGTCGATCGGCAAGGATCGGGTCAACAACATCATGGAGGAGATCCGGGGGCCGGCCGGACGCACCATGTGGGACAAGCTCGGCAACGTGAGTGAGCAGGTCCTGGCGAATTACCTCAAGAACGAATATCCCCAAACCGTCGCCGTGGTGCTGACCAAGATCAAGCCGGATCATGCCGCGAGCGTGCTGGGCATACTTCCGGAAGCCTTCGCCATGGAAGTGGTCATTCGCATGCTGAACATGGAAATGGTGCAAAAGGAGATTCTCGACGGTGTCGAGAAGACCCTGCGGACCGAGTTCATGAGCAACCTTGCGCGTACCAACCGGCGCGATCCCTTCGAGATGATGGCCGAAATCTTCAACAATTTCGATCGCAACACGGAAACCCGGTTCCTGACCTCGCTCGAGGAGCGCCACCGCGATTCGGCTGAAAAGATCAAGGCCCTGATGTTCGTCTTCGAGGACCTCGGGCAACTGGATCCCAGCGGAATCCAAACGCTCCTGCGCGCCGTGGAGAAGGCCAAACTGGCGGTCGCGCTCAAGGGTGCGTCCGAACAGCTGCGCGACCTTTTCTTCACCAACATGTCAGAGCGCGCCGGCAAGATCCTGCGCGAGGATATGGATGACATGGGGCCGGTGCGGCTCCGTGACGTCGACGAGGCACAGTCCCATATGGTCAACATCGCCCGGAACCTGGCCGATAAGGGTGAAATCATCATCGCCGACAACAAGGATGATGACGAACTCATCTATTAGGGGCCGCGCGATGACATCGATCAAGAAATTCAATTTCGACACCTCTTTCGATCCCGGCAGCGAGGGCACCGATTCGCGGGGCGCACGCAGCTACACGGCGGATGACCTTGCCATCGCCGAGGAAGCCGCCCGCGAACAAGGAAGGCTTGCCGGCATTGCCGAAACGCGCGCGACCATCGAACACACGACGGCCGTGGCGCTTTCACGGATCGGCGAGCAACTCCAGGCACTTGGCCGGACGATCGAAGAGATTCGCTACGAATCGGCAAGCCACGCGCTCAAGATCGCCGTCGCCGTCGTCCGCAAGGTGTTGCCAGACCTCGCACAACGCAACGGACTCGCCGAGATCGAGGCACTCGTGCGCGAATGCCTCAACACCTTCTACGACGAGCCGCGGGTGGTGGTGCGGTTGCATGACAAGATGTTGGATCCCTTGCGCGAGCAGATCGACGAAATCGCCGCCGGGTGCGGATTCAATGGCAAGATCGTGCTGTTCGGCGACGAACACCTCGCCGAGACGGACTGCCGGATCGAGTGGGCGGACGGCGGTGCCGAACGGAATCTAACCGGGCTTTACCAGGAGATCGGCCAAGTCATCGAGAAGGTCACTGGCCCGTTACCCGCAATGTCCGACCGGGCACCGGAGCCGGAATATGGCGAAGGGCCGGAGACAGACCATTCACAGGCCCCAGAGAGCGAAAATGATGCGTCGATCGACGTTTCGCAGGGGGATCAGGTGCCGGAACAGGCACATTCAACCACCGGGGTTTAGGAGACCGAAATGGCAGACGAAAAAGACCCGAACACAGACGATCCGGAGGAGAACGCCTCGGTCGAGGGCTCCCCTGAAGAGGACACACCGGCGGAGGAAGCCTCCGCCGAGGATGCCAGTGGCGGCGAAGGAACCGCGGAGGACATCCTGGCGGAAATCCCGGAGGACGACAAACAGGATGCTTTCGACGCCGATGAAGACCCCGGCGACGTCACACATACCGCCCGTGACCTGAGCGCCGTGTATGACGTCCCGGTCCAGGTATCCGCGGTGCTGGGCAAGGCCACCATGCGAGTGAGCCAACTCCTCAAACTGGGCCGCGGCGCGGTCGTCGAACTCGACCGTAAGGTCGGCGAAGCCATCGACATCTACGTCAACAACAGGCTGGTGGCCCGCGGCGAAATCGTCGTCGTCGACGAGCGCCTCGGCGTGACCATGACGGAAATCGTCAAATCAGACCAATGATGAAACAGCCAACCGCCATCGGACGTCCGGCAACCGGGATCAATCTGGGCGCCGGCAGGGAACGTCCGGCGCTGACGCCCGTGCAGAGCCGGAAGATGACGACGGACTTCGCCACCATAATCGGACTCGGCGGCGCCTTCGGTCTGATCGCGACCGCCGTGATCCTCGGCGGATCGCCGCAGGCGTTCTTCAATGGCCCGGCCATCCTTATCGTCGTCGGCGGCACGTTCGCAACCACCACCATCTGTTTTTCGTTTTCCGATGTATGCGGCAGCCAGAAAGTCATCTTGCGGACGATCTTTTACCCCGTTACCGACCCCCCCGCCGCCGCCCTCAGGATTCTCCATCTGGCGGAGACGGCGCGCAAGCAAGGAGTCCTTTCTTTGCAGGAGATGCTGCCGTCGCTGGCGGGAGAGTCCTTTCTTTGCCATGCCCTGCATATGGTGATCGACGGCTTCTCCGCCGAAGACGTTGAAAAGATTCTCCGCCGCGACCTCGAAGCCACCAGGGCCCGTCACGTCAAGAGTGCGAGTGTGCTGCACAAGGCGGCGGAGGTCTCCCCCGCCATGGGCCTTATCGGCACCCTGGTGGGCCTGGTCCAGATGCTCAGTCATCTCGACGAACCGTCGACCATCGGCCCCAGCATGGCGGTGGCGCTGCTCACCACGTTCTATGGCGCGCTGTTGGCAAATTTGTTGTTTTCCCCCCTGGCCTCGAAGCTGGAGCGGAACTCCCGTGAAGAGGCCCTCGTCGACCAAATCTATCTCATGGGCGCGCTTTCGGTTGGACGCCAGGAAAACCCAAGGCGGCTTGAAATGTTGCTGAATTCACTGCTGCCGCCCGACCAACGCATAAAGTATTTCGATTAGGGTCCGTTTCAGGAGAAGCAAAATGCGACTACTCATCATCGGCTCACTGAATGGGTATATCGGCGCGGCAAGCAAGCTCGCGATCTCGCGCGGAGCCAAGGTCGCCCATGCCGACGACGTCGAGGCCGCGCTGCATGCTCTCAGGTCCGGCCAGGGAGCCGATCTGGTCATGGTAGACGTGAAGCTCGACATCCGTGGGCTGATCCAAAGCCTGAATTCGGAACGCATCAGCGTGCCCGTCGTTGCCTGCGGGCTCGGCACCGATTCGTCCGCCGCGGCCAGCGCCATCAAAGCCGGCGCCAAGGAGTATGTATCGCTGCCTCCGGATCCCGACCTGATCGCCGCCGTACTCCAGGCGGTAACAGAGGAAAACAACGCACTCGTCTTCCGCGACCCGGCGATGGCGGAGGTCCTGAAACTGGCGGCCCGGGTGGCGCCTTCCAATGCATCCGTCCTGATCGTCGGTGAATCCGGTTCGGGCAAGGAGTTGGTGGCCCGTCACGTCCACCAGAAATCAAAACGCGCCAACCAGAAATTCATCTCGGTCAATTGCGCGGCAATTCCGGAAAACCTTTTGGAATCAGAGCTTTTCGGCCACGAGAAGGGCGCTTTTACCGGCGCGGTGGCGCGGCGGATCGGCAAATTCGAGGAAGCCGATGGCGGCACCCTGCTTCTCGATGAGATCAGCGAGATGGACCCGCATCTCCAGGCCAAGCTTCTGCGGGTCATCCAGGAACGCGAGATCGACCGGGTCGGTGGCAAACACCCGATCAAAGTGGACATCCGTTTGATCGCCACCTCCAACCGCGACCTCGAGCAGGCCATCCGCGATGGTACCATGCGGGAGGATCTGTTCTACCGGCTCAACGTGGTCAACATCGAGGTTCCGGCCCTGAGGAACCGGCCTCAGGACATCGAGTTCCTGGCCGAGCACTTCACCGCCAAATATGCCGACGCCAACGGCGTACCGGCGTTGCCGCTCTCTGACGCGGCGCGCCAAAAGCTCCGGAGCCATTCTTGGCGGGGCAACGTGCGCGAGCTCGAGAACACCATGCACCGCGCCGTCCTGTTGGCGACCGGCGAAGAGATTTCCGCCGACATGATCGTGCTGACGTTCGACGCCAACCATGGGCAAGGCGCCAGTTCCGGTGCCGGCTCGGCGGGCGCCGGAGGCGGCACGGGGACCAACGGCACGGCGGGCGCCAATGGGTCGCCGGCAGCCGATCAGTCCGCTCTCGTCGGGCTCACCGTCGCGGAAGTTGAAAGGGGTCTCATCATCGAGACCCTACACCATTGCCTCGGCAACCGCACCCACGCCGCCAACATCCTCGGCATTTCGATCCGGACCCTGCGCAACAAGCTCAAACAATATACCGGCGAAGGTGTCAGCGTACCCATGCCGGGAGAGCTGAATCGCGCCGCCCTTTGACGGTCGATAGACGATAAGGATTTCTGGGGATTCCGATAATGACGGAAACGACCCCGGTCGCGGCGGAGCCCACCGAGGCTTCGGTATTCGCCGGCCTCCTGTCGAAGTTCGTATGGCGCGGAGACATCGCGCTGGCGCTTGGTATTACCTGCATCCTGGTGGTGCTGATCCTGCCCCTGCCGACATGGCTGCTGGATATCTCTCTCGCCATTTCCATTACCCTTTCGGTCCTCATCCTGATGACCGTACTGTTCATCCCGCGGCCGCTGGACTTCAGCACCTTTCCCACGGTGCTCTTGATCGCCACCGTGCTCAGGCTGGCGCTCAATCTTGCTTCCACCCGCCTCATCCTCGCCCACGGTCACGAAGGTACGGGAGCCGCGGGAAGGGTCATCGAGGCCTTCGGCAATTTCGTCATGGGCGGCAATTTCGTCATCGGCATCATCGTCTTCGGCATATTGGTGCTGGTGAACTTCATCGTCATCACCAAGGGATCCGGGCGCATCGCCGAGGTCGCGGCCCGGTTCAGCCTCGATGCGATGCCCGGCAAACAGATGGCGATCGACGCCGATCTCTCCGCCGGCCTCATCGAAGAGGCCGAGGCGCGGCAACGGCGTAAGCAACTCGAGGACGAGAGCACATTTTTCGGCGCCATGGACGGCGCCGCCAAGTTCGTCCGCGGCGACGCCATAGCCGGTCTGCTGATCACCTTCATCAATATCATCGGCGGCATCATCATCGGCATCGCCCAGCAGGACCTGACACTCTCCCAGGCCTCCCAAACCTACACATTGCTGACTGTCGGCGACGGGCTGGTAAGCCAAATTCCGGCGTTGATCGTCTCGACGGCCGCCGGTCTTCTGGTTTCCAAGGCCGGCGTGGCCGGCTCGACCGACAAGGCCCTGTTCAGCCAGCTCGGCGGCTATCCCGCCGCGCTTGGCCTTTCTTCGTTCCTCATGGCCTCCCTGTCGCTGCTGCCCGGAATTCCGATGTTGCCGTTCATGCTGCTCGCGCTCCTGACCGGCACCCTGGCCTGGTTCATAACCCAGGGCCAAATCCAGCGGGAAGCGGCGGCGACGGCGGCCGAGACCGAGGCGGAAGCGGCCTTGCCGGTGGCGGAAGAGCCGATCTCCACCTCCCTGCAATTGGATTACGTCCGCCTCGAGCTCGGTTACGGCCTGCTGCCACTGATCAACACGGAGACCGGCCAGCGTCTCACCGATCAAATCAAGGCGCTGAGGCGTCAGCTGGCCAGCGACATGGGCTTTGTCCTTCCGTCCGTACGCATACAGGACAACATGCAACTGCCCGCCAACACCTATGTCATCCGCATCAAGGAGATCGAGGCCGGTCGCGGCGATTTGCGGCCCACCATGCTCCTCGTCATGGACCCCAAGGGCGAAACCTTGTCCCTCGCCGGGGAAGAGACGACGGAGCCGACCTTCGGCCTGCCGGCGATGTGGGTCGACGAGGGGCTGCGTGAGGAAGCGTCTTTCAAAGGCTACACCGTCGTCGACCCGGCCACCGTGATTACCACTCATGTCACCGAGGTGGTGAAGGAGCACATGGCCGAATTGTTGTCCTATGCCGAGACCCAGAAGCTGCTGGACGAATTGGACAAGGAGCAACAAAAACTGATCGCCGACATGATCCCGAACCAGATCTCGGTGTCCGGAGTTCAGAGGGTTTTGCAGAACCTTCTCGGCGAGAGGGTGTCGATCCGGGATCTACCCACCATCCTCGAAGGGGTCTCCGAAGCCTGCAGTTACACCCAGAGCCTGAACGCCATCACCGAGCATGTCCGTGCCCGCCTGGCCCGTCAGATCAGCGATGCCAATGTCTCCCCCACCGGCTATATCCCGCTGATCAGCGTGTCGCCGGAGTGGGAGCAGACCTTCGCCGAAGCCATCGTCGGCGAGGGCGACGAAAGACAGCTCTCGCTCGCCCCCAGTCACCTGCAACAATTCATCAACAATGTCCGCCAGATATTCGAGCGTCAGGCCATGTTGGGGGAAAATCCGGTGCTGCTGACCAGTCCCGTGATTCGACCTTTCGTGCGGTCGATTATCGAGCGCATCCGGCCGATGACGAACGTGATGTCACAGAACGAAATTCATCCCAAGGCGAAAATCAAGACCCTGGGACAGATCTAGAAAGACGCGTAGGCGATGCGGCTAAAGACATTTACAGCTTCAGACATGTCCGAGGCCATGGAACTTGTGCGCGCCGAGCTGGGTAAGGACGCCATCATCGTATCGACGCGGAATGGCGATGCCGAGGACGGCGGTTACGGGGTGAAGGTCACCGCCGCCCTCGAAACCGCGACTCCCGGATCGGTGGTTTACGAGGATCTGGCCGGCACCGGCACGGAAGACGTCCTCGACACCCTCCTCGAGTGGCTGGCCTATCACCGCACGCCGCCGCTGCTGGCGGAAAAACTTCTGAACAGGGTGCGCCGCCTGGAAACCGACGATGCGCTCATGGCCTTGGCCGGCGCGCTTGACTCCGAATTCGAATTCGCTCCCCTCGGCCATCAAAGGTTGGCGAGACCCCTCATTCTCATCGGTCCACCCGGGGCGGGCAAAACGGTAACCGCGGCGAAGCTGGCGGCGCGCGCGGTGCTTGACGGGCAAGCCACGGCCCTGATCACGACGGACATCGTGCGCGCCGGCGCGGTGGAACAGCTCGGCGCCTACGCCAAGCTCCTGAAGCTGGAAATCAAGGTCGCGGATGGGCCCGACGCCCTCGCCAGGACTGTCGACACCTTACCCGCCGGCGGCTTCTTCGTCATCGATACCCCAGGCATAAATCCATTTGATACCAGTGTCTTGAAGGAAATATCGACGTTTTTAGATGCGGTGGATGCCGAGCCCGTCCTGGTCCTTCCGGCGGGTGGCGATGCCTTTGAGACGGTTGAAACGGCGGAGGCCTTCGCCTCACTCGGGGCCTCGCGATTCATCGTCACGCGGCTCGATACCAGCCATCGCCTGGGAAGCCTGATCGCCGCCGCCGACGCCGTCAGGCTCAAATTCAGCGAGGCGACCTTCGGCCCCTATATCGGCGACGGAATAGGCCCAGTCAGTCCGATGTTCCTGGCGCTGGCACTGACCGACCGGTTGGGCGAAGCGATCTCAACCCTATCCACGATCGAGGCCACATCATGATCCAGGGCGCGCCCCTACCCCGACCGCCGACCAGGCCATTGGTTGCGCCCAACGTGATCGCCGTCAGTTCCGGCAAGGGCGGAGTCGGCAAGACCTGGTTCGCGATCACGCTTTGCCATGCACTGGCCCAGGCGAAGCGCCGCGTGTTGCTGTTCGACGGCGATCTCGGTCTCGCCAACGTGGACATTCAACTTGGGCTCATACCGAAGCACGATCTAGCCAACATCATTACCGGGGACCTGACGATGGCCGGCGCCGTCACGGAATTCGAGGATGGCGGCTTCGACATCATTGCCGGCCAGTCGGGATCGGGGTCCCTTGCCAGCTTGCCGCGGAGCCGCCTGACCGTCTTGCGCGACGAACTGTTCACCCTGGCCGGGACATATGACCGCGCCGTCATCGATATCGGCGCCGGCGTCGACCGTACGGCGCGGGTGATGGCGGGCCGGGCCGGCATGTATCTGGTGCTGACCATGGACGAGCCCACCTCACTCACCGACGCCTACGCCTTCATCAAGGTCATGACGTTGGAAAATCCCGGCACGGACATCCGAATCGTCGTCAACATGGTCGCCTCGAAGCAACAGGGCGAACGGACTTACGCCACCCTGCTCAAGGCCTGCGAAGGGTTCCTGAATATCTCTCCGCCACTCGCCGGGATCATCCGGCGCGATCCCCACGTGCCGGAGAGCATCCGCCACCAGACCCCTTTGTTGACGCGCCATCCCAACAGTGACGCCGCCGGCGATGTCGTGGCCATAGCCGGCAAACTGTTGGAGACGCCATGAGCGACATCGTCCTGCCCCGGTCATTGCGATCTTCGGTGATCGCCAAGACGGCGTCCCACGCGGCGCCAAGCGCGGTCGCCACGGTGACGAACCTGCCGCGGTCATTGGCCAATCTCACCGCCGGGGCGGTGATCAACGGCGTCGTGGTGGAGCGGCAGGGAAAGGGCTTGGTGGTGTTGCGTACCGAAAGGGGAACGCTAACGGTTCACACTCAATTGCCGTTGAAAATCGGCAGCGAGGTCACGTTGCAGGTGCAGTCAGTGGGCACCCACATGCAGGCCATCATTCTATCGGTAGACAACAAGCCCGTACACGGCGCCGGTCTGCAACGCGCCGCGGCCGGCGCCGCCGGCGCGACGACGCCGGAAGCGGGCCAAGGGTCGACGGTCAGCCCAAGCGCCTCGGCCGACGCCGGTGAAACCGGCCACAAGCCCGCCGCTCGCGGGTCCGGCGGCGGCCAACCCGCCCCCGCCCCAACGGGTTCCGCGACCACCGGCGTCCGGTCTTCCCCGGTTCAGGGAACCGGTCCTACCAGCATCGCCGTCACCGGCACCAGCGGCCCTCTCGCTCCCGGCATGGTACTGACCGCCACGGTAGTAGTGATGCCTCAAGGCCCAAGCCCCCTGCCCGCCCCCGCCGGACAGGCCGCCGGCCAGCCCGGCCCCGGAGTCGTCGCGGGTCTGCCTCCAACCGGTGCCGGCCAAGCCAGTCCGGGAGCCTTGGCGGGTCCGCCAGCCTCGGCCGGCTCCCCCGCCGGCAGTGGCCTTGCGGCACCACCAGCGTCCGGCTTTGTTCCTGGAAACCAGGTCACGGTCCGCATCCTGGCGATCGAACCACCGTCCCAACCGTCCGGGGCGCCAGGGGGAACGGTAGCGGCGGGGCTACGCACTTCCGGCGACGTGATAGCCGTATTCGGCACCGTAACCGGCGGTTCAGCGCCCCCCCCGGCGAACCACACCGCGGGCCAAACGCTGGTGCAAACGCCCCTCGGCGCCTTAAGTCTGCCGACGGGGACTCCGGCGCCCGATGGTACCGGAATTACCCTGGAAATTCTGAGATCGGCCGCCGCCGATCGAGATCCGGCGTCATTCCGGATGGCGGAACGTCAACACACCCTGGCGACTTTCTCGACGGAGTGGTCCAGCTTGCGCGAAGCATTGGATGCCGCCGAAAGAACCACACCCGGCGCCGCTCAACAATTGCTCGGCACCACGGTCCCCAGGCCGGGGCCGGCATTCGCCGCGGGGATACTCTTCTTCATCGCGGCGCTGAGGGCCGGTGACGTACGCGGTTGGCTGGGTAATGACGTTACCAGAGCCCTCGTGCGCGGTGGCCACGGCGAGATCCTGACCCGGATCGGAGAGGAATTCCAGCAGATCGGCCGCCTTGCGAGCGAACCCCAATCCAACGGTTGGCAAACCGTTCTGTTCCCGGTCTTCGACGGCGAACGGCTGCAGCAGATTCGCATGTATATGCGCCGGCACGGACGCAAGGACCCGGATGGGGACGATTCGCAATCGGCGGGTTCGCGTTTCGTCGTCGAGGCGGATCTCAGCCGCATCGGTCCGATACAGCTTGATGGCCTGGTACGCAAAAAACGGTTGGACCTGATCCTTCGCACCCGGGCCCCGTTGCCCGAGCCGATGCGAATCGAGATCACGGCCATCTTTGCCGATGCCCTGACCACGGCCGATCTTGCCGGCGCCGTCAGCTTCGAGGAGTCCCCGGGTACCGAGTTCAAGATGCGCAATGACATGGTGGAGGATCCGGGCGAAGGCGGTCTCGGAGTGTTGGTGTAACCGCCTGTTATTCCCGCGAGCCCCCCTGGAGGGGCCAAGACCGCCATGGCCGACACCGCCGCCGATCTTTACCCATCGTTCCGCCGCCGGAATAGGTTCAGCGCCACCTCATCCATGACCTGTTGTTCCTGATGTTGCCGCCGTTTGTTGGCGAGACGCTGGTTCCGGGCCTTGACCAGTTCGTATTTCTTGAGTTCGCGGTAGGCCTCCGCCACTTCTTCCTTGGCCACGACCCTCTGACTTTGGAGTTCGGCCAGCGAGGCGTCCAGCTTCACCCTGCGCCCGATCGTCGCCTGGACATAGTCGCCATAGGTCATGGCGGCTTCGGTCGAGGATCCGGCGACCTGCTGCTCGTTCCTGATCTCCACATCGAGATCGCGAATCCGCGCCGCCAGGTGCTGGGTCAGACGCTCGAGTTCCACCAGATGGCGCCGTTTTTCGTCAAGCTGCCAGCGGTGCAACCTGATGAGGCTATCCAGTCCCTTCATTCGGCGCTGTTCTCAAATATTGCGGCCAGTTGCGCATAGCCGGAGGCTAGGTCGCTACGGTCGTTCCGATTCTGGCTGAGAAACTCCTCGAGCGCGGGGTGATACTTGATGGCTTCGTCCGTCTTCGCGTCGCTACCCACGCGATAGGCGCCGAGACGGATCATCTCGGCCATGTCCTCGTAGTTGGCGAGCACTTGCCGGGCGCGGAGGACGATGGCGTTTTCTTCCGCCGTGTTACAGTCGGGCATAGTACGCGACAGACTGCGCAGTATGTCGATGGCGGGAAAGCGACCGCGTTCGGCGATGGCGCGGTCAAGTACGATATGTCCGTCAATGATCCCGCGGACCGCATCGGTTATGGGCTCGAGGTGATCGTCTCCTTCCACCAGCACGGCAAACAAGCCAGTGATGGACCCCCGACCGCAGCCGGGACCGGCCCGCTCCAGAAGTTTGGGCAGCTCCGAGAAAACGGTGGGCGTGTAGCCTTTGCTGGCCGGGGGTTCGCCCGCCGACAATCCGATCTCGCGTTGGGCCATGGCAAACCGGGTAATGCTATCCATTATGCACAAGACATCCTTGTCCAGGTCGCGAAAATACTCCGCCAGCGTCATGGTCATGTAAGCGGCCTGGCGGCGCATCAGCGGTGATTCATCGGATGTCGCCACGACGATGACCGTGCGGGCCAGGCCTTCCTCGCCCAAATTGTCCTCGATGAACTCCTGCACTTCGCGACCGCGCTCGCCGATCAGGCCAATGACGTTGACATCGGCCGCGGTGTAACGCGCCATCATGCCAAGCAGGATCGATTTGCCGACGCCGGAGCCGGAAAATATGCCCAAGCGTTGGCCGCGACAGCAGGTGAGAAAGGTGTTGATCGCGCGAACGCCGAGGTCGACTTTACCTCTCACGCGCTGGCGGGCATGGGCCGGAGGCGGGCGGTTGCGCAAGGGATATGCGGTGTCACCTTCAGGCAAGGGGCCGCGTCCGTCGATGGGCTCGCCCATGGCGTTGACCACCCGGCCGAGCCATTTTTCGGTCGGGCTCACCACCGGCTCGGCATCGACCACCTCGGCCTTGCAGCCAAGACCCACGCCCTCGATCGCCCCGAAAGGCATCAATATGGCGCGGTCGTCCCGGAACCCGACCACCTCGCATGCGAGGTGCTCCCGCCCCCGGGCCGCGACCCGGCACCTGTCGCCGATCGACAGGCGGCGCTGCACGCCACCGACTTCCACGAGCATGCCGAGAACCGCCGTGACGCGGCCGTAAAGGTGATATTCGGGAATTTGAGTCAGATTGGTGAGGAGACTGTTCAGTGGCTTGGACACAGCCGCTCCGCGCAAAATATCAATGATTGGGCAACACTCGGGTCTGAAGGAGCATCATGGGCAAACCTGTTTAAGGTTCGGTAAAGGCCGGGGGCAAGGAAAGGGGCCGCATCCCAGGAAATTGGGAAGAAATCGGCTGGTACAGGGAAAAACAGGAAAGTTGGAATATAGTAAAGGTTTTGTTAACTTGATTGACCGCATAATGCCTCCTATGGTTAAAACTTGTTGAACCTCAGATTCCGGGTGGTCAAATGCGTGTGTTACTGGTCGAGGACGACACTTCCACAGCCAAAAGCATCGAATTGATGCTGAAGTCGGAAGGCTTCGTGGTCGATGCCACGGACCTTGGGGAAGACGGGTTAGAGATCGGCAAGCTCTACGATTACGACATTATTATTCTCGACCTCATGCT
>JADFJG010000166.1 GCA_022566265.1 Pseudomonadota bacterium | reverse complement strand
AGAAGTGATTTCCGTATCCCTGGAAATGAGGCTCGATAGCAAGCACCGCAATGTCGGCTTCCTGACCCTAAGCGGACGCTGCACGGTTACGTCGCTTACTACCGCTCATAGCCATAAGCGGACATAGGGCCGGATTAATAATCCAATAAGTCGCGTTTGTTATGAGGTGGCTGATTTCGTTTGACAGGCCAGCGCCAGGCATTCGAGGAGGACACGGGCAGCGAGCAGGGCTGTCATGCCTCCGTTGTCTTGGGGTGGGCTGACCGTATTGACGTCGAAAACGACAAATTCCGTGCCGGCCAGGGATTGCAGCAGCTCCAGACCTTCCCTGGCCGTTGCGCCACCGCTCTCCGGTTGGCACACGCCCGGGGCACAGGACGGATCGAAAAAATCCATGTCAAAACAGAGGTAGGCCGGCCGATCCCCGATTCGCTCACGAAGATAGGTGCCGGTTTCGCTCATGCCGCGACGGAATAGATCCACTCCGGCAACGACCTCGAACCCGAGGTTGCGCGCGAATGCGATGGCGCCCTTGAACCGCTGCGTTCCGCGAACGCCGACGTGGAACGCCCGGTCCAGGTCGAGCAACCCTTCCTCGGCGGCGCGGGTGAAGGTCGTCGAAGGGCTGAGTTCACCCGGGGTCTTTCCGGGGCCTGTATCCGTGTGCGCGTCGATGTGCACCAAGGCTAGAGGGCCGTGGGAGCGAGCGGCGGCGCGGAGCTGCGGCAGCGTGACGCTGCCGTCACCACCGAGGGTCACTGGAACCGCCTCGGCGGCAAGGATCCGTTCAACCGCCGCCGTGATGGAATCGTACGCCACGGCCACATCGCCAGCCGCGATGTCGATATCCCCACAGTCGACGACATTGAGGCGGTCGAGGGGGTCGAAGTCCGCATGTGGCGGCTGGTACGGCCGTAGCAAGCACGACTGTTCCCGGATGGCGGCGGGGCCGAGATCTGAGCCGGCGCGCACTCGATGGCCGATGCATTCGAAGGGGATTCCGAGGATGGTGGCACCGGCCCTCGTGGGCTTGTCGGCACGCGGGACACCCATGAACGTGACGATATCGTCTGTTCTGGTCATGTATTTCTCATCCTAACCGCGACATTAAGCGTGCGTCCAATAGTGATGTCCGCTTAGGGTCATTTGCGGACATGCAGCGGCGGTAAGAGTTTAGTCTGCTTCCATCAGGAAAGCGGACCTAATCGCAGCAGGGCTGGCGGGTGTACGGAAAGGAACTGTTTTTCGTATAGGCGGGTGCCATGGCTGAAACCCGCGGCGCCGGCGGCGGGAAAATCGCGTTTTCAAGAGGGTTTTCCGTACAGGGGAACGTCAAGTGGACGGACTTCCGCTCCGGGTCATTCGCGATCACCGGCGGGCCGAGCGCTCGATCCAGCGCCAACCCGGGTGATGAGTCCCCCGCACCTAGCCCTGTTTCAGCCTGTCGATGAGGGTGGTGTAGCCGCCTTCGCGGCTGAGCGTGCGGCGGATCGATTGCCGCTCCCCGGCGCCGCGGTCTCAGTGCCTGTGCGGAAAAAACCAGGGGTTTCCGTACCCCTCCATGGCTGATCCCCATGGCGCGGGTTCGCTGACACCGAATCCGATCCTGAAGGACAGCTACCCCTGGGCGGGCCACATGGGTGCGATCGCCATGGTTTTGGAAGTTATCTGGGAAATATCGGGCTAAGAAGCCGGGGGGTCGTTGGCGATATTCAGCGGCGCGAGCGTCGTCGGGCACGGGGCCCGGCGCAGATTGTTCTGGCACAGCCTGGCGATCCAGGCGTCGCGGAACCCTTCGGCGATCAGGGTGCGGCGCATGGTGGCGATGGATGAGCGGGCGTAGGGTCCACTGACGACCCGGTGGAACAGCTTGCCGTGGATGCGGACGCGGACTATCCGCGGCGCGAAGTCGCGGCCGCGCTTCATGACGACGCGGGCGCGGGCTTCCAACAGGTAGCTGCCAAGGACGAAGAAATGGCCAAGCTTGGGCTTGGCTTCCATTTCCGGCGACGGGGCCGCCAGGATGGCAGGCTTGACCCGCTCGGCCGCGGTTTCTCGATCCGCCGGGGCGGTGGCCTGCCCTCCGTACAACTTCGGGAGGCGGGCGGGCATGGGCCCGGGCTTTATTGCCGCCATTGCCGTCGTCCCGTTCGCCGCCGAGGCGGTAACGGCCTGCCCTCCGCCCTGCGGCCCATAGCCTTCGGGCGACGGGCCGTACAACTTCGGGAGGCGGGCGGTCTCCGGGACCGTGGATCCACCCGCCGCCGGCGCCACCCCAAGCACCGCCGCCGGCATCTTGGACTCCTCGGGGGACTCCTCGACCACCAGTGTGGCGGCAAACGCCGCCGCCGTCACCTCGAACTCGCCGAACTCCGTCGCGGAGGCAACGGGGATCTCCGGGGCCACGGGTCCCCCCGCCGCCGGTGCCACCCCAAGCGCTATCGCCAGCATCTTGGACTCCTCGGGGGACTCCTCGGGCGCCGGCGCGGCGGCAACCCCCGGTGGGGTGGCAACCTCCGGCGCGGCGGCAACCATGGTCTCCGGCACATCCGCATCGCGGCAGATCGGCCGCGCCTGGAGCACCCGCCACATGGCGCAGTCCTCGTTGGCGACCGCCGAGAGGGCGTGGTCACTCACGCTCTTGCCGCTGGTGGCATAGCTGATACCGTCGATGGCGAGGGTGGCGATGGTGAACGACGCCGGCAGCGCACAGGCGCCGAGCAGGATGGGCAGCGCCAGGACGGCGAGCCGCGACCGGTGCCGC
>JADFJG010000099.1 GCA_022566265.1 Pseudomonadota bacterium | reverse complement strand
CCGCCGCGATAGACGCAGCCGGCGGTACAGGTCTCGTGCAGCACCACCTTGCAAAGGCCCGCCAATTCGGGCTTCAGACGGTCCCAGATCCAGCGCGCGATGACCTCGCTGGTGGGATTGGCGAGGCCGTCGATGTCGTTGAGATAACGGTGGTCGAGTTGCGCCCGCAGCGGCGCGAAGGCGCGCTTGATGACGGCGAAATCCATTACCCAGTCCTCGGGCCGCACGATTTCGCCCTCGACGTGGATCTCGACCCTGAACGAATGGCCGTGAAGCCGGGCGCATTTGTGATTCGCTGGCAAATTGGGCAGCCGATGCGCCGCCTCGAAGGTGAATGATTTGAAAATCTCCACGGCGGCGGCGATCAGGGTATGCCGAGAATTTTGTGGGTCTGGAGGCTGAGCCGCCAGCGCGGATGGTCAAGGCAGTAATCCCGCGCGAGTTCGGTGTTGCGCATCCGCTCCTCCCCGTCCATCGGCTGCAGGAAGAAGTGCTTGAACGCGAGCCCCTCGAAACTTGCCGGCTCCGCCCCGGCCTGGGGGAAGACGAGCTTCAATTCATCGCCCTGGCGCTGCACAAGCCCGGCCCCGGCCTTGGGACTGACGCATATCCAGTCGATGCCGTCCGGCGCCGTCAGCGTGCCGTTGGTCTCGATCGCGACCTCGAAGCCAGCATTATGGAAGGCATCGATCAGGTCCTCGTCGAGCTGCAACAAAGGCTCGCCGCCGGTGAAGACGACGAAGGGGCTGAACGGGCTTTCGCCGTCGAATGGCCAGGTCCGCCTTGCCGCCCGGGCCAGATCGGCCGCCGTCGCGAAGCGCCCGCCGCCATCGCCGTCGGTGCCGACGAATTCGGTATCGCAGAAATTGCAGATGGCGGTTTCCCGGTCCTCTTCCCGGCCCGACCACAGATTGCATCCGGCGAAGCGGCAGAAGACGGCGGGCCGGCCGGTATTCGCCCCTTCGCCCTGGAGCGTGTAGATCAGTTCCTTGACCGAATAGCTCATGGTTCCGCCCGCTGGCGCATCCGGTAGGGCGCCGGGTCCTCGACGCCGGCCTCGGCGAAACCCCCGAGACGCAGGACGCAGGAGTCGCACTCGCCGCAGGCGGCGCCATCGGCAGATGGGTCGTAACAGCTTCGCGTCAAGGCGAAATCGACGCCGAGATCGAGGCCCTTGCGGATGATCCCGGCCTTGGTCGCCTCGATCAGCGGCGTGTGGATGACGAGGCGCGCATCGCCTTCGACGCCGGCCTTGGTCGCCAGGTTGGCCATAGCCTCGAAAGCCTCGATGTATTCGGGCCGGCAATCGGGATAGCCGCTGTAATCCAGCGCGTTGACGCCGATGAAGATGTCATGGGCCTCCAACACCTCGGCCCAGGCCAGGGCGAAGGAGAGGAATATGGTGTTGCGCGCGGGCACGTAGGTGACCGGGATTCCGGCGCCGATCTCCTCCATTGCCCGCCCCTTGGGCACGGCGATGTCGGCGGTCAGCGCCGAGCCGCCGATGGAACGAAGATCGATGGGTTGGATGATATGGCGCCCGACGCCAAACCTTTTGGCGATCCGGCGCGCCGCCTCGACCTCGATGTCGTGGCGTTGGCCGTATTCGAAGGTCAAGGCCGAGACCTCGAAGCCCTCGCGCCTGGCGAGGAGAAGCACCGTCGCCGAATCGAGGCCGCCGCTCAACAGAACGATCGCTGTTGCCGCCACCGTCTTCCTAATCCTTTCTCTCTTCCCCGGTGCCGCTCACTCCGCCTGGCGGCGATCCCGCAAGACGAAATAGAGGTTCCGGGAGTACACCAACAGACCGCCCGCCTGGCCGACGATGAAAACCGGGTCCAGCCGGAAGATCGCGTAGGACAGCAGCGTCACGCCGCCGCCGAGGCTGAAATACCAAAAAGCGATGGGTATGACGCTCTTCTTCTGCTTCTCGCTGGATATCCACTGGATGAGAAATCGCGTCGAAAACAGGGCCTGGCCCATGAACCCTATGGCCAGCCAGATTGTCGGGGTCTCCATAAACTACTCCTCGGATTCGATAATCGGGATCTTGTTGCGCCGCTTGAGCCACATGACGCCCAGGAGGTCGGCGATGCCGACCCCGAGCCGGTCCAAGGTGGCGTAATTCGACCGTCCCGAGTGCCTCGGGCGGTGGTTGACATCGACGCATTCGAGCACTCCCCCCGCGCGTTGGATGAGCGCCGGCAGGTAGCGGTGCATGTGATCGAAATAGGGCAGTGCCAGGTAGACCTCGCGCCTGATGACCTTGAGCCCGCAACCGGTGTCGGTGACGTTATCGGCGAGCAGCGATGAGCGCACCCGATTGGCGATGCGCGAAGAGGCGCGCTTCAACCAGTTGTCCCGGCGTTTGCGCCGGATGCCGGCGACCATATCGAGCGGCGCCCCCGGGTCCGCCGCTTCGGCAATTTCGAGCAGCGCCGGGATATCGGCGGGATCGTTCTGGCCGTCGCCGTCAAGCGTCACGATCCAGGTCCCTTGCGCCGCCTTGACGCCGGTCCAGATCGCCGCGCTCTGGCCGCAGCTTTGGCGGTGGCGCAGCACCTTCAGGCGTCCGAACCGGGCGCCGGCGGCGGTCAGGCGGGCCTTGGTCTCATCCGTGCTGCCGTCGTCGACATAGATCACCTCGAAATCCCACCGCCCCTCGAGGGCTTCGTGGATCTCCTCGATCAGGGGAACGATGTTCTCCGCTTCATTGCGGACCGGGACGACGACAGAGATCATATTGTTAACCGCTAAATTCGACCGCTCGGGTGCCCGATCGAGTGAAGGAACACCCGCGCTCCAGACGGGCGCGGCGAAAATACATGAGGCGCCGGGCAATGCAAGCGCGGCCCGAAACACCGCCAAGATTCTCCCGTCGGCGGACGACTAATTTGCTAGACTAACCGGCGGATGACCCATCTACCATGGAAAAACAGCCCGTGCGATCGCCGCCACGGGAGTGAAGGTTGACCGCCGCGTCCTTCGCCGCGTCCCTGCCCGAACGGGGACCATTGGCCTATCTGGCCCTCGGGCTTTTTTCGCTCTGCCTGTTCCTGCCAGGCATCTCGGCGCTGCCGCCGGTGGACCGGGACGAGGCCCGCTTCGCCCAGGCGTCGCGGCAGATGGTCGAGAGCGGGGATTACGTCAACATCCGCTTCCAGGACAAGGCGCGGCACAAGAAGCCGGCCGGCGTTTACTGGCTCCAGGCGGCCTCGGTGCGGGCGTTTGGCGCCATCGGATCGAACCGGATCTGGCCCTACCGGGTCCCTTCGGTCCTCGGCGCCCTTGGCGCGGTGCTTTTCCTCTTCGCCTTCGCCGGCGGGCCGTATGGCAGGCGCGTGGCGTTCTTCGCCGCGATGATGCTCGCGGCCTCGCTGGTATTGACGGTCGAGGCCCATCTCGGCAAGGCCGATGCCCTGTTGCTGGCAATGGTGGTCGTCGCCCAAGGGGCGCTTTGCCGGGTCTATCTGCGAGGCATGGCGGGGGAGCCGGTGGCGCTGGCGACGGCGGTCGTCTTCTGGGTGGCCCAGGGCGCGGCGATCCTGATCAAGGGGCCGATCGGACCGCTGATCAGCGTCCTCACCATTATCGCGCTGATCATCGCCGAAAGAAGGGCGGCGTGGCTCAAGGGCTTGCGTCCGCTTCCCGGCGTGGCGATCGCCGCCGCCATCGCCGCGCCCTGGTTCATCGCCATCTCGTATGAGACCGGCGGCGCCTTCCTCGCCGATGCCGTCGGCAAGGACCTGCTGCCGAAGCTCATCTCGGTGCAGGAATCCCACGGCGCGCCGCCCGGCGCCTATAGCCTCGCCATGTTTGTGTCGTTCTGGCCGGGATCGTTGCTCGCCTTCCCGGCGCTGGTCTGGGCGTGGCGGCACCGGGCGGACAAGGCGTTGCGTTACTGCCTTGCCTGGCTGCTGCCGGCGTGGCTTTTGTTCGAACTGATCCCGACCAAGCTGCCCCATTACGTCCTGCCGCTCTATCCGGCCCTGGCCCTCATCTGCGCCCACGCGGCGATCAACGGCGCCGACGAGATCTCCCGGCTGGCGCGGACCGTCGCCGGCAGGGGCTTCTTGGCACTTTGGGCGGTCGCCGGCCTCGCCATCGGCATCGGCATCGGCGTCGCCAGCTGGTGGCTGGAGGGCGGCATCACCGTGGCCGGGCTGGTGCCGCCGGCGGCCGCCATCGTCGCCGTGGCGCTGGGTCTCTGGTTCGCCTTTCGCGACCGCCTCGTCCACGCCGTCACGGCCGGCGTCCTTGGCGCCGCCGTCGTCACCGCATCGGCTCTCGGCATCGTCCTCCCCGCCGCCGAAAACCTCTGGCTTTCGAGAACCGCCGCGCTGGCCGTCGCCAAGAACAGGGAGGGCACGGCCGCCGCCGGCGCGCCGGTCGCGGTCGCCGGCTATGGGGAGCCGAGCATCGTCTTCCTGCTGGGCACCGCGACACGGCTGGTTTCACCGGACGAGGCGGCGAAGCATGTCGCCGAGACGCCGGGCGCGCTGGCATTGATCGCCAAATCCCAGGAAGCCAGATTCCTCGAAGTATCGGAAAATCTCGGCCGGCGGCCAAAGCTCTTGCAAACGATAAGCGGGCTCAACTATTCCAGGGGCCGGCCGGTCACGCTTGTGCTCTATGGCGGCGGCGGCGGGAAGACCGAGGGGGTGCGTTAGGACCAAGCGATGAAACCCTATCAATTCATCATCGCGGTGGTCGCGGCGGCGATTCTCTTTCTGCAGTTCCCCGGCGTCGATTTAAGCTTCAGCCGCCTGTTCTACCAGCCGGGCGAGGGATTCTTCCCGCGCGGGTCCCTGGCGGTCGACATCCTTTACGAACTGGCGATCGTCATCGTCTACGCGGTGGCCATTTTCGTCGCCGGCGCCGCGCTGGCGCGGCTCGTCCCCCGGCTCAGGAGGCTTTGGGTCAGGCCCCGGGTCATCGCCTTCATTGCCCTGTCGCTGGCGCTCGGGCCGGGCCTCATCGTCAACTCCTTGCTCAAGGATAATGTCGGCCGGGCACGGCCCTTCATGATCGTCGAGTTCGGCGGCGCCAAGACCTTTTCACCGGCGCTGGTGACCTCCGACCAATGCCCCAGGAACTGCTCCTTCGTCTCGGGCCACGCGGCGGCAACATTTTTTCTGGTCACCTTCGCCTTCCTCGTCCGCGCGCCGCGCCGGCGGCGGGCGGCCATGGCCGGCGCGCTCGCGTTTGGCGCCGCAACCGGCCTTGGGCGCATCGCGCTCGGCGCCCATTTCCTGTCGGACGTGGTGTTCGCCGGGTTCATCGTCTATGCCGTGGCCTGGGCGCTTCACGAGTTCTTGCTGGTGCGCGACTTCAAGCCTCCGCCTTTCGAACCGGGCGGGCGCGCCTGGCGGGCATGGCAACGCTGGGCGGCGACGCCCGGCGGCGAGGCGATCCTGTCGTTCGCCGCCGTCGCCTTCCTTTGTCTCGCACTTATCGCCTATCTCGACCGCGCGGCGGCGCTTTGGTTCGCCCTCCTCGATCCGCCTTGGCATGAATTCTTCAAGACCCTGTCCGATCTTGGCGCCGCCGGCCCCTACCTGGTGGTCACCGCCATCGCTTTCGCCGCGCTGCGCCTGGCGGCGCGCTTCGGCATGTTCGAGGCGAGGGCCGGGGCGCTCAAGGCTTATTCCATGGTGGCGGCGTTCTTCTTCTCCGCCATCGCCGCCTCGGGCATCCTGATCAATGTGCTCAAGGTGCTGTTCGGCAGGGTCCGGCCCAAGCTCCTGTTCCGCGACGAGCTATACGGCTTCGACTGGTTCCGCCTGGGCGCCGATTTCCATTCCTTTCCCTCGGGCCACGCCCAGACCATCACCGCCTTGATGGTGGCGCTTTTCATCCTGGTTCCGCGCTTCGGCTGGGCCTATCTCGCCGTCGGCGCGGCGATCGCGATGAGCCGCGCCGTGGTCAATGCCCATTACATGGGAGACATCGTCGCCGGCGCCTACGCCGCCGCGCTGATGACGATGTGGGTCCATTCCCTCTTCGCGCGGAGCGGCATCGATCTCAAGGCGTCCTTGGCCGGCTCTAGTAGCCGAGAAAACCCTCGAGATAAATGATCCGGACCTCGCGGTGCCGGGTCTTGCCGACGGGTACCCGGATACGGGTCACCGGCCTGGACTCGGCGAAGCGCGAGGTGATCGCCGATGTATCCGCCCTCGAAGTGACGAGCAGGAAGCGCCGGCCCTCATCTTTGGCGCCGGCGTCACTGGATCGTTCGAGGCGGCGGGTCAGATCGAAGTGATCGTCGATGCGCCCGTCGGGGTCCCACTTCGACGCATCGAAGGGGTGGGGCTCGACATAGTAGATGAGCTCCGCCATCAGCCGGCGATGATCGAAGAGTAACGGCACGCCGGGATACCGGGCACTCACTCGCGATACCGCGTCCCCCAACTGGCGCCACCCCTGCACCCGCTTGAAGGGGTCGAAGCGGGCGGCCGAGACCAGGTCCGCCGGGCCGCCTTGGGAAAGGGTGGCGCCGAACAGGGCGAAGGCGAGGACGAGGTGAAGGGCAAGAGATGCCGTGACGATGAGGCTGCGCCCCTTCTCCAACGCCCAGCCCGTCACCAGCACCGAGCCGGCGACATAGGCCGGCGCCGCCCAGTTGGCGTTGGCGCGTGAAAGCAAGGCGAGGGCGAGGACGAGGGCAAGGGTGGGGAAGGTGAAGCACCCAAGCAGCCGAAAGCGCCAATCCCCGGTCCAGAGGCGCCGGCTTAGCAGGCAAACGAGAAGGGCGGCGAAGAGGATCGGGCCGAAGACGGCGAATTGGGCGGCCAGGAAATCCAGGAACTCTCCCGGGTTGATCAAGGGGCCGGCGAGATTGGCGTTGGCCGCGGTGTGGGCGAAGCTGACGAACCCGTTATTCGCATTCCACACGATGTTGGGAAGAAAGATGACCGCCGCCAGCGCCATCGCCGCGCCCAGGCGCGGGCTCAATAGCTTGTCGCGATGGGCGCCGGGGACGGCGAAATAGACGGCAAGCGACAGGATGAAATAGGCCATGGCGTATTTGCTCATGAGCCCGAGACCGATACCCAAACCGGTGAGCAGCCACCAGCGCCAGGCGCCATCGTCGAGCGCGCGCACCAGGCCGTAAAGCGCCAGCGCCCAGAACAGCAGGAGCGGCGGGTCGGTCGAGACGATGGCGGCCGAGAACGACACCGCCGGCAGGGTCCCAAAGAGGAGCGCCGAGAAGAAGCCGACGCGTCGATCGAACAGCCGCCGGCCGATGCCGTAGACCGTCAGCGCCGTCAATAGATGGATCGGCGGCACCGCCAGCTTGATACAGGCGACGCCGTCGCCGCAAACCGCCGTCGTCGCCATGATGATCCAGGCCACCATCGGCGGCTTGGAGAAATAGCCGAAGGCGAAGTCCTGGGCCCAAACCCAGTACTGGGCCTCATCGGCATAGAGATCGAAGGGAAAGACGGAAAGATAGAGCAGGCGGAGCGCCGTTATCGCCCCAAGCACCCCGGCCACCGCCCAAAGCCCATAGACGCCGCCGTCGGTCTTGAGATTGGCCACTTCGGCTTGTTCCACAAGGGGGGCTTGTTCCACAATGGGGGCTGGTTCCACCATGGCGGAGTCATACAACGAAATCGGCGCCGGCGCACTTTCAGGCGCCCGGCACCGGATGCGCCCGGCAGAGGTGGAGCGGGTGAGGGGAATCGAACCCCTGTATTCAGCTTGGGAAGCTGATGTTCTGCCATTGAACTACACCCGCGCGCGCCCCCCGAGGCCGCGTCCGAAATTTATAATCGAGGCCGGCCACGCGTTCAAGGCCGCCCGGCGCCCCCGGCCTCTTTCTCCAGGCCGTCCTCGGGATTCCTGACGGTCTACCCGCACGCCGCGCCCATGGACCCTCTCCTCCCGGCCCGGGGCCTTCGCTTCCAGGACGGATCACCTTCGCTGGGTAGTGTGAGGCCATGCGCTAGGCGCGGCGCGTCTTAAAACAGGCAAGAGGTTCTTATAAGGGTAATTACGTAAGCAGGATCACGTATATCATTAAATTGAAATATGCATTTAATATACCTTATAAAATTAAATTAGGAATGGGAGAGAGGCGTTCCCATGTCTTGCAGTAGATTTGACCAAACTATCCCTTTGTGTTCTGCCACAAGGGGTGTAAAACGGCTGGCCGCCACCGGAGACCGATAGACCGGAATGCCAGGGGACTCCTTGGTCGGTAGGCAATTGGCCGCGTGTTCATAAAATATTTACCACGTGCCTATTTCCTTTACTTCCCTGGAACCCATCGGGCTTAGGCGCGAGCCATGCTGCTGACCCGCCATACGGATTATTCCCTGCGCTTCCTGATGTATCTGGCGCTGAACGACGCCCGAATCGTCACGATACAGGAGGTCGCCCAGACTTTTAAAGTACCGCGAAACCACCTGATGAAAATATCGCAGGCCTTGGCCCGTCACGGTTACATCCACGCCATTCGGGGCAGGGGCGGGGGCCTGCGCCTGGCGCGGGAGCCCGGCGACGTCAATCTCAGGGGCGTGGTGTCGGACATGGAGCCCACCCTGGAGATATTCGATTGCCATAACCCGCTCTGTCCGATCGCCGGAAACTGCGTGCTCAAGAAGGCGCTGATGGAGGCGCGGGATCATTTTCTGGCCGCGCTCGGCAAATATACGCTTGCCGATCTCGTGCGCCATAAAAGCAAACTGCGCCGGCTTCTGGCCACCTGAGAAACGCGCTCAGCCCCCCACGAAACCCGTCCAATGCCCCACTACTTCCGGGCCGATGCGGGTTGCGGCCTGTATAACGTTATTATCGCTGCGTGTTTCCGTGAAGTCGCGCGTGATTTCCGATCTATTCGGGCGCCCGCTGTCCGCCATCCCTATGCCTTCCGCCATCCCTAGGCGCGACCGTGCCCGCGCCCAAGTTGCCTCGCATCGAACACCATTTAACCCAAAGGAATGTTCAGCAGCCTGCATAGGGTGGCGATCCGCTCCGCATTGATGACTGGACTGCCCTCCCTGGCCTGCTTGAACTCCTCAAGCGCCCATTCGTACATTTCGATCAAAGGCTTGATATGGTCGCAGCCGGGCGGGCAGTCGGCCGATTTCAACGCTTTGATCGTGTATTCGAGCGTGCGCACGATGTCGGCAATTTCATCGGCGGTGCGCGCGGCAACGGCGTCCGGTGGCGCCTTTCGAACACGCCTCACCCGTTTCACCTTTTTGCCTTTTGTTGCCATAACACGCTCGCCCTAGACAGTCAGGAAGGCGGACCCGTGATCACACGACCGGCCGGGCCCGCCTTCCCGCCATGGAGTCCTGCGCCCCATTGAGGCGGGCGACGAAATTCTTCACTTCCTCGCGCGGCGCCCCTGACTATTGGGTCAAAAAGCCTGCTGCCTTGAGCATCCCACTGCCGAAAAATCGGTTTCGATTACATTGGGCCACATATCGCGCCAAGGGGTCATTCCTGCTCCGCATGCTATCCGTGGTCCATGAATTTCCACGCAATCCGTTCCCAAAAAAAAGGTATCTTGCATGCATCTTATATACAATGCATATAAGATGCATTTAAAAAACCTAACAACGTCACTGATGGGTTGACGGCCATGCGTTACCTCTCCGTGACCAAAGCGGCGGCTCTTCGCTTTGATAATCCCACCCTGCCAACGAGCGGCGGCTTGCGCCGTCACATGACCTGGAGGTGATAGGAGAGACATGGCTTCAAGCACAGCGAGAAAAACTGAATCGCCGCGACGGCCTGGCCAATGTGTTGGGTGTCCTATCCGCAAGTTTGCGGCCTACTCAGACGCCGGGCGCGGTTCACTGAAATTTCTTCAGTCCGCCCGGATGGAGGATCGCATCCTCCCGCCGAAGAGGAACATCTGCCGCGAAGAGAAGGATGCCGGCGAGCTATTCACCCTCTACGACGGTTGGGCTTTCACCTACAAGCTGCTACCTGACGGACGCCGTCAGATCCTCGATTTCCTGTTACCGGGAAGCTTCATCGGCCTGCATATGCTGTGGTTCAAGGCCATGCCGCACTCGGCACAGACCCTGACATCGGTCAGCCTGTGCGTCTTCGATAAGGAGAAGTTCCGCGATCTTTTGCGGCACAAGCCGGCATATGAATGGGGACTGCTGAGATACTCGGCTTCCTGCCAGGCCTACCGGAACGAGCGGCTCTTGGACCTCGGCCGGCGGACGGCGAAGGAGCGGATCGGCCGCTTGGCGCTCGAGCTTCACGACCACCTCGCCGAGCGCAACTTGGCACACCGCGGTTCGTTTCCCTTTCACCTGCGCCATGAGCACATCGCCGACGCCCTCGGCCTGGCCAAGATCCCTGTCGGTCACGCCCTCCAGTCCCTGCGTCAGGAAGGGCTCATGGAGGTCGGTCATGACACGGCGAGGATCCTGGACCTCAAGGGCCTCAGGAAGTTAACAGGCTACACCCGAAGGCACGCCCTGAAACGTCATTGATTGGCTTTGCCGTGCCGGAGCGGATCCACGGGTCCGGGCTCAGGCGGGGTGGACCTGCCGCGATGAAAGGGCCTATTTCTGTTAGCCGTGCCAGAAACCTCCCAATCCGGCTCGCAAGCTTGAACCCGGGACGTTGCCATGAGCGGCACCCAAGCCGCTTGACGGGCCGGGCGGGAGCGACTATCACTGCCCGGTGCCGTGGAGATTTGGGCCGGCCGGCTTGCATCCACGTAAAACAAATTGCTAAAAGGTCGGAGCGCGAGAAGCCCCGACCCCGCCGGTCGGGCTTTTTTTTGTGCCCCGCGCGATGACGAAAGCCACGATCGCGCGGAGATTGGGAGAGGAAAATGGCGGAAACGAATTCAGGGCCGAAGCCGGCGCAAGCCTCCTGGCGTCCCCAGACGCTCCTGGTGCGCGGCGGCACGGAACGCTCAAAGTTCCTCGAGACCAGCGAGGGGCTGTTCTTGACCTCGGGCTACGTCTACGAGACCGCCGAGGATGCCGAGCGCGCCTTCAAGGGCGAGATCGAGCGTTACATCTATTCGCGTTTTTCCAACCCCACCGTCACCATGTTCGAGCAACGCATGGCGCTGCTCGAAGGGGCCGAGATCTGCCGCGCCACTTCATCGGGCATGGCCGCCGTGTTCGCCTCGCTGATCTGTCAGCTCAACGCCGGCGATCACATCGTCTCCTCCCGCGCGCTGTTCGGATCGTGCCTTTATATCGTCGCCGAGGTGCTGCCGCGCTACGGCATCGAGGTCACCATCGTCGACGGCACCGCGCCCGAGCAGTGGGAGAAGGCGCTGAGCCGCGAGACCAAGTGCGTCTTCCTCGAAAGCCCGTCGAACCCGGCGCTCGAGATCATCGACCTCAAGCATGTCGGCGAGCTGACCCACGCCGCCGGCGGCAGGCTCATCGTCGACAACGTGTTCGCGACGCCGATCCTGCAGCACCCGTTCGAGTTCGGCGCCGACATCGTCATCTATTCGGCGACCAAGCATATCGACGGCCAGGGCCGGGTGCTCGGCGGCGTGATTCTTTGTGACGCCGAATTCTTCGAGGAAGATCTGCGCATGTTCCTGCGCCACACCGGCCCGTCGATGAGCCCGTTCAACGCCTGGGTGCTGCTCAAGGGCCTGGAGACCCTCGATCTCAGGGTCCGCCAGCATTGCCGGAACACCCACCGGGTGGTCCGCTTCCTGGCCGCCAGGAAGGACCTTGGGCGGGTCCTGTTCCCGGGCCTCGAGGACCATCCGCAGTATGACCTCGCCAAGGCGCAGATGGAGGATTCGGGCACCATCGTCTCGTTCGAGATCGAGGGCGGCAAGCAAGCGGCCTTCACCTTCCTCAACGCCCTCAGGATGATCGACATGTCGAACAACCTCGGCGACGCCAAGAGCCTGATCACCCATCCGGCGACCACCACCCATCAGCGCCTCGGCGAAGACGAGCGGGACCATCTCGGCATCACGCCGGGGCTGGTGCGCCTCTCCGTCGGGCTCGAGGATCCCGAAGACGTGATCGAGGATTTGGACCAGGCCCTGGCGGCGGCGCGGCGGTAGGGCATCATCCGGCGGAAGTACCTACTTTCATAGGAGGGTAATACATATGATCGTTTTTCGCGGCCTCCGGGTAGGAGGCGGCGCGCCGGCGATGTCTGGACATCGTCAAGCGTCGCCGACGCCCTCCGGAGGCCGCGAAAAGCGACCCTTCGGGCGACCTTGCAGGCCCTTCGGTCGTCGTCGCGCGGCCCTTGTGATGCGCCAGCATCACGGCGGACCACGCTCCTAGCCGAGAGAACCTGCAAGGCCGTCAGATGTGTCACCCTCCTATGAAAGTAGGTACTGGGCCGAAACCGGGTGGCATCGGCCGTGTAGGTCAAAGACATACTAGACATGGCCGGAGTTGGTCGTAATATAGGCAACATATTGTGTTCCATCGGACCTGCCCGGGGCAGATGCCACCATTCGCGGGGATAGGACCATGTATAGCGAAACCACCCATGCCATCGAGGTGACGGTCGAGCCGTTCTTCCTCGAAGACGAGTCCTCGCCGCTGGACCACCGTTTCGTCTGGGCCTATCACGTGCGCATCGAGAACAAGAGCGTCGAGACGGTACAGTTGCTTCGCCGGCACTGGAAGATCACCGATTCGCTCGGCCGCACCCAGGAGGTCCGGGGCGAAGGCGTCGTCGGCGAGCGCCCGGTGCTCCGTCCCGGCGAGTCCTTCGAATACACGTCGGGCACGCCGCTGGCGACGCCGTCGGGCATCATGGTCGGCGCTTATCAGATGGAAACCGAGGGCGGCACGACGCTCGAAATCGCCATCCCGGCATTTTCCCTCGACAGCCCGCACCAGCCGGCCCGGGTCAACTAGC
>JADFJG010000165.1 GCA_022566265.1 Pseudomonadota bacterium | reverse complement strand
TTGAAGAACCGCTCCGGCGGCACCCCTTGCCGAGGGCGGCAACGGGCGATCCATTGCGAAATCAGCCCCGGTTATCGAATTTCATGGTATAGTCATTCAGTTAGGAGTGACGCCATGGCGACGAAGATCTCCAGTCGGAGAAAGGACAGGATGCGGTCTGTGCCTACCCAAATTTTGGGCGGGCACAAGGCTGAAAACGGCCAAGAGGAATGGTATGTGACCACCAACACGGGAAAACTCACTTTGGTTACATCCCCGACTTCGGCCGCCGCCATGGATGAGGCCGTGGAGTTATATTCTGGGGCGCTGAAGCGCCTTGCCAAGCGGTAGAAAACACTACCGCCTTACCTTCGCGGATGCCTTAAGCGCTCATCAGCGGGCTCTACAATCGGGCGGCCGAGATGGCATTACCAATCCGGGTATGGTCGCCTCGGCCATCTCCCGTCCCTACAACGGATATTATCGGCCCATAGCTCGTAAGGTCGCCGCCCTAGTCGAATCAGTGGCCACAAACCACGGTTTTACCGACGGCAACAAGCGCACGTCACTTATTCTGATGCATACACTCCTGACCAAGAGCGGGTACGAACTCGTTCCCCTAGAGACCGATCGATCAAGGGACGACGCCGCCGAAAAAATGGTGATGGCGGTTGTTAAGCACGAACTGGACTATGAAGCGCTTGTCGATTGGTTCAAAGCGCGTCTGCACAAACGATAGCTCATTAAGCCTCGCCGGATTTAAAAGCGGGATAGCGCCCACCGGGATCGATCAATCGGCCGGGCCGTCCACGTGGCGGCCCGGTTTTCCTTGCGCGCGCGGCCGATGCGCCACTTCCCTCTGCTAGCGGCATCATTATCTGTTGCATTGACGGCGGCGGGCACCTAAGTCACAATCACCTTGTTCCCAGGGGAGCCCCGTTAGGGGGCTGAGACACCGCCGGACTTGGCAACGCGGTGACCCTTCGAACCTGATCCGGATCATGCCGGCGTAGGGAAGGAGCCACGCACACAAAATCCCCCAAAATGCTCCCGTCCCCGGCCCCTTGATTCCGGGTTGTCCGAACTTTATCAGTGCCGAGAGGAGACTCCGATGGCCACCAACACCCCCGCTTCCGAATTTTCCGTCACCCAGGGCCCGCTTCCCGCCTCGCGCAAGGTCCATCTGACCGGCGGTCGCTACGCAGATCTTCGCGTCGCCATGCGCGAGATCGACCTCGAGGGACCGGACGAGGCGCCGGTCCGGGTCTACGACCCCTCGGGCCCTTATACCGAGGCCGATGAGCCGGTCGATATCCGCAAGGGCCTGGCGCCGGTGCGCCGGGAGTGGATCGAAGCGCGCGGCGACGTCGAGGAATATGTTGGACGCAAGCCGACGCCCCTCGATAACGGCCAGCACGCCGAGAGCGCCACCCCGTTCATCGAGTTCCCGGCGTCGGGGCGCAAGCCGCTCCGGGCCAAGGCGGGCGAGGCGGTCACCCAGATGGCCTACGCCAGGCGCGGCATCGTCACGCCGGAGATGGAATATGTCGCCATTCGCGAGAATCTGGGGCGCACGACGCCGTCGGAAGCGCCCAGCGGCGGCGAGGGGTTCGGGGCGGAGATCCCCCCGGTCGTTACCCCTGAATTCGTGCGCGACGAGGTCGCCCGGGGACGCGCCATCATCCCGTCGAACATCAACCATCCGGAGTCCGAGCCGATGATCATCGGCCGGAACTTCCTGGTCAAGATCAACGCCAATATCGGCAACTCCGCCGTCACCTCGACGGCGGCCGAGGAAGTGGACAAGATGGTGTGGGCGACGCGCTGGGGCGCCGACACGGTGATGGACCTCTCGACCGGCGCCAACATCCACAACATCCGCGAATGGATCATCCGCAACGCCCCGGTGCCGATCGGCACGGTGCCGATCTATCAGGCCCTGGAGAAGGTCGACGGGGTGGCCGAGGATCTGAGCTGGGAAATCTACCGCGACACCTTGATCGAGCAGTGCGAGCAAGGCGTCGATTATTTCACCATCCACGCCGGCGTCCGCCTGGCGTTCATTCCGATGACCGCGCAAAGACTGACCGGCATCGTCTCGCGCGGCGGCGCGATCATGGCCAAGTGGTGCCTCTCGCACCACCGGGAGAGCTTCCTCTACACCCATTTCGCCGATATTTGCGATCTCATGCAGGGCTACGACGTCGCCTTCTCGCTCGGCGACGGGCTCCGGCCGGGCTGCATCGCCGACGCCAACGACGAGGCCCAGATGGCCGAACTCAAGACCCTTGGCGAGCTGACCAAGATCGCCTGGTCGCGCGACGTCCAGGTGATGGTCGAGGGGCCGGGGCATGTGCCCATGCACCTGATCAAGGTCAACATGGAAAAGCAACTCGAAGCCTGCGACGACGCGCCGTTCTATACCCTCGGGCCGCTCACCACCGACATCGCGCCGGGCTACGATCACATCACGTCCGCCATCGGCGCCGCCATGATCGGCTGGTTCGGCACCGCCATGCTCTGTTACGTGACGCCGAAGGAGCATCTCGGCCTGCCCGACCGCGACGACGTGAAGGTCGGCGTCATCACCTACAAGCTCGCCGCCCATGCCGCCGATCTCGCCAAGGGCCACCCGGCGGCGCAGGCGCGCGACGACGCGCTGTCGAAGGCGCGGTTCGAGTTCCGCTGGCGCGATCAGTTCAACCTCTCGCTCGATCCGGAGACGGCGCTCGATTTCCACGACCAGACCCTGCCGGCGGAAGGGGCGAAGGTGGCCCATTTCTGCTCCATGTGCGGGCCGAAATTCTGCTCCATGAATATCACCCAGGAGGTGCGCGAATACGCCGCGC
>JADFJG010000098.1 GCA_022566265.1 Pseudomonadota bacterium | reverse complement strand
GTCGGATCGATGCTTCGCTGGATGAAGGTGACGACGTCGAGCACCGTCTGATCGGCGCGCTCGGGCACCCGGTAGGTGACGAATTCGCCGCTCTCGCCGCCGCGCCAGACCGCGACCTCGAGCTCCCGTTCCGTCGCTTCGCTCACGCCCCAACGCCTCTCGCTTGCCTCTTGCGCCCGAACGGCGCCGGTTTTCCTTCCCCGCCGATCGCCTAGTTTCAGTTTTCGGTCTTGAGATGACCGGTTTTAACATAGAGGGTGGCGCCTTCGGTGGAAAATGGCGTATGGGCGCTGCCCGCCGGGTCGCGGATCCAGGTCCCTTTCGGGTAGCGGCCATGCTCGTCCTCGATGACGCCGTCGAGGACGAGGATCTCCTCGCCCTGGTCATGGGAATGGCGGGGGAAGCTGGAGCCGGGCGCCGCCTTGACGAGCGAGACCTCCTCGAGCCCGCGCCTATGGAGCGCCATGAGGGAAACCCCGTCCACCGGCCCGGGCAGCCATTCGGCCTTATTGGTGTCGATGCGCACATATTCCCGGTCGTCCGGCTCCATCTGCCAGAGCTTGACGAAGATCACGCAGCCGTCCTCGCTGTGGGGACGGTGGCGGGAGCCCACCGGGTTGCGCACATACATTCCGGGTCCGAAATCGCCGGTTTCATCGGAGAACACGCCATCGAGCACCAAATACTCCTCGCCGCCGGTGTGAACGTGCGACGAGAAATGACTGCCCGGCGCGTAGCGGACGATGGTCGTGGCGCGGCCCGACTCGGCGCCGTCGCGCTCCAACATGCGCCGCTCGACGCCGGGGAGGGGTGAGGCGACCCAATCGAGTTCCTCGCTGTTGACCACGGCGCGCCGGTTCAAATCGGCATGGATCTTCATCTTCTTTGCTCCCGCCTAAATCTGGGCTCCCGCCTGGCGCGCCGCCTCCCGATCGATCGCCGGCAATTTTAGGCCGTCCTCGGCCCCCACAGGATCACCGCCGCGCCGAGGAGACAGACGGCGCCGCCGATGAGGTCCCAGCGGTCGGGCCTGCCGCCTTCGACCGCCCATATCCACAACAGGGACGCGGCGATATAGACGCCGCCGTACGCCGCATAGGCCCGGCCGGCGAACACCGCGTCGATCCGGGTCAGGAAAAACGCGAACAGCACCAGCGCGACCACCCCCGGCGCCGCCCACAGCGCCGATTTGCCGAGCCTGAGCCAGGCCCAGAAGGCGAAACAGCCGGCGATTTCCGCCCCCGCCGCCAGGGCATAGAAGATCAGGGACCGCATAGCGCCGGAGCTTAGAGCGGTTCTTGGTAGATAGGAATCAATTTGATGGGGCAAATCGGCTCCTCGGCTAGGCGCGGCGCGCCGCGCGATGCAACGCATCGGGCAAGCGTCGCAACGACGCCGAGGGGCCGATTGCCTCGACCTATGGCCGGGTTCTTTTGCGCCGTGGCGTCGTTGCGAAACGCTTGTGATGCGCTAGCATCACTGCGCATTCCGCGCCTAGCCACGGCGCAAAATAATCCCGGTCAAATGGTTCCTATCTACCAAGACCCGCTCTAAACGTAAGGGGGTTCGAGGCGCAACGGGTATGGCCGCGCGCCACCGGCGGCGACTTTATTTGCCGGCGATGCTTGAACGAAATGCGAAATGTGTTTTCTTTGCCGATGCGGCGGCCCTCGGTGAAGGGGCCGGCCGGATGGAGAGACCGGGCATGAGACGGGTTGTGATTTTGACGTTGGTGAATTTGGCGCTGTTTCCCGGCGTCGGCGCCATGGCGGCCCAAGATTCGCCGGCACCGGTGGCGGAGAACGCCGATGTCATCGAGGCGCTGTTCCTGGGCTCGGGGCCGTTGGCGCCGGCCGACGGCTCCCATCCCTGTCCCTTGACCGATTATTGGAAAGGCTTCCCACGGGGAACGACGGTGAAGGTGCGCGTCTCAATCACCGTATCGGAAAAGGTCCGGGAGGCGATCGAACGGGCGCTGCGCCAGGTGCCGGAAGCGACCAACGGCGCCATCGACGCCACCTTCGAGCTGACGGAGGACGCCAACCCGATGCCGGAACGAAACCAGGTCACCCTGACATTCCACCCCGACCCGGCGGGCCAGGGATGCATCTTCGATCGCGGCTGCATCATCCACCGATTCGACTCCAAGGACCGGCCCGGCGTCTTCCGCTCCGGCCGGGCGGTGCAGGCGGCGGGCCTGCCGGTCAGCGATTACGTCCACGACGTCGTCGGCCACGGCGTCATCGGCTTGTGCCATATCGACGGCCGGCGCATCTGCGGGCCCGGGAACTCGCTGATGAGCCGTGGTCCCGGCATCTTTTCCGGCGAAACGGCGACCGAACTGACGCCGCTCGATCTCGGTGCCGCCAAGGCGGTGTACGGCTCGAAGCTCGACCCCGGCGCCAGCCGCGACGACTTCATCGAGCACCGGCTGATCGACCCGAAGCTCAGCCGTAGCGCCGAGGAGTGCATCGACGACCTGCTCGGCACCTCCGGCTGATCGTTGGGCCGGCGGTGGTCCGGGCGCGTCATCCAATTGGCTTAGTCCGGCGGCCGGCCGGCCCGGAACCGCAAACGTCTATTTCTCCATCAGAATGCGCAGCATGTGTTCGTGTTTCATAAGAAAACTGCGGCTCACCCGATAATGCTCGGTGTCGGTGTAAGCCACTTCCTCGATACCTCGATCGGATAAGTGAAAAATCTTCGCATCGGGATAGGCCATGATGATCGGTGAATGGGTTGCGATGATAAACTGCGAGTGGTCCACGACAAGGTCGTGTATGCGGGTAATCAACGCCATCTGCCGGGTCGGAGACAATGCCGCCTCGGGCTCATCGAGGAGGTAGAGGCCGTGGCCTCGGAAACGATGGGTAACAAGCGACATGAATGATTCGCCGTGCGACTGTTCGTGAAGCGACGAACCGCCATAGGAGTCGACGATGCGAGGGGCGCCAGAAGCGTCGGCGTCCAGCCGCTCAATTTCGGTCGCGACGTTGTAGAAACTCTCCGCCCGCAGGAAAAACCCGTCGCGGGCCCGACGGATACCGCGCGACAACCGTAAGAACTTATGCAAGCTAGAGTGCGACGATCGTGTCGCGAAGTTGAAGTTTCGTGACCCACCTTCCGGGTTGAAGCCATAGGCGATCGCTATCGCCTCTAGCAGTGTCGACTTCCCGGTACCGTTCTCGCCGATTATGAAGGTGACGGCGGGGTGCAGGGTCAATGTGGTCAGATGCCTGACCGCCGCCAAGCAAAACGGATAGTCCGCGAACGAATCAATTTCTTCACGGCGTAGACGGACCTCCAAAAGATAATGCTTTTGCTCGAAGGCTTTCGTTTTTGCCAACTCTGTTTCCTCGCCTTGGGATTGCGACGCCTTTGGCCGATCTAGCTTGCCGGGAAGGTGAGCGTCGCCGGTGAGATCAGGACGCCGAAGGCCTCGCACCATATCACCACGGAGTTGAAACCGGCGGCGAGCCCGATGACGCCGCCGAGAAAGAAGACGAGCAGGAATTTCCTCATGGCACCGAACCTCCGATCGACATCCGGCGCGGCACGCGGCACGCCGGCGCGATCCACGTCAGTGGATCATGAACCAAGGCCGTTCACAGCTCGCGCAGGGCGTTGAACTGGGCGACGTACCCCGACGGGTCGATGCGCACGCCGATCAGCGTCGTTCGACCGGACTTCACGGCGGCGCCGAGCGCGTCTCCCAGCGCGTTCTCGTCCTCGACGGTAATGCCGTCCGCGCCGAAACCCTGGGCAAGCCGTTCCCAGTCGATGCCCCCGAGGGCGACGCCGTGGACCGGCAGGTTCTTGATCTCCTGCTTCACCCGGATGAGGCCGATCTCCTGGTCATCGAACACCACGACGACGATCGGCAGGGATTCCCGGACCGACGTCTGCAGTTCGGCCACCGCCATCAGGAGCCCGCCGTCGCCGGTGAAAGCGACGACCGGGCGCTCGGGGTAGGCCAGGCGCGCGCCCAGTGCCCCGGGGACGGCGTAGCCCATCGACCCCAGCCCATTCGACGCGAGGAAGGTGCGCGGGCCATAGGCTTTCCACTTCTGCACCACGAGCAGGCGGCTGGCGCCGGCGTCGCAGGTGGCGACGGTGTCGCGGGGCAGCACCGCCCGGGCGACCTCGAGCGCGCGTTGGGGCGACAGTCCGGTGCTCGGGGTATCCAGCGCCGCGACCACTTTATCCCGGTACTCATCGGCCGCGCGCTCTCCCCAGCCCGATCCCTCGGCCGCCCACTCACTGAGCCCGCCAAGCAGCGTCTTGAGGTCGCCGACGACCTCGGGCGCCGCCGGCACCACCGCATCGAGGCTTGGCGTGCTCGAAAGGGCAAGGACGGGAAGGGCATAGGGCCAGGGCTTGGGTTGCAGCTCGATCGCCTCGAGGCCCACCGCGACGATGAGGTCCGCCTGGTTGACCAGGTCGCGCTCGATGATGCCGCCGATGATGCAGCCGGCCGAGAGCGCATGGTCCTCGGGGATGACGCCCTTGCATTTCGTCGTCGTCAGCACCGGCGCGCCGAGCCGCTCGGCCAGCGCCACCAGCTCATTCGAGGCCTTGCACCAGAGCACGCCGAGGCCGACCAGCAATATCGGCCGCCGCGCGTCGCCGAGGATGCCGAGCGGGGTCTTGAGCCCGGCACGATCGGGCGCCGGGGAAACGATATCGGGCAAAAGCGGCCCCTCGGCGATGAGCTCACCCGCCTCGCCGAGGGTCTCGTTCGACGGCAGGTCGAACTGGACCGGGCCGGGCGGCGCGGCGGTGGCGGTCCTGAGCGCGCGGCGCACCTGCTGGCGGACCGTCTTGGCGCGGATCGTCGTGTTCCATT
The DNA here is from genome assembly GCA_022566265.1 of Pseudomonadota bacterium. Taxonomy (GTDB): domain Bacteria; phylum Pseudomonadota; class Alphaproteobacteria; order SMXQ01; family SMXQ01; genus JACZQV01. The sequence goes on along the minus strand of JADFJG010000098.1, from coordinate 8,291 downwards.
TGGTGATCGGGGCGTAGAGCTGTAGCTGGTCAAGGCGCTGCCTCAGGCCGGTTTCGTAGACCGGCGCCGGGTACTGGTCGGTGATGGCGATCAACGGACAACGGTCCATCCAGGCATGGGCGACGCCGTTCACCATGCTGGCGGCGCCAGGGCCGCGCGTCGACAGGCAGACGCCCGGCGACCCGGTGATCTCGCCCCAGGTCGCCGCCAGCATCGCCCCGGCGGTCTCCTGCTTCATCAGGATGAACCGTATATCGCGCTGGCGCGCCGCCTCCATCATTTCGACCGACTCGCCGCCGGGATGGCCGACGATGAAGGGGGTGCCGGCATCGCGAAACGCCTCGACGAGGACTTCTACCGTAGTGGACATGATCACTCCTCTCCCTGATCTCGAGGGTTATCCCGGCGCCACCGATCGCGTGGCGGCGCCGGCGGGCACGAACACGGCGTCTTGCTCCGGCAGGCCCTGGCCACCGAGATAACGCGCGGCGTTGTCGAAGCCACGCTCGAGCACCGAGGCGAAATTGTCGAGCGTCGCGCCGGCCATGTGGGAGGTGACGACGGTCTGCTCCAGCTCCAGCAGCGGGCTCCCCACCGGCGGCTCCTCGGCGAAGGCGTCGATGCCGGCGGCCGAGAGCCTTCCCTCGGTCAGCGCGCGGGCCAACGCCGCCTCGTCCACCAACCCGCCCCGCGCGCAGTTGATCAGCACCGCGCCGGGTTTCATCGATGCGATCCGCTCCTCACTCATCAGCCCGGCGGTGTCGGGCAGCAGCGGCAGATGCAAAGACACGATGTCCGATGTGGCCAGCAACTCCGCCAACGCCAGGTGGCGGACAGCGAACTTCCGCTCGACGTCCGCCGGCGCGACGGCGGGGTCGTAGTAGACGATATCGACGGCGAAGCCGGCGAGCATCCCCGCCACCGCCCGGCCGATGGCGCCGAAGCCGATCAGTCCGATCCGCTTGCCATGGAGCTGGCGATGGAGGCCGCGCGCCTCTTCCTTCAGCCACTCCCCGGCGCGGGTTTTGCGGTCGATGAGCGGCAGGCGGCGAAGCGCCGCCAACATCAGCAGCACCGTGTGCTCGGCGGCGGGGATGGCGTTAGCGCCCGCCAGCCGGGCGATGGCGATGCCGCGCTGCACGCACCCGTCGCGGTCGATCCTGTCGGTCCCGGCGCCGAGTTTCTGGATCAGCCGCAGGCGCGGGGCGGCGGACAGCAGCTCGGGGCCAATCGGGGCGGCAAGCGCGAAGATGACCTCGGCGCCGGCGACCGCCGCCGCCTGGTCGGCGAATTCGCGGCTTTCGGCATAGGCGGCCACCCAATCGCCGGGCAGCGCGCGCGATATGGCGGCGTAGATATTGGGGTGGAACAGGTCGAGGAAGGCGATTTGGGTCTTGGCCATATTCGTTGTTTTCCTGTCGTTTCCGACATCCTCGATGGGGGCGGGAACGCACGCGTTCGCGGCCCATCGGCCGCCATTATACCGGCGCCTCTGCTTGAGTCCGCGCCGCCCGACGATTTTATCATTGCGATCAATCGGTTGGAAACCGCTGATTTCGCCATCGGGTGCCCGGTCTTGAGCCCTTCTCCCGATACCGGAGCAGAGGTGAGGTTTGATATAGGTCAAGGAACCGCTCCAGGACCTCATGTAGATTTCCGCCCTATCGGGCCTTTCGGGCCGCGTGCCTCCCGCGGGGAGAAACGGTGATCCGGCGCCCGGTAGGGCGATCCGGTGGTGTCGGCCTGGCCATTCGGTGGAGGGGAAAGGAAGATTACCGGTTCGAAACATCCCGCGCCGCCGCTCTCGCCCATCCTGCTGGCCGGGTTCGGCTTGCGCCTGGTGCCGCCGGCCGTGCTTCGCCCGGCGCTCGGCGTCGCCATGGCCGCCATGAAGCGGCGCCATCCGGGTGTTTTCGCGCGCCTGGCGGAGCTTGGCGAGCCCAGCTATCTGATCGACCCGGTGGATCTTCCGTTCGTCCTCCTGCTCCGCCTCGAGCGGGAGGCACCGACCCTGACCGCGGCCAGTGGGCCTGAGGGCTTCGAGGCCACCGCCACCATCCGTGGCCCGCTCCTGGTGCTCATCGGCCTGCTGGAGGGGCGCCTCGACGGTGACGCCCTTTTCTTCTCGCGCGATCTCGTGATCGAGGGAAACACCGAAGCGGTGGTGGCGCTGCGCAACGCCGTGGATGGCGCCGAGGTCGACCTGCTCTCCGATGTGCTCTCCCTGCTCGGCCCTTTTGCCGGACCGGCGCGCCTCGCGGCCGGCGGCGCCATCGCCCTTTTCTCGCGCGCCGCCGAGGATCTCGAGACCCTGCGTACCGCCATCATCGCCCCCGCCATGCGGCGCGCGGACGCCGGGATACGCCAGCTCGACAAAGAGCTCGGCGCGCTCAAACGACAGGCTCCTGGGGGGCGGCGGCGATGACCGCGCCGCTTGAGCTGGTCTGTCCGGCGGGGACACCGGCGGCGCTCCGCGCCGCCGTCGATGCCGGCGCCGATTCGGTCTATCTCGGCTTTCGCGACGCGACCAACGCGCGCAACTTCCCGGGCCTCAATTTCAGCCGGGGGGAACTCAAGCAAGGCGCCGCCTATGCCCACGACCACGGGGCCGAGATCTTCGTCGCCATCAACACCTATCCCGAGGCCGGCAATTTGGATCCCTGGCATCGCGCCGTCGACGACGCGGCGGCGCTCGGGGCCGACGCCATCTTGCTTGCCGACATCGGGCTGGCCGATTATGCCGCCCGGAACCACCCCGATCTCCGCCGTCACCTCTCGGTGCAGGCTTCCGCCTCCAACGTCGAGGCCATCCGCTTCTACCACCGCGAATTCGCCATCAAACGGGTGGTGTTGCCGCGGGTGCTGACGATCGGCGAGATCGCGGCGCTCAACGCGCAGGTTCCGGTGGAGACCGAGATATTCGTTTTCGGCGGCCTTTGCGTCATGGCCGAGGGGCGCTGCGCGTTGTCGTCCTACATAACCGGAGTCTCGCCCAACAAGGACGGCGCCTGTTCGCCGGCCAGCCACGTGCGCTATGAGGAGCGGGGGGATGAACTGGTTTCCAAGTTGGGCGATCACACCATCAACGTCTTCGCCAGCGGCGAGGCGGCGGGCTATCCCACCCTGTGCAAGGGGCGGTTCGTCACCCGGGGCCGGGTCTCCTACCTGTTCGAGGATCCGGCCAGCCTCAACGCCATCGGGATGCTGCCCGAGCTGATGGCGGCGGGGGTGACGGCGATCAAGATCGAGGGTCGCCAACGGGGCAAGGCCTACGTTTCCATGGTCGTCGGCGCCTTCCGCCGCGCCGTCGACGCCGCCGCCAAGGGCGAAGCCGCGCCGCCGGTCGACCTCGGGGCGGTCACCGAAGGGCAGCGCCAGACCACCGGCGCCTACCGCAAGGCCTGGCAGTGACGGCGATGGCGAGGGCACCATGACGGCGAAGCTGACGCTTGGCCCGGTGCTGTTCAACTGGGCGCCCGAGAAGTGGCGGGACTTCTATTTTGGCATCGCCGACGAAGCATTGGTGGATAGCGTTTGCATCGGCGAGGTGGTGTGCGCCAAACGGGCGGCGTTCACGGATCCCGTGCTGCCGGAGGTGATCGCGCGCCTCGAGGCCGGCGGCAAGGAAATAATCCATTCCACCCTAGCCCTGATCATGAACGACGACGAGATGAGGCGGGTCCGCGCCATCGCGGCGGAGCCCGGTCACCTCGTCGAAGCCAACGACATCTCCGCCGTTGCCCTGCTGCGCGGCCGCCCCCACGCCATCGGTCCCTTCGTCAACGTCTACAACGAAGCGACGCTGGCGTACCTGGCGCGCCTCGGCGCCACGCGGGTGTCGCTGCCCGGGGAGCTGCCGGCCGGGTCCCTGGCGGTGCTGGCGAAATCCACCCCGGTGGAGCTCGAGGTACAGGTTTTCGGACGCTTGCCCCTCGCCCTCTCGGCGCGCTGTTATCATGCGCGGGCGCACAATTTGCACAAGGACGGCTGCCAATATGTGTGCGCCGATGACCCCGATGGGTTGGATGTGGAGACGCTCGACGGCGAACCCCTCTTCGTCGTCAACGGAACCCAGACCCTGTCCTACACCTACTGCAACCTCGTCGGCGAGTTGGAGGCGCTTGGCGCCGCCGGCATCGGGCGTTTCCGTCTCTCCCCCCAGGACATCGACATGGTGGCGGTGGCGCGAATATTCCGCGACGTGCTCGACGGCCGGGAGGAACCCCTCGCCGGCTTTCACCGCCTGGGCGGTCTTGCCGGCCCCATCCCATTCTCCAACGGTTTCTACCACGGCGGAGAAGGCGTGAAGTCCCTCCCGTCTCCCTTCGCCAACGACTGAAGGAGGTGCCGGCAATGGCCCGAGAGCTCCGCCAGGCGAGTCCAAGCCGCGGCATCGTCAGGGCCGAAGACCTGGCACGGTTCGCCTCGGACGCGGCCTTCGTGATCGATCAGGAGCTGCGGATTTTGGCCTGGAACCGGCAGTGCGAGGAGCTCCTGGGCTACCGCCAGGACGAGGTCCTGGGCCATTTCTGCTACGATGTCCTCCAGGCCGTTCTCCCCGACGGGCAACCCTTGTGCACCCCTGATTGCGAGGCCAAATGGCTGTTGGGCCGCTGCAGGCCCTACGCCATCAGGCACTGCCTGTGCCGCGGTAAGGACGGTGCCTGGGCGAACGTGCAGCTGAACAGCATCGCCGTTCCCGACGCCCTGTCCCCCGACGCCGGGCCCAACTATGACGAAACCCGGCAAGACGGGGTGAAGGGCCTGGTTCTTATTCGGCCGTTTGAGCGGACCCTGTTGAACGCCTCTCGCACACCGATGCTGCGGGCTTTCACCTTGGGCGGCTTCGGCCTGGTCGCCGGGGACCAGGGCATCGCCGTCGCCCGCTGGGAGCGGAAGCAGGCGTTGACGCTGCTGAAATACCTAATTGCCGCCCGGGGTCACGCCGTCCACCGTGAGCGCCTGATCGAGGCCCTGTGGCCGGACGCGGCGGCGCGTCAGGGGCGGGAACGTCTCAAGGTGACCGTGTACTTCCTGCGCCGCGCGCTTCGTCAGGCCGGAATGGCGGAAGAAGTCGTCGGCGCGTCGGATGAGACCTATTCGTTGCGCCGCGAAAGGATCTGGGTCGACGCCGATGCCTTCGAGGCGCGCGTGAACGAGGGCCGGACGCTGGAACGCCAGAACCGGCTGGCGGAGGCGGCGCGGCGCTACCAGGAGGCACAACAGCTCTACCGCGGCGATTATTTCGAAGAGAACCCGTACGCGGATTGGTGCGCCGAAGAGCGGGAACGGCTGCGCGAGATTTATCTCGACATGCTTGGCAGGTTGGCGGAGGCGAACGCCGGTCTCGGCGAACATGGAAGGGCCATAGAGGTGTGCCGCATGGCGTTGGTGCGCGAGCCCTCGCGCGAAAGCGTGCACCGCGCCTTGATGGGATACCTGGCGCGTCTCGGCCGGTCGGACGAGGCGCTGGCCCAATTCGACCACTGCCGCCGGATATTGGCCCGCGAGTTGGGCGTAGAACCGATGCCCGAGACCGAGCGCGTCTATCGGAAGATTCGCGGAGCCGCGAAGCCGGCCGCCACCAAACCCGCATCCTAGGTCGCACTCTCCCCACCTGTCACCAGACTGTCACCGCGTGCTGCGATGAGATAGCGGCAGTGGGTTTTCGACGCTGAAAGAGGAGGGCGGCGATGGTCGTTCATGTGCCGCCCGCCTTCGGCTGAATGGCCCGCCGGGCAGGGCCGGGTTGTGTCCAGGGAGAGGCACACCGGGGCTAAAAACACAAAGTCTTCCGGGGCTTTCATTGGAGGTTGATGACTATGAACAAGTTACTTTTAGGCACGACGGCGCTTGTCGGGGCGTCACTATTGATGACCGGGGCCGCATACGCCGCCAAGCCAAAGATAACGATCAGCGGCGACATCGAATTCACCGCCGGCGGATCGACCCAGGATGTCGAAAATGCGGCTTTCGGCGGCGCGGCCGGCCCAGGCTCGGCGGGTCCGACCTCGGGCTTTGCCTTCAGAACCAACTCGGAAATCAGGATCAACGCCAGCGGCAAGACCGACGCCGGTATGAAGTGGAAGGCCGAGGTCCAGATCGAAGCCGACACCAACGTCGCCTCCCAAGCTGTAGAATCGGCGATCGATGAGACCTGGATCAGGTTCTCCGGCAGCTGGGGCAAGATCGAAATCGGCAACCAGGACGGCGCCGAGGATGGCTATCTGGTCGGCGGCGACAAGGCCGTTTCCAAGGCCGGCGACGGCGGCATCGACGGCAACTGGCAGGACTTCATCGACGCCCGGCCGGCCAATAGCCGGCTGTTCGATGAACCGGACGATAATCTGGACAGTTCCGACGCCACCAAGATCAGCTACTTCACCCCGCGCGTCGGCGGCGTCAGCGCCGGCGTCAGTTTCACCCCCGACACCGGCGCCCACGGCCAGGCCACCGACACCGACGACGGCGGTGACGTCCTAAACACCTGGGGAATCGGGGTTGATTTCAAGAAGAAATTCGGCAAAGTCAAAGTCCTGGTCTCCGGCGCCATCCATCTCGGCGACAACGAAGACGAAACCGAAGAGGACCTGTTTACCTGGGCCGTCGGCGCCCACGTCGCCTACGGCGGTTGGCAGGTCTCCGGCGGCTACGTCGATAACGGCGACAGCCTCCAGGCCAAGAGCAACACCGGCGACGACGATGCGAGAGGCTGGAGCGCCGGCCTCGGCTATTCCCAGGGCCCGGTCCATCTTGGCGTCAGCTATCTCCACTCCGAAGTGGGCGATGTCTCCGGCTCTGGTGCCGGCAAGGACGACGAGAGTGATACTATCGTCATAGGCGCCACCTATATTCTCGGCGGCGGCGCCAGGGTTTTCACCGATATATTCTGGCTCGACCAGGATTCCGCGGACACCGGCGGGACCAATAACGAAGGCGTCGGTTTCCTCGTCGGCGCCCAGGTCAAGTGGTAGACATCCGGGCCTGGGTATCGAGGACCTTTGGTATCCCTTGCTCCCCGTTCGCCACGCCCCGGTGACCGGGGAATGGCGGTTCGGTTGCGGATTGGGAAAGGACGATGAGATGACCGGTCGTGTCTTAGCGCAAATCGCGGATTTGGATGAGATAAAAGGTCGCGTCCGGCCGCGGATCACCAGCCGGATAGATGCCATCACCAAGCTTCCACCCTCTTACAGGGTCACCAAGCCGCCATGTCCGCGGTCGTGCAAGATCGAACTGACGGCGCGTTGCAACTTCCAATGCCGGTTTTGCGCCCGCTCGATGCGCCTGCGGGAGCAGGGCGACATGGACCGGCAATTGTTCGAGCGGCTTCTGCCCGAGATGCGCCAAGCGGGGGTCGAAGAACTCGGCCTGTTTTACCTCGGCGAATCGCTGCTGTGCAGATGGCTCGCCGACGCCGTGTTCTTCGCCAAGAGAAAAGCGGAATTTCCCTATGTGTTCCTGACGACGAATGGCTCCCTCGCCACGCCCGAAGTGGTCGGGGCGTTGATCGGCAACGGGCTCGACAGCCTGAAATTCAGCCTCAACTATGCCGATGAGGACCAGTTCGTGGAGATCGCGCGGGTCAAAAAGACGCTCTACGGCCAGATCAAGGACAACATGAAGGCGGCGCGCGATGTCCGCGATGCCATAGCCGACCGGACGGGTCATTTTTGCGGATTGTACGCTTCGTACATCCTGTACGACGACGATCAAGCGGTGCGGATGGCCGAGACCGTCGAAGAAGTCCGTCCCTATGTCGATGAGATCTATGAACTGCCGCTCTACAATCAGGCCAGCCTGGTGACCGAAGAGGAAAAGGCCCAAGGTTGGCGGCCGACACCGGGAAACCGCGGCCGTGTCGGCGCCTTGCGTGACCCGCTTCCCTGTTGGGCCTGCTTTACCGAGGCCCACATTACCTTCGACGGCAAGCTGGCGGCGTGTTGTTTCGACCATACCAACGAATTCGAGATGGCGGACCTCACCGAAAAGAGCTTTCTCGAAGGCTGGCACTCAAGCCGCTTCGTCGATCTGAGAACCGCGCATCTCGCCCGCGACGTCCGAAACACCCCTTGCGATCAGTGCGTCGCCCGCGCCTGAACGACGATGAGGTTCCGGGCCTAGAGCACCATCCGGCCCGAGGCTAGAGCGCTATCCGACCAGCTGGAAGCGATTTGATGGGGCAAAACGGTCCCTCGGGTAGGAGCGGCGCGCGGCGCGATGTGATACCAAAGGTCCTTGATAATGGCCCCTAGAGATCGGGCAGGCGATCCGCCGGGTAGGAGGGAAGC
>JADFJG010000097.1 GCA_022566265.1 Pseudomonadota bacterium | reverse complement strand
ACACCTCGGAGCGCCAGGACCGGCAGGTTCGCCTGCTGCGCGAGATCGAGGCCGAGATCCGCGAGACCGCCGCCTACACCGGAAGGATGGCCCTGGCGAAGGAGGTGATCGACGCCATGGCCAAGGTGAAGCGCGAGGAATTCGTATCACTTTCCCAAGCGCCTCTCGCCTATGAGAACCGGCCCCTTCCCATCGGCCATGGCCAGACCATTTCCCAGCCCTATGTCGTCGCCCTGATGACCGAGTTATTGGAACTGGCGCCGGAACATCGGGTGCTCGAGATCGGCACCGGGTCGGGCTACCAGACGGCGATCCTGGCGCTGCTGGCGCGCCAGGTTCACACCATCGAAAGGGTGGATGCGCTTGCCGATCAGGCCCGCTCGAGGCTGAGGCGCCTGGGCTATGACACGGTCGAGGTCCATAACGGCGACGGCTATGAAGGGCTCGTGGAGCACGCCCCGTTCGACGCCATCATCGTTACCGCCGCGGCCAAGGAAATCCCGCCGCCCTTGGTCGAACAACTGAAGCCGGGCGGGCGCATGGTGATCCCCGTCGGCGGGCGCTTCAGCGTGCAAAACCTGGTCCTGGTTGAAAAGGACGAGACCGGCGAGATCAAGACGACATCGGTGCTGCCGGTGGCGTTCGTGCCCCTGAAGCACCGGCGCTGATACTCCGCCGGCGGCCGGCGCCGGGGGTCGAAAGCGGCCTCTATTGGGGCCGGGGCTTGCAATTCGGCGGTGAAAGCCCGATCCTTCGGCCATGGGCGTAATTTCCACCGGCCGGCGCCAGGGTTCGCGCCTGGTCGCCGTTCTCGGGCCGACCAATACCGGCAAGACCTACCTCGCCATCGAGCGGATGCTCGGTTTCAGGACCGGCATGATCGGCTTCCCGCTGAGGTTGCTGGCGCGGGAAAACTACGATCGGGTGCGGAGCATCAAGGGCGAAGGCGCGGTGGCGCTGGTGACCGGCGAGGAAAAGATCGTCCCGCCGAAGGCGGCCTATTTCGTTTGCACCGTCGAGTCCATGCCGTTGGACCGGGAGGTGGCGTTTCTCGCCGTCGATGAGATCCAGCTTTGCGCCGACCGCGAGCGGGGCCATGTATTCACCGACCGGTTGCTCAGCGCGCGTGGCACCGATGAGACCATGTTCCTCGGCGCCGATTCGGCCAGGCGTCTTATCCGCCGGCTGGTACCCGGCGTCGAGTTCATCACCCGGCCGCGCTTTTCTTCTCTCGCCTACACCGGTCAGAAGAAGATCACGCGGCTGCCGCCGCGCAGCGCCGTCGTCGCCTTTTCCGCCGCCGATGTCTACGCCATCGCCGAGTTGGTGCGCCGCCAGCGCGGCGGCGCGGCCGTGGTGCTCGGCGCGCTCTCGCCGCGCGCCCGCAACGCCCAGGTGGCGCTGTATGAGGCCGGCGAGGTCGACTACCTGGTCGCCACCGACGCCATCGGCATGGGGCTGAATATGGATATCGGCCACGTCGCCTTTGCCGCCCTTCGCAAGTTCGACGGCCGTGGCCCGAGGCCGCTCTCGGCGGCGGAGTTGGCGCAGATCGCCGGCCGCGCCGGCCGCTACATGAACGACGGCACCTTCGGCACCACCGCCGGCGTCGGTCCCCTCGATGCCCAAATCGTCGATGCGATCGAAAATCACCGTTTCCCGCCGCTTCGCAAGATTTACTGGCGTAACTCGGACCTTGCGTTCAACTCCACGAATACCCTGATCAGGCGCCTGGAAATGCCGCCGCCGATGCCGGAGTTGTTGCGCAAACGCGATGCCGACGACCATCTCGCGCTGCTGACACTGGCGCGGGACCCGGAGATCGCCAGCCTCGCCGGCACCCGGCCGGCGGTGAAGCTGTTGTGGGAGGTCTGTCAGATTCCCGATTTCCGCAAGGAGCTGAGCGAATCCCATAGCCGCCTGCTGGCGCGAATCTACAAGCTGCTCATGGGCAAGGACGGCCTGTTGCCCGAGGACTGGATCGGTCCCCAGATCGCGCGGCTGGATCGCTCGGACGGCGACATCGACACCCTGGTCTCCCGCATCGATTACATCCGCACCTGGACCTTCATTTCCTACCGCGACGATTGGCTGGGCGACGCCGGCCATTGGCAGGAGCGTACCCGCGCCATCGAGGACAAGCTTTCCGATGCCCTGCACGAGCGCCTGACCCAGCGCTTCGTCGACCGGCGCACCGCCATTCTCGTCAAGCGTCTGAAGGAGAAGGAGGAGCTCCTCGCCGCCGTCAGGCGCAACGGCGAGGTGCTGGTGGAAGGCCATTTCGTCGGCCGGCTCGAGGGCTTCCGGTTCGTCGCCGATGACACCGCGGCCGATGCCGGCGCCCGGGTGATCCTCAATGCCGTCACCCGCGCGCTCAGGGGCGAGATCGCGGCGCGTCTCACCGATCTCAGGAACGACGACGCAACCGCGTTCACGCTGAAAGCCGATGGCCGGCTGGCGTGGCGGTCGGTCGCCATCGCCAGACTCGTCCGGGGCAGGGAAATGCTGGCGCCCAAGGTCAACATGCCCGCCAACGGGCTGTTGACGGGCGAGCAGACGGCGGCGATCGTCCGCCGGCTGGAGGCCTGGCTCGAGGGCGAGATCGAGGGTTGCCTTCCCGATCTCTTCCGCGCGCGGGCGGCCCTGGCGTCGGAGCAGCTTTCGGGTCCGGTCCGCGGTCTCCTCTACCAACTCGTCGAGGCGTTGGGCGCGCTGCCCCGCCGCCAAGTGGCGGCGCAGATCCAGGCGCTGCACCCGGCGGACCGCAAGACCCTGGCGCGCTACGGCGTGCGGCTCGGGGTGGAAACGGTTTTCATTCCGGCCTTGCTCGCGCCACCGGCGGTGAGGATGCGGGCGCTGTTGTGGGCGGTTCAGGCCGATCGGGCGCGCGGCTCCCCCAATGGGGCGCAATGGCCCCAACCGCCGGCCGGCCGGCTGTCGGCGCCCCGCGACGAGACGCTGCCGGACGGTTTCTATCGGGCCGTCGGCTATCTGCCTCTGGGGACCTCGGTGCTGCGCGCCGACCGGGCGGAAGTTTTGGCGGCGGAGGCCCGCAGGCTCGCCCGCCAGGGGCCGTTTGCCCCGACCCGGTCACTCGCCAGGCTCGCCGCTTTGGAGCTCGACGATCTTCCCGGCGTGCTGACCGGCCTCGGCTTTCAGGCCAGCGAAGGCGCCGGGGGTTTGAGTTTCGCGCCGAAGCGCCGGGCGCCGGGAAAGCGTTGGCATAAGCCAAGGGCCGGAACGCGTCAGGGCCGTGGCGGCAAGGCTCGGGGCGCCGATTCGCCCTTCGCCAAGCTCGGTGATCTCGACCTGACCTCATGATCCCATGAACCCATGATCCCATGAACGGGGAAAGCCTGCGGATCGACAAGTGGCTCTGGCATGCGCGTTTCGTCAAGAGCCGGTCCCTCGCCGCCAGGCTCTGTACGTCGGGAGGGATGCGCGTCGGCGGCACGCTTGTCCGCAAGGCTCATCATGCGCTCAAGACCGGCGATGTGCTGACCTTTCCCCTCGGCCCCCATATCCGGGTGATCAAGGTGCTGGCGCTGGGAGAACGGCGCGGCCCGGCGAGCGAGGCGCGCGCCCTATACGAAGATCTTTCCCCGCCGTCCGGGCGGGGCCATGGGGCCGGCGCCGTATTCCCGCGCGGCTCCATCGCCTTGCGTGAACGGGGGCTGGGCCGTCCCACCAAGGCGGACCGCCGCGCCATCATGCGGCTCCGCCGCGACGACTGAATGCGACGACGAAAGACACCGGCGGGCGGGCGTTTTTCGCACCCGTTCCCGTAACCTCCGGGCGGTGAAAAAGGCTCTCCGGCGGCGGGCGAACGCACGGCCGCGAAGGGGGAATGGACGGACAAAAACCTCTATTTTCCGAGGGTTGATGTGGCGTTCACGGTGTGATAGGCAATGCCATGATCAACCGCATCAAATCGTTCTTTCGTGATCCCAAGGGTGCCGGCGGCGGTTCATCGGCGCATGTCGCGGGCCGGCGGAAAATCGATGAGTTGCATCTGGCGGCGGCGGCGCTGCTTGTCGAGGCGGCATGTCACGATATGCACTTCGACGAGTCCGAGCGCAGGACGATCGAATCGCTGGTCCAAGCGCGGTTCGGGCTGAGCGCCGAAGAGGCGGCGACGCTGATCGAGGCGGCCGAACGCGAGGTCGACGGCGCCGTTCAGTTGTTGCACTTCACCCGCGCCATCAAGGACAGCTTCAGCGATGAGGAGCGGGTGGAGATGGTCGAAATGCTGTGGGAAGTCGTCTACGCGGACGGCGTGCTCCACGATTATGAGGCGAATCTCATGCGCCGTATCGGCGGGTTGTTATATGTCACGGACCAAGAAAGAGGCGCGGCGCGCAAGCGGGTGCTGGCGCGTTTGAATACGGCCGGCTGAACGGCCAGTTGGTGAGTTGAAAGGACCCCGAATTCATGACCTACATCGTGAACGAAGCCTGCATCAAGTGCAAGTTGATGGACTGCGTCGAAGTTTGTCCCGTGGACTGCTTCTACGAGGGTGAGAACATGCTCGTCATCAGTCCCGAGGAATGCATCGACTGTGGGGTCTGTGAGCCGGAGTGCCCGGTCGAGGCCATCCTGCCCGACAGCGAGGGCGATCAAGATAAGTGGGTCGAGATAAACCGTCAATATTCGGAACTGTGGCCCAATATCACCAAGAAGGGCGAACCGCCCGCCGATGCCGACGATTGGCGTGACGTGCCCGACAAGTTCGAGAAGCATTTCAGCCCCAAACCACCGGAAAATCCGACCGATTCCTAGCCAAGGCCGCCAGATGAACCCGCCTCGGCGTGGTTTTCGCGGCGCCGATTTGGGGGAAACGACCGATCTATTGTTAATAAACCTTAATCCACCCTGGTTAAATTTTCTTATGGGGGGCTGGTTTTACTTGAATCGGAATACATTCGCCCGCTCTTCCCAGGTTAATTGGTCATATTCCCTGTCAATTTACCCTAAAATGTGATATATTTACCTTGTTACGTAGCGATTGGCTCCCATTTTCCTGGAGCGGCCAATCCGCTGGTTCTTAGTCTCGGAGGAATGAAAGGGCGAATTTGTCGGCGCGCGGTCGATGCGTGCTTCGATTATCTCGCGTTTTTCTTAGGGAGGCCCCGCCGCGGACGCGTTTCAAGGGTGAGGTGAAGGAAAAGGAATGAGTAAAAAAGCCGAGTTTTCTGCTGGTGATTTCGTCGTCTATCCGACCCATGGCGTCGGCAAGATCGTGGGCATAGAGGAACAGGAAATCTCCGGACATGAACTAGAGTTGTTCGTCATCAAGTTCGAAACCGAGAAGATGACATTGCGGGTGCCGATCGAAAAGGCCAAGGTGTCCGGCCTGCGCCGGTTGAGCTCGCACCAGCAGATGGAGCTCGCGCTCAGCACCCTGCGCGGGCGCTCGCGGGTGAACCGCGCCATGTGGAGCCGCCGCGCGCAGGAGTACGCGGCGAAGATCAACTCCGGTAATCCGATTTCCATCGCCGAAGTGGTTCGCGACCTGCACCGCAATGCCGGCCAGCCGGACCAGTCCTACAGCGAGCGGCAGATTTATGAATCGGCGCTCGAACGGCTGGTGCGCGAGTTGGCGGCGGTAGAGAAGATCGACCGGGTTGCCGCGACCCAGCGTCTCGAAGAGATGCTGCAGGCGGCCTGACCGACTCCCCGGCGGCGCAAGGCAGGTTTGCCGCCCGATCCAATCCCCCCACCTGGTCCGGTACCCCTGTTATGGAGTGGCGAGGGCGGGTACCAAAGCCGGTTCCGCACTTGATCCATACTGGGCCGAGGTTTATTCATCCGGGCTGACCCGGATATTTCGACGATCCGGATTTTGCAATAAGGCCGGGCGGGCAGGCGACCCGCTAGAGCAAACATGCCGGACGACGAGATCTTTTCCACCTTGCGCCGGTCGCGCCGGATATGGGCGGTGGCGTCGATCCATGGCCAGGCGCAGCGTCTCGACGCCATGCACAAGGAACTCTTCGAACGGCTACAGCCGGGCGACCGCATCGTCTATCTCGGCAACTACCTCGGCCATGGCGCCGGCATCCGCGCCACCATGGACAATCTGTTGCGCTTCCGCCGCGCCGTCATCGCCAGGCCCGGCATGTTCGCCGCCGACGTCGTCCATCTTCGCGGCAGCCAGGAGGAAATGTGGCAGAAGCTCCTGCAGTTGCAGTTCGCGCCGAACCCGGCCGAGGTCCTCGGCTGGATGATCGATCAGGGGGTGGGCCCGACGCTGGCCACCTATGGCGGCGACGCCGAGAGGGCCCAGGTCATTTTCAGTCAAGGCGCCATGGCGATCACGCGCTGGACCGGAGAGTTGCGCGAGACGCTGCAACGGACCCCCGGACATTACGCCCTGCTGGTCAGCCTGCGCCGCGCCGCCTTCACCGATGACGGCGCGCTTTTGTTCGTTCATGCCGGCGTCGATGTCTCCCGGCCGTTATTGACCCAGAGCGACGCCTTGTGGTGGGGAAGCGACGGTTTCTCCAAGATCGACCGCTCCTATTCCGGTTTCAAGCGGATCGTCCGCGGCTTCGACCGTAGCCATCCGGGGGTTCAATTGACCGACTGGACGGCGAGCATCGACGGCGGCTGCGGCTTCGACGGTAAGCTCATCGCCGCCTGCTTCGGTGCCGACGGCGGCATCGCCGACACCATCGAGGCGTAAGGGGCGGAGTTTAAGGGGCGAGGCGTCAGGGGCGGACGTGTCGCGCAGGGTGCCCGACCTGTCCCAAGGCGCCCAAGGCACCGCCGCCGTCCGGGGCTAGGCATCACGGACCGGTGAATTT
Source organism: Pseudomonadota bacterium (assembly GCA_022566265.1). Classification (GTDB taxonomy): domain Bacteria; phylum Pseudomonadota; class Alphaproteobacteria; order SMXQ01; family SMXQ01; genus JACZQV01. Next base: position 6,674 of record JADFJG010000097.1, on the reverse strand, counting down.
ACGCGCCGACGGATGGACGAGGGTGGCCTGCTAGCCATCGGAAACGATCTTGACCAGCCGCCCGGGGGTGAGTTTCGCGCCCGGTGACAGGCCGTTCAGGACCTCGAACCTTTGGCGGCGGAATTCGGCGAACGGCATGCGCCGGGCAAGGCCGTCGGCGGTCTCGCCCGGCTCGACCCGGTGGATGCGGAGGCGCCGGGGCCGGAGGCGCCGGGCCTCGGCGACGTCGAGGCGCCGGAAGCTGTAAGTCGTGCGCCTAAGCCCGACGGCGAGTTTCCGGGTGAGGGCGGCCGGCGTGATGAAGACGAAACGGTAGATCTTGTCGGCGTCATAACGGATGGCGAGGAGCCTTGCGTCTATCGGGCCCCGGCGGGTGTCGAGCCGCACCCGCCCGGTCGCCGCGCCCATGCCGTTGACCGTCAGGGGCTCGATGTCTTGAAGCGCCACCCCCCGCGCCCAGACGCGCCTCAGATATCCGACGAGCGAGCCACGGACAGGTTTTCCGGCCCGGTCGAAAATGATCACCGATTTGCCCGGACCGTGGGCGATGACGCGGGCGCGGGTGTTGACGAGACGAAAGCCGGGCGGCACCGTGAACCGGAAGCCGAGCCCCGGATGGGCGAAGAGACGCCCGCGGATGTATCCTTCGGCGGGGTCGGCTCCGAACAGCATGCCGTCGATCCTGCCGAGATAGGCCTGGCGCCCGACGATGGGGTTCTTGACGACGATATTGGCGCTCGCCTGGGCCGCCTTTCTCACCCGCTCGATGGTGCGCGGATGGGTCGACAGAAGGTTGGTCCCTTCGGCCCTCGCGGTATCGTTGCCGGCGAGCCGCGCCTCGAGGATGGAGTGGGCCTCGAGATTCGCCAGGAACCCGGCCATGGCGCCGGGATCGTAGCCGGCGCGCCTGAGATAACGGATGCCGAGGGTGTCGGCCTCGAGTTCGTGCCGGCGCGAATAGCTCCGCAAGTAGAGCTCGGCGCCGGTGCCGGCGGCGCGGACCAGATCACCGCTGCCGGTGAGGACGCCGAGCAACGTCAGGCCGAGGCCGGCGGCGACGCGCTGGCTGTAACGCTGGGCCGCGTGGCGGGCGGTTATATGGCCGATCTCATGGGCGATAACGCCGGCAAGCTCGGCCTCGCTGTTGGCGAGGGCGACGATACCGCGGGTGATATAGACGTAACCGCCGGGAAGGGCGAAGGCGTTGACCTTGGCGGAATTCAGCACCGTGAAGGTGAAGCCGGGCCCGGGGAGCTCGGAGACCGCGACCAAACGCCGGCCGATGGCGGTGACGTAATCGCCAAGCGCCCGGTCGTCATAGCGGCCGCCGAACGCCTTTATCAGTTTCGGGTGCTGCTCGCGGCCGATGCGCGCCTCCTCGCCGGGCGACATGACCGAGAACATCTGCTCGCCCGTCGCCGGGTTGACCGCGCAGCCGCCGGGCACGCCGAGGCCAAGGCCGGCCAAGAGCCCGGCGATGACCAGGCGCTTCATCGGCTCTTTCGCCCCTGCCCTCATTCCTCCAGCACCTCGATCTGTTCCGGATGGGTGGCCTCGACCAACGGCCCGTTGAAGGACCTGAGCCAGCCCCTGACCCGCACCCTCCGGCCCTCGTAGCGCTTCACATCGACGCCCGCCTTCCTGAACAGCCGCATGTTCTTCGGCGCGATGGAGATGGTGAAATCGGTGCGCCAGTCCTTGCCGAAATTAAGGTACGCCCGGCGCCGCACCACGGCGACGCTCAACACCCGTCCCTCGATGAGTTGGAAGGTGTTCAAATATCGCAGCGAGTCGCGCTGATGGATGACGTCGTAGAAGGGATGGGCCCAGATGCCGCGCCCGGCCGTCCGCGCCGCCTTTTCCAGGCCGAGCATTTCTTCGACAAGCGAGCGGTTGTCGGCGAAGCTGTAGACCCTTGCCATGCCCAGGGCGATCAACTCGCCCTGGATCCAGCGCCCGGAGCGATCATGCAAATGGGCCAGCAGCCGGCCATGGCGATCGCTCCGGCGCCCGCCATGGGAAAGGGTAAGCTCGCGCCCGAGCGTGAGCGCCGAGAGCGCCGCCTTGGCTTCGCGCGCCAGCGGCCATTCGGCGAAGCCGGCCCGGCCGAGCGGCAGTTTGGGCGCCTGGATTCCCACCAGGCGGACCTCGCGGCCGTCGTCGAAGATCAGCGTGTCGCCGTCGACGATCTTCTTGACGACGCCGGTGCCGGCGTGCGTCAGACCGCCTTTATCCTTCGCCGGCGCCCCGTGCCCGCCGGCGAGGACGAGGAGGAGGATCAGGAGAGGGGTGAACAGGCGCGCCATCGCCCTATTGTAACCCCGCCCATGCGCGCCGGTGGAAGGGGAATTTCCGCTTTTGCCAAAAGCCGGCGGCGAAATTATGATTGCCCCGCCGCCAATCTTTACCCGGGAGCCGCCATTTCATGCCGACGGAACTTTTCCCCAGGATCGAACCGGGTGTTACCGGGCTTCTCGAGCTTGATGGTCTTCATGTCATGTATTGGGAAGTCTCCGGCAACGCAAAGGGCGTGCCGGTGGTGTTCCTCCATGGCGGCCCCGGCGCCGGCGCCACCCCCAATCACCGCCGCTTCTTCGATCCGGCCTATTACCGCATCATCATTTTCGATCAGCGCGGCGCCGGACGGTCGCGCCCGCTTGGCGAGATCGAGGACAACACGACGGCGCATCTGATCGCCGACATGGAAAGGCTCCGCGTCCATCTCGGAGTCAAGGGCTGGCTGGTCTTCGGCGGTTCATGGGGCTCGACGCTGGCGCTCGCCTATGGGGAAGCGCATCCCGAGCGCTGCCTCGGCCTCATCCTTCGCGGCATATTCCTCTGCCGGCGAAGCGAGATCGACTGGTTCCTCAACGGCATGGGCGCGATATATCCGGAGGCCTGGCGCAGGTTCGCCGAATTCCTTCCCGCCGCCGAGCGCGGCGATCTGCTGAGCGCCTATCACCGGAGGCTGACCGATGCCGATCCAAAGGTGCACATGCCGGCGGCGCGCGCCTGGAGCACTTACGAAGGCGCCTGCTCGACATTGCTGCCAAGCCCCGAAACCGTCGCCGAGTTCGGCAAGGACGGCATGGCGCTGGGGCTCGCCCGCATCGAGGCCCATTACTTCGTCAACCGCACCTTCATGGAAGAAGGGGCGCTGCTCGACAATCTGCACCGGCTGGCGGAGATACCGACGGTGATCGTCCAGGGGCGCTATGACGTCGTCTGTCCCATCGTCACCGCCGACGAGCTCGTCCGGGCCTGGCCGGCGCGGGCGAAGGCGCGGCTCGAATACGTCATCGTGCCCGACGCCGGCCATGCCGCCACCGAGCCCGGCATCCGCGAAGCCTTGGTAAAGGCGACGGAAAAGTTCAAATCACGGCGCTCCGAACCCTAAAGCTGGGCGGTGAATTGACCGACGCCCGAGGCGGGCAAAATTCCTTTTGCGGATCAACGGCCATTCCCTAAGATAGCCGGGCCCTAAGATAGCCGGGCGCGATTTTCGGTGGCGATTTCATTCAGGGGTTAGGCGATGAAGAATCATCTGTCGGGGGCTCTGCTTGGCGCGCTCTTGCTGATCGGCGCGGCGGCGGGGCCGGCGCGGGCCCAGGATCCGGATTTCCTGACCTTCGGCGCCGGGGCCTTCGACTTCAATGACGACGCTACCGCCGGGGTCGTTTCGCTCGAGTACCTGTCGGCGAAAAGACTGTTGTTTCTCCAGCCCCTTGCCGGCGTCATGGTGACCTTCGACGGCGCCGTCTACGGCTACGCCGGACTGGGGCTCGATGTCTTCTTCGGCAGGCGGATCGTGGCGACGCCGAGTTTTTCGTTCGGCGTGTATGGCAAGGGCGACGGCAAGGATCTCGGCCATGTGGTGGAGTTCCGCTCCGCCGCCCAGATCGCCTATCGCTTCGACGACCGCTCGCGCCTGGGCGTCATGTTTCACCATTTGTCGAACGCCGGCCTCGACGACAGGAACCCGGGCGCCAACACCCTCATGCTGACCTATTCCCGGCCCCTGGGCAGGTCCTCTTCACGCCGGGCACGCCGGGCCCGCCCCCGTTCCAGGGCCAGGCGCTAGGGCGCGATCCTCCCCAGCCGAAACCGGTTTGCCGGGGGCAAGGGGGGGAGGGTAAACCAGAAGATACCGTCTAGACCAATCGGTAGAATGTTGAACAATGGAGCTTCACTTCGACAGCAATTTATTCTTCCAAATTTAGCGGTGTTGTCCGCCTTAAAAATTCGTCAAACAATGGCACGGTAAACGCCGTATCTCCATGTTGGGGGCTATAAATCATTCCCTTTGAGATAAGCGTACTCCTATGTGGCGCCACCGATTGGACATTTCTTCGCATTATCCCTGCAATATCTCCTGATTTGTGCGGGCCAGGTCCTAGCTCCGCCATTGACCGAAGATACTGTCTCTCTCGGCGAGTACACCGGTCGTATCGAACCCGGAAAAAGCTCTCATCAAGCGCCGCAAGCGCCAGCTCCGTAGCTTTGTTGACATCGTCCAGGGTGATCGGCGAATGCTCCGCGACGAGCCACGCGTGCTTTCCCCACTCCTGCAAAAAATAAGGGTATCCATGGGTTTGCCTGAGAATTTCTTCAAGCGCGTCTGCCTCGAATTCGACCGCTTCGCGCGCGGCGGGTGCTTGTACGGCCTGAATGGCTGCTTCGGGATCCAGCTCTCCAATGACAGGAAATTCGAAAAGACGTTCAGCGTATGACTTAGCCCTACCAGTTTTTCCGACCAATTGTGGCAAGCCAGCGCCAACGACCGTAATAGGCAACGGGCCTTGTTGGCAGCGGTGTAGAGCTGTGATTAAGGCGGCTAATTCCCCTTCTTCCACATATTGCAATTCGTCGATGAAGATCGCGACAGCTGTCCCTCGGTCACTCGCGGCGTTACCGATGGTATTCAGGAGGTCTGACAAATCCAGCTCGAGATCACCGGTGTCCGCGGTCCCAGGCTCAGGGGCAATATCAAGAGAGATTTCTATATCCTGGTATTTCACTTTCGCTGAACTGATGAAGCTAGCGAGGCCTCGCCATGCTAGCTGTAGGGTTTCCCTTGCTCCCCCGTAACGGTCCAGTCTTAACAGCGCAACACGCAATGCTGGGACCAACATAGCGGGTAAGGATCGTTCTTCCTGTGTCTCAAAGCTCAGACACACAATTCCACGGGCTTCGGCGTCTGTTGAGATTCGATTTAGGAGGACCGTTTTCCCAACGCCTCGAAGGCCAACCAAGAGTATGCTCTTTGCTTGACGCCCAGCTTTGATGCGATCAAGGCTGATGGCGATACTTTCGAGTATGGGGTCTCGGCCAGCCAGCTCAGGAGGGGGGCTACCAGCGCCGGGTGCGTATGGATTGAGGCGGGGATCCATCTATAGGCATGTTAGGAAGGTTTAGCAACTTTTCATAAACTACCCTAAACTTCTTATAAATCAATAAAAAAGCGCCCCAGCTGAAACCCGCGGCGCCGCTGGCGGGAAAATGGTGTTTCCAGGGGGATTTTCCGTACAGCCCCAAAACGCCCGAAATGACCGTCTGATTCGCGGCCGTCGGAGGTGGGGGTGGCCCCTCCACGCCGGGCGCGTCCGCGAAAACCGGTTTGCCGGGGCAGGCGCGCCTTGTGCTATAAAGCAGGCGATCCACCATGCCCATCGCGCGCCCGTAGCTCAGTCGGATAGAGCACAGGATTCCTAATCCTGGGGTCGGAGGTTCAAATCCTCTCGGGCGCGCCAAATAAAACAAGGTCTTAGCGGGAAACGGCTAGGGCCTTGTCCTTTGGGATGACGGTCCGGCTAACGGTGGGCAAACAAAACGCCAGCCACGGGCCAGCGGCGGGGCGCTGGTGGCGATCTCGGGTGTGGGATGGGGCGATCTAGCCTGGACGGGCGGGTGGCGCCGTAGGGGGCTGTGAGGGGTTTTCGGGCCGGGGAAAGAAAAGCCCCGACCGAAGCCGGGGCGAGTTGTCAGGGTATTACAGAGTACGATGGGTGAAGTTAGACCCAGCCGGTGGTACGGGGAGCACCAACTTCCCGACTGACAGCCGGACCTTGCCACGGTGGCCGGTCGCCAGCATTGATCTAGATCAAACAGAAGAAAGCCCCGACCGAAGCCGGGGCTAGTTTACCTACACCAACCAACGCAGAACCTGTGACTGGTCTGTCACAGGTTTATGACGGCCGAGGAAACAGGCGCTCCACGCCTTCAAGCGCCGTCCTGACCAGTAGCTTCTCCGGCAGGGTTCCACCACCCCTGTGGTTGGAGTAATCGAGCCGCCGGAGCTTTGCCGCCACGCCATCAAGGGTGTGTGCTGGCATGTCAGCAAATTGCCGCTCCAACACGTTCATGCGATCTACCCACTCGTCCACCTCGTCGTCTGTCTTCCCCCTCTTGGCTTCGAAGGCCGCGCATTCATCAATGAGATTGCCTTCAAGGGCCAAGAGTTCCGCGTCGACGCGGTTGTCCGGGATCGCCGTCATATCGCCCCCCCGGACAACAGCCGCTCTAGGTCCATCTCGACCGGTGTTTTATGTCGTAACGGCGCGGGCGCTCTTGCCTTAATTGCTAGTGTTGATGCCGCCGTATCCGACCGTCGAATCGCAAGTTTGAGGATCATCCCTTCCGGGGTGTTTGCCCGCATGTTATAAAGACGGCTCAAC
>JADFJG010000096.1 GCA_022566265.1 Pseudomonadota bacterium | reverse complement strand
TTGCGTTTGGCCCACTATCTCCTATCGGCTAAACCCGATCACCCGGCCGATCATGACGGCGGCCCCGGATCGCGCACCCGGCCCGTGACATCGACGCCTATTTTTCGGGCCCGTCCTTCGCGCAGCACCTTGTTGAAGGAGGCGAAGAGCCAGCGGAAGGGATCGTCCTTATCATCGTGGCGCTTTTGCAGGTTGCCGCCCTCGTGGTGTCCGGCAAGGGAAAGGCGTTTGGCGCTGACTTCGAGTTTGACCACCCGCATCACCTCTTCGCCGCCCTTAAATTCAAGCTTCAGAAGGTCCCCCTTGTGCACGCGCATCACCAGCTTGGCGCCGGGATGTTGCTCCGGCCAACGGGACGCATAGCCCCGTTGGTTGGCCTGGAACACGGTAACGGCCTCGCCGTCCCATTTGCCGCCCGGCAATTCGAAAATGTCGATATGGTGGTTGTCGCCGGGGCTGTAGGCCTTGAAGGGTGCGCCGTCCGGTCCGGCGATGGGGATCACGTCCGCCTCCTTCTTCATCAGGCGCACGCGGCGGATGGCGTTGTCGCCGGCGAAGGCGGCAAGGGCCTGCTTCAGCTTCGGCCCTTTTCTCTCGTTCTTGGGTAACTCCCTGGAAACGTATTCCGTAACCCGGGCGCGGAGCGCGGAGTCGCGAATACGCGCGATTTCGTTGGTGTTGATATCCTCGAAGGGCTTGCGGTAGACGAGGTTGAAGCCGTCCTCGCGTGCCGGATCCTTGATCAGGCCGTAAGCGGTTTCCTCGTGTAACTTGCCCTGGTTGCCGTGATCGGGCTTCTGCGACACGACGATCCGGTTCAGCGCCTCGCGCAATTCGTCGCGAAAGCCGGTCCAGGGCACCGGCATGTCGTCGATCAGCCGCTCGCGGCTGTCCTCCGCCGCCCGGGCGATCCTTTGCAGCATTCCCCGCGCCGTCAGCGCCGCCACCACGGCGTCGATGGCGTGATGGCGGTGATCGACGCGGTTCTTCAGGTTGGCGTCGGAAAGCAGGCTGTTCAGTCCCCACTTGCCGCGCAACATGGCGGTCAAGCGTCCCGGAACGACCCATACCTTTTCGGCCGGGCAGACGTGCGTCAGGTACTCACGCGTCACCTTCGCCAAATAGGCCGTGTCGGTGAGCTGACGGTCGAGGAAGTCCTTTTCCTCCGTCTCGAACCGGTCCATGGCGTCGGCTCCGAACCGCCAGCGCTTGTTCTTCGGCAACGCCTGTGAGCGAAGCAGGATTCCCGTCCAATCGTATGACTTGCCGCCGATACGCGGGCCGTGACCGAAGGCCGCGTGGGGCGAGCGGTTGCCCTTGGCCCGGTTGGCATAACGCATGGAGACGGTCCTGTTGGCGGCGCTGTTGTCGAGCGTCTTCGAGAACGGCAGGATGTGGTCGACCTCGACCTGGGGGCTGAACAGTTTCCTCACCGAGATTTGCTCGCCGGTGTAGACACAGCGCCGGTCCAAGGGATCGCCGGGGTTCAACTCCTCCCACAGGCGTAGCTTCATCCGGTTCTCGCCGCTGTCCAGTTCGCCGATCTCGGCCAGCTTGGCCCGGCGCAGGTCGTTCTTGCGCTGGTTTTCCGCCTGATCTTTCTGAATTCGCTTCTTCTGGTCGCGGCTTTGCTTCAATTCGCGGGCGAGCTCGACGACGATCTCCGCCGGGGCGCCGTGGCGCTCGGCAACACTGTTGACCAGTCTGCGAAGCTGGTTGAGCCCGACATGCACCGTCGGGTTGGCGATGCGGCCGAACCTCTCTTCGACCGTGTGTTCCGGGTCGCCGCTGCCGGAGACATGACGCTCCAGGGCCTCGCCGTAATAGGGCAGCCGGTCGAGCACCTCGTCGGGACGTCTGTCCGAGTGGTGGTAGCCGGCTTCCTTGGCCGCGTCGGCATAGACCAGGCCCTGGTCGCGCATGATCGGCACCATCCGCCCGAGCGCCCGGCGGCCGAGGCGGCAGTACCCCTCCGGCAGGCGGGCCTCCACCACCGCCCGGGCCTGATCCGAAGCCAAATCCCAGGAGCCCGTCAGCCACGCGGCCAGGGCCTCCTCGTCCTCTTCCGCCAACAGCCTTTCGACGATCTCGGATTGCTCTTCGTCGCCGAGCTCATGCCAGCGCGGGCCGAACCGGTCTTTCTTCGACAGCACGACCGCTGTTTCATCTCCCTTCAAGTGGTCGCGCTTTTCCGATTCGAGGTTGAACCGAACATCTTGGGAAATACGCAAAATCCTGCGCATGGCCTTGAAAGTGACCTTGGATTTTCGCCCAAGTTCCTTCGCCAGGGTTTCCCTTTGTTCAGGATCCAGATCTTGCTCGGAATAGTCCGGAAGGATCATCCGCAGGTTGGCGAGTTCCTGGTAGATGCGGAAGCGCTGGGTCAGCGGCAGGGCCCAAGGGGCGCGGAAACCCCCTGTGTCGTCCTTGTCCTTCGCCGGATCGAGGGCGCACTTGCCGGGATCGACCGGCCTCAGTGGACGCTGGCGGAAGAGGATGCCGCGAAGGGCGTCCCGCTTCTCGGGTGTCAATTCGGAGTGAAATCCTGCCTGGGCTTGCCACAGCTTGCCGAATTCCTCTTCCAGCATCGCCCGCTGGGGATAGAAGTCGTATTCCGCCTTGGCGCCCTCGCCCCTGAGCCGCGCGCGCACGGGCCGGTGTTTCCGGTGACGCCTGGCCAGGAACTCTCCAAGGGTGCGGGCGCCGCTATCGGCCATGGCGTCGGTCAGCTTGTCGGCGGCGATTTTTATCTTGCCCGATTCCTTGGCTTCCGATTCCGCTCTGTCGGTCTTTCGGTTACTGCGAAACCCCCGGCGCTGGCTGAGGTGGAAGATGGCGCGGCCAAGCTGGTGCAAACTGAGCCTCTCGTCCAATCCCCGCTTGCGCAACTCGTAAGGATCGATCCGCTCCAAGGCCTTGCGCGCCGCTTCGTCCTTGGGCATGAGGCCCATACGGATCAAAGCGTCCATGAGGTCCCGGCGGCGAAGCAGGTAGCGGTCGCGGCGGCGGCGCATGCCGCGCGCCGTGCGCCGGTCCACCGCCAGCGAAGTGCCGCTTTGCGGATCGCGGCTGTCGTGGAAGATGCGAACCCCGATGTCCCCGATGCCCGTGGGCTCGCCGTCGCGGTTCAGGTCCAAGAGACACCAGCCGATGGAATTGGTGCCGACGTCGATGCCGAGTCGATAGGTCATGGCGCCCTCCCAGTATCTTATGGTTGTAAATGAGCGGACCCTTTTGGTTAAGTATCTACTTAGCTTGGATCGTTGCAACTATTTTAGCCGATAGGAGATCGCGGTCCCTTGGCGGAGGTCTTCGGACCGAAGCATCCGTTAACAAGCCTTTATGGCACAAAATTGCAGGGGCAGGCTTCGGCCTGCCCCTTGTACTTTGCCCTTACCCGGTATCCCCCTCCATCCCCGCCCGGGCCCTTCGATCCATTTGAAAACCTTGCCTCGGGTCACTATCATGGCGCCCGCACCGATCCGCATGTGACCTTGGACCGAATACAGCCGGATGCTCTCTCGCGCCGCGCCGGGTTCACTCCGCCGCCGCGACGATGTCCAAGGGATCGGTGAGGGCATGAGAGGGCGGAGTGGGATGCCGGCGGGGGCGCCGGATCCAAAGGGAGGAAACAGGTTTGGCCGAGACGCCGATCGGGCGCTTACTGGACATGGACGGCGACGGCGCGCTGACGCTTGACGACGCCCGGGCGATCCTGACGCGGCTGCCCGACTGGGCGGCCCAGGCCTATTTCTATCCCGGCGATTCACTTATCTCGTTCCTGTTGAAATATGACGCCACCCTCGGCCTCGCCCGGCGATTCGAGATCAAGCCGGAATGGCACGGCGGCGTCTTCTCGGCGTTCATCTCGTTGGTGGCGTGGATCGTCGTGCTGTTGGTCCTGGTCAGTGTGGCGAGGCTCATCGGCCGCGGCCTTTACTGGCTCAGGACGATGAAAAAGAGAAAAAGGCTGCGGGCGCGTCTGCCCTAGCATGAGCAAGGAGACATCGATGCCAACCACACCATGCCTGCGTCACCCTCACTCAGCCCAAGGGAAGCGTTGAGCCATGGCGGCGCTTCTGTGGATCGTCGCCATCGTCGCCGGCATCGTTTTCGTGCCGTGGGAGAGGATTACCGACGAGCTTACCGTCTACCCGGCGATATGCATCGAAAAGGGCCGCTCGGCGAAGACCTGCCCCGGCTTCATCCCCCTCGGGCGGACCGTCTACAAGATCGAGCTCGGAGCCACCGAGGTGGTTTCCTGGCGGCTCGATTCGGATGATGCGAACCTCACGCTATTGAAGAATTGCGCCATCCTGAGCTCGCGCAACTGGTCCTGCAAGACCGGAGGCGCCGCCGGCAGGGTCTCCGTCAAGGCGGGCCTCAGGAAGCGTACCGCGGCCGAGAGGAAACGGAACATCGTGCATCTCTACAAATTTCACTGGTGGCTGATGAAGTTCGCCGGCGGAACCACCTTTCGCCAGAACTTCCTGCTGCCCAAGCAGTTCGACTGACGGCGCCCGGCGCCGGGGCCGGGCCTTTGCCCTAAGCGTTACTTGAGCGCCCGGGCGACGGCGTCGATGATGCGCCCGGCGGTGTCGCGGTCCATGTAGGGATGCATGGGAAGGCTCAGGATCCGGGCGCACAACCCCTCGCTGATGGGAAGCGAGCCCGGCCCTTCGCCGTAGCGTTCGAACGCCGGCTGAAGGTGCAGCGGGCGCCGATAATAGGTCATGCTTGGGATCCCCTCGCCCGCCAGGGCCTGGCGCACCTGATCGCGTCTGTCGGTCAGGATCGAATAGACCGCCCAGGCGCATTGGCGGCCGGGGATGCGCGCCGGCGTCGTCACCACATCCTTCAATCCCTGGTCGTAGAGAGCGGCGAGGGCTTCGCGGGCGGCCAATTCTTCGGCGAACACCTCGAGCTTGGCCAGCAGGATCGCCGCCTGGAGGGTGTCGAGGCGGCCGTTGACGCCGAGGCGGACGATGTCCGACGGATCGGCGCCCTGGCCATGGACGCGGATCGAGCGCATCCGGGCGGCGCGGTCATCGTCGCCGGTAAAAATGGCGCCGCCGTCGCCGTAACATCCCAAGGGCTTGGAGGGATAGAAGCTGGTCGCCGTGACCGGCGCCAGCCGACCCACCGGCACCTCGCCGATGCGCCCGCCGAAGCTCTGGGCGGCGTCGGCCAGCACCAATAGGCGATGACGCCGGGCGACGTCATCGAGGGCGGCGTAATCCGCCGGCAGGCCGAAAAGATCGACCGCGATCACCGCCGCCGGCGTCAGGCGTCCCGCCGTCAGCACCGCGCCGATGCGCCGCTCAAGGTCTTGGGCGTCGATGTTGAAGCTTTGCGGCTCGACATCGACGAACACCGGCTCCGCCCCCAAGGCGAGTGCGACCTCGGCGGTGGCGGCGAAGCCGAAAGCGGGCATGAAGACGGCGGCCCCGGCGCCGATGCCCTCGGCCATGAGGGCGATCAACAGCGCATCGGTGCCGCTGGAAACGCCGATCGCGTGGGCGGCGCCGGTGAAGCGGGCGAGCGCGGCCTCGAGCTCGGTGACCTCGGGCCCGAGGATGAACTGGCGGTGACCCAACACGGCGTCGATACGGGCCCGGATTCGGCCCCCCAGGCGCCGCTGCTGCGCCTTCAAATCGACGAAGGGCAAATCGACGAAGGGCAAATCGGCGACGGGGAGGGTCGGCGGCTTCACGTCCGGCGAGCTCAGGCCAGGCGCGAGGCCGGCTCGCCGGCGGGCCTCGGGGAGGTTTCGAGGGTACGGGTGATCATCAACGCCGCCTCGAGCGCCCGGCGGCTGTCCTCGCCACTCACCAGCGGCGGCGATCCATCGGTCACCGCGACGACGAACGCCTCGATCTCGCGGGCAAGCTTGTCGCCCTCCTCGAAATGGCGCTCCTCGACCTTGACCGAGCCGGGGCCGGTGAAGGTCTCGGCGTCGGGGATGCCGGCGATGACCACCGAATTGTTGAGGAAATCGATGGAAAGATAGGCGTGGCGCTGGAAAATCCTCATCTTGCGTTCGTCCTTCATGCTGACGCGGCTGGCGGTTATGTTGGCGATGCAGCCGTTGGCGAAACGAACCCGGGCGTTGGCGATATCCACCTCGCCGGTCAGCACCGGGACGCCGACCGCATGGACCTCCACCACCGGGGCGCCGACGAGATCGAGAATGATATCGATGTCGTGGATCATCAGATCCAATATGACGTCGATGTCCGCGCCGCGCGCCGGAAACGGCGCCAGCCGGTTGCATTCGATGAACACGGGGTCCTCGACGATCCCCTCGATTCCGAGGCGCACGGCGGAAAACCTCTCGACGTGCCCGACCTGAAGCGTCAACCCGTTGGCCCTGGCAAGCCCGATGAGTTCGTCCGCCTGGGCGAGATCGTCGGTGATCGGCTTCTCGACCAGCACATGCTGGCCGTGCTCGAGAAACGCCTTGGCCACCTGGTAATGAAGGGCGGTGGGGACGACGATGCTGACGGCGTCGACCTGGCCGAGAATCTCGCGATATTCGAACACCGGCCGGACACCCAATTCCTTGGCCACGAGCTCGGCGCGGGGACGGTCTGTATCGACCACCGCGACCAACTCCGCCGCCGCGAGGCCGGCATATTTCTCGGCGTGGAAGCGCCCGAAATGGCCGACGCCGACGACCGCCGTGCGGATTTTTTGCATCTAAGGAACCCCTCCTAAGCAACCCCGACGCGGGGCCGCGCCTAAGATATATCCCGCCGGCCGCGGACGCCACAGCGGAATCGTCGGGTCCGCCGCGCCCCCCCGGTCCGTACTCAAAGGCGCCTCTTTACTTGACCGGCCCCCTTGGCCGACTCGCCGGAACCCGCCCCGGGGCCACCGATGCCGATGAAATACCGGCGCGATCCCGCCGGCGCGGCCACCTTGCCTCTAAAGTAAAGATTTGGATTTAAATCAAATGCGCGGATTTAAAAATAGGCTTGAAATCATTGACGAATTCAGGATTAACCATAATCGTTAACAATAAACATTAATCATCTTTATTAAGAAAAAAGATGTTGTTATTACGTCTGTTATTTACTATAATGGGCACTGAAAACAACGGTAAATGAAAAGGCCGGCCATCCAAGTATTTCATCTCTGGCGGAGCCAGGACGAGGATGGGATTCCTCTCCACCCCGCCAGCAACCGAGGCCGACCGGCATCGTCACCGTTGCCAGGTTCATGCGCGTTAGCAATTCGGTTCATGAGAGTGACTTCAAGAGGTTCAACATGCTGTGGATACTTCAGAACTACGTCATCACCCTTCTTCGTGACAAGGGCGGCGCCAACGCCGTCGAGTATGCCTTGATCATGGCGCTGGTCGCCGTCTTCATCATCGCCGGCGTGCTGGCGATGAGCGGCGCCATCGGAACGCTGTTCAATTCCATGGCGTCCTGCCTCGGCGACGCCCCGGCCTGTAATACGGGGACGTTCTAAAGGGCTGGATCCCGAAGAATGCGAATGCCACCGGCGGCACGCTCCGACCGAGCGTGCCGCCGCGGGCGCGGTCAGCAACAGGAACGATGATGCCTTGGTATCCCGGCCGTGGGGGTATCCCGGCCGTGGGGGTATCCCGGCGGAAGCCGGCAGCTTGCCGGCCATTGATCGCGGGAGGCGGCGGTGAAGGAGAAATTGATGACTGACAGCCGACCGAAGAAGAGCGGGCCGACCCGGTCGCGGTCGTTGGTCCGCGACGTCAAGGGCGCGATCGCGATCTATGTGGCCTTGATAGCGCCGGTCCTGATCGGGATCGGGGCGCTGACCCTGGACCTCGGCCGTTTGATTACCTTGAACACCGAATTGCAGGGCGCCGCCGACGCCGCGGCGCTGGCGGGAGCGGGGGAGCTCAACCGCTTTCCCGGCGCCATCGACAGGGCCCGCGCCGCCGCCGGCGCCGCCGCCAACCTCCAGACCTACGCCACCGACGGCGGCGGCAAACAGGTCACCGTCGATCCCAAGCCGTGCGCCGACCCGCCGGTGGCGCCCTGCATCAGGTTCCTCAAGGACCTTCCGGTCGACGACGACGATCCCATCACGGCGGTCAATTTGACCACATCCGACAACCTCGCCCGCTTCATCGAGGTCTATATCGGGGCGCGGGAGGTGACGAATTTCCTCATCCAGGTCGTTGGCGGACCCAACACCGCGGCCACCGCGGCGAACTCGGTAGCGGGACAAAATCCGGTGGTCTGCACCGTTCCGCCGATGTTCATGTGCAACCCCTCGGAACCCACCGGGAACACCGATATGGAACTGCCGGTCGACATGAACGCCCTCGAGGGCCGGCAGATGAAGATGTTCAACCAGGGCGATGGCGGGACCTTGACGCCGGGCAATTTCGGCCTGCTGTGCCCCGCCGGCACCGAAGGCCAGACCAACTGCGGAGCCAGCGCGATCAAGGACGCTCTCGCCTCGGCCGACGGCACCTGCGTCAGTATGGATCGGGCGACGACGAAGACCGGCGTCGATCTGCAGATGGTCCGCACCGGCATCAACGTCCGCTTCGACTACTGGACGCCCCAGGCGAAAGACAACACCAACGACCCGTGGCGCAACAAGGACATATTCACCCCGGCGGCGAACGTCACCCAGGGCGGCAAGCCGCCGAACAGCGTCAACGGCAACGCCGCGATGTGCGAATACTCGGACCTGCCGTCCGCCGAAGCCACGAGAATGCCGAGGGACCAGTGTCACATCGACGACGACTGCGGGACCGTGCCGGGCAATATCAACGGCAATGAACGCCTCGGTAACGCCATCTGGGATCACCGCGAATATTTCAGGATCAATCACGGCTGCAACCAGGGCACCAATCCGACCTGCAAGCCGTCCGACTGGGATTCGGTGACCGGCTCCACGCCGTGGCCGCCGACGCGCTACGAAACCTATCGCTACGAGCTCGAATCGACCCCTGTGTCCGTGGTCACCCCGTCCAAGACCATCTACGACGCCGGCGGCACCCCGGTGGCCCAGACCGCCGAGAACGGCCGCACACAGTGCTTCCAGGGGACCCCGCCGGCGATCCCGGGTTACGGCTATTTTCCCGTCAAGCAGCGTGACATGAAGCTGCTCCAGGATCGCCGCATCATGCCGATCGCGATCGCCAACTGCGAAGCATTGAAAGCGAACGGGATCGGCACCAACGGCAAATTCTCCTTCAAAATCCCGGAGTACGTTTACGTATTCCTAACCGAGCCGATGAAAAATCCCAGTGATTCCGAGATTTATGCCGAAATTCTCGGCACGCTGGACGAGGGCGCCATGGAAAATCTGGTCCGCGACGTCGTCCAGCTTTACCGCAGGTGAGGAAAAATGAGCAATATTGGCGCCATGCAATTCATCAGACGATTGAGTCGCTCGGAATCGGGAACGGCGACGGTCGAATTCGCCCTGTTCGTGTTCTTGATCCTGATGCCGTTCCTGTTCGGTATCTTCGATATCGGACGCGCCTTGGAACAGCACCACGTGGTCACCAAGTCGGTGCGCGACGCGGCGCGCTATATTGCGCGCGTGCCGGGCTATGACGAGTTGACCCCGTTCGAGGTGAACTGCGCCGAGACCGGCGCCATGGTGGGGGCCACGACCCCCGCCGGTGACGCCAAGGACCTCGCCATGTACGGCAGGATGAACCCTGTCTCGACCGAAAGCCCGCTCATGCCGGCCTGGGACGCGGCGAACATTTCGACCGCATACCAGACCGTTTGCATCACCGGGCCGGTGCCGCCCGCGTCCCCGGTGGTGGTGGACGGGGTGACGCTGGACATCAATGTCGTCAAGGTGACGGCGATCGTTCCCTATGAGGATGTTTTGCTCCAGGCCTTTGGAATCGGGGCGATTATCTTTACGGTCAGCCATGAGGAACGCTATATTGGTGAATAGGACCACTCGGTAGGCGTCCCGTCCGCCCGCCGGGGCGGGGGGCGCCAAAATTAAACGCCGAAACATCGGACGGGCGGGTTTCCCCGCCATAGAAGCCGGAGGTGAAAGGGAGGAAATGGCTCCAGCCACAGCACGATTTCGCGACTCTCCATTGTTGCCGGGCAATTGCAACGCCTGTCCCGTACGCCGGTTCGCGTCCTATTCGGCGGTGCCTGCCGGTTCCCTCAATTTCCTGCAATCCGCCAGGGCGGGGCAGCGACTCCTGCCGCCGAAGCGGAACATCTACCGCGAGGAAATGGAAGCGGACGAGGTCTTCACCCTTTACGACGGCTGGGCCTTCACCTACAAGCTCCTGCCCGACGGGCGCCGCCAGATCCTCGAATTCCTGTTGCCGGGGAGCTTCATCGGCCTGCATGTGCTGTGGTTCAAGGCCATGCCTCATTCGGTGCAGAGCCTGACGCCCGTCAGCCTGTGCATCTTCGACAAGGAGAAGTTCCGCGATCTTCTCAGGCGCAAGCCCGCATATGAGTGGGAGCTGCTGAAATATTCGGCCTCCCGCCAGGCCCTCGCGGACGAGCGGCTCTCGGACCTCGGCCGGCGCACGGCGAAGGAGCGGATCGCCCGGCTGGCGCTTGTGCTGCACGATCAATTGGCCCACCGCGGCTTGGTGAACGGCGGCTCCTTCCCCTTCCATCTGCGCCAGGAGCACATCGCCGACGCCCTTGGCCTGACCAAGGTCCACGTCTCCCGCACCCTCCAGGGCCTGCGCCACGAGGGTCTTCTCGAAATCAACCGCCAAAGCGCGAGGATTCTCGACTTCAGAGGCTTGAGGGAGCTTACCGACTACAGCGAATCGCCGGCCCAGGAACGGGTTTAGCGCCGCCCCCTCCCGGGACGATCCGCACAAAAGGCCATCGGATGTGCCATCGGACCATGACAGGGGATATCGGGCGATCGACCCCTGTACTATCGGCGGCGACGATACCGCGGACCTGGTACGCCCAGCTCCCGCCACGGGATGGGCGCCCGGCCGGCGGGCCGGGGAATAGGAGCGCGGCGATGGCGCCTCGGTCATCCAAGTCCGGTCTAACCGATTCTAGGCCAAGCCGATGAGCGGGCGCGGCGCCGCCGATTTGCGCCGGCTGATCGCCCGGCCGGGCTGCGTCCTCGCGCCCGGCGTCGTCGATCCGCTTTCGGCGCGCCTGGTCAAGGAGGCCGGCTTCGAGATCGTCTATATGGGCGGCAACGCGACGACGGCGGTGCGCCTGGGGATGGCCGACGTCGGCCTGCTGACCCTGACCGAGGTGGCCGATCATGCCCGACGCATCAATGACGCGGCCGGGCTTCCCCTGCTTATCGACGCCGATAACGGCTACGGCAATGCCCTCAATGTGCGCCGCGCCGTCCGCGAGTTCGAGCGCGCCGGCGTCGCCGGCCTCCATATCGAGGACCAGGCCTCGCCCAAGCGCTGCGGCCATTTCGCCGGCAAGCAGCTGATCGGCACGGCTGAGATGGTCGGCAAGATCAAGGCCGCCCTCGATGCCCGGCGCGATCCCGACATGGTGATCATCGCCCGCACCGATGCCACCGCCGTCGACGGCTTCGACGCCGCGCTCGATCGCGCGGGCGCCTATATCGAGGCCGGCGCCGACATGCTCTTGATGGCGCCGCCGTTGGACCTTGCCCAGCTCGAGGCCGCCGGGCGCCTCGGCGCCCCCCTCCTCTGCCCCTTGGATTCGACCGGCCGGACGCCGGTCGCGCCCCCCGATGATCTCGCCTCCCTCGGGGTCAAGATCGGGGTCTTCCCGACGGCGTTGGTCATGGGCATCATCCCCGTGGTCCGCCGGCTGCTGGCGGCGCTCAAGCGCGACGGCACCATCGCCGGGATCGTCGATGAGCTCGCGTCCTTCGACGAATACAACGCCCTGCTGGGACTGGCCGAGTTCGAGGCCCTCGAACGCCGCGCCCAGGGGACCGAAGGCGACTAACCCGGATATTTCATGAAGGGAACGGAATTTGCGGCGAGCAATGTTTGTCCAAGGCGGTGTGCGAAGCCGAAAGTCATAGCCCAGTACTTACTTTCATAGAAGGGTGATACATATGATCGTCTTTTCGCGGCCGCCGGGTAGGAGGCGTCGCGCCGTCGATGTCTGGACATCGTCAAGCGGCGGTGACGCCCTCCGGTGGCCGCGAAAAGCGACCCTCCGGGCGGCCTTGCGGGCCCTTCGGACGTCGTCGCGCGGCCCTTGTGATGGGCTCCCATCACGGCGGACCACGCTCCTAGCCGAAGAACCCGCAAGGCCGTCAGATGTGTCACCCTTCTATGAAAGTAAGTACTAGCTATGGCTCGAGGTTTGGTGCGCCGATTTGGACAAACAGGGCCGGCGCAAAACCGTTCAGCGGACGAGGGTACAAAGCGTCTCTTTTCGATAAACGAATCGAGCCCTTGAAGTAATACACTCAACACACCCCGAGGGAGCGCCTTCATGAAATATTCGGGCTGGGCGGGCGGGCGGTCCTCCTTACCCGGTGCTCGATGCCAGGCCGCGCGGCTCGCGGCGAGACCGTGGTCGATACTCCGCCGCCGAGCGTTTACGCGTCGAGCGATGTCGGCGCCCTCGATCCGGGTGGCCCGCCCGGCAATTGATCCCGGCGCTCCGATCTCGTTGACGACCGGTAGGGTTGTCTGGCCCTGGCGTCAGGGTCCACCACCATAGACCGGGCTTAAATAGGTTAGAGAATAACCAATAATGGGCCGTTGACTTTCAGATCACCCCTGGTTATAAATCTAGGATGTTCATCAAATAGACGGCGGGCAACCTCTTTCTCGATTCCTCCATTCTTAAAAATATTTCCTTTAATTCAGTGTGTTACGATTATTCTCTACTCTATTCCAGGCTCTTTCCCAAAATATCAATCCTCTATAGATTTTACTATTCTCGGCAAAAAGTCGGGTTTTTACCGCAATTGAACGTGGATTAATTATTGACATTACAATATAATCTTAGCGGGAGGTAACAATGACAAAGATAATAGACTGCGCCATCGCCCTTGGCGTCGCGGCCCTCGTCGGGGCCGTGGTCATTCTGGTTATTTAGCCGCTTATCGAAGGGGCCGTGCCCGAGGGCGCCGATAGCGCGCCGATCGGGCGCGCCCCCTGCTGTTTCACCGACCTTTCGAACCCCGGAAATTAGCCGGGAAAAGACCGGTTGGCGCCGGCCCGCCCTCAAGGCGCCGGCCGGGCTGGCGAAAATGTTGGCGTCCCCAACGGGGTTCGAACCCGTGTTGCCACCTTGAAAGAGTGGAGTCCTAGGCCTCTAGACGATGGGGACGCGGCGATGTGGGCATGATATCCGATCCGATTTCCGGCTCTGATTTAGAGCATTATCCGGCCAGATGGAAGCGATTTGATGGCGGCAAAACGGTCTCTCGGGTAGGAGCGCCGCGCCGCGCGATGTGGGACATCGGGCAAGCGTCGCGACGCATCCGAGAGGCCGTTTTGCCCCACCGAAGGCCGGGTTCTTTTGCGCCGTGGCGTCGTTGCGCCCCTTTGCCGATGCTCAAGCATCGCCATGCGGCGCGCGCCTAGCCACGGCGCAAAATAATCCCGGTCAAACGCTTCCATCTG
>JADFJG010000013.1 GCA_022566265.1 Pseudomonadota bacterium | reverse complement strand
CTCGATACCTCGGTGATCCTGCGCTGGCTGCAGGAGAATTACGGTTGCCAGGTGGTGACCTTCACCGCCGACCTCGGCCAGGGCGAGGAGATCGCCGACGCCCGGGCCAAGGCCGAAAAAATGGGCATCGAGGAGATCCATGTCGAGGATCTCCGCGAGGAGTTCGTCACCGATTACGTCTTCCCGATGTTCCGCGCCAACGCCCTTTACGAAGGGGTCTATCTGCTCGGCACCTCGATCGCCCGCCCCCTCATCGCCAAGCGCCAGATCGAGATCGCCGCCGCCACCGGCGCCGACGCCGTGGCGCATGGCGCCACCGGCAAGGGCAACGATCAGGTGCGCTTCGAGCTCGCCTATTACGCGCTCAACCCCGACATCCGGGTGATCGCGCCGTGGCGCGAATGGGACCTCACCTCCCGGAGCAAGCTGATCGACTATGCCGCCGCCCATGGCATCGACGTTGCCACCGACGAATCGGGCGAGCCGCCTTATTCGACCGACGCCAACCTTCTGCACATCTCCTATGAAGGCAAGGCGCTCGAGGACCCCTGGGTCGAGCCGGTCGAGTCCATGTTCACCCGCACCGTCGCGCCCGAGGAGGCGCCGGACAGGCCGAGCTATGTCGAGATCGAATTCGAGGCCGGCGACCCGGTGGCGATCGACGGCGAGCGCCTCACGCCGGCGCAACTGCTGGCGCGCCTCAACGATCTCGGCGGTAAGAACGGCATCGGCCGCGCCGATATCGTCGAGAACCGTTTCGTCGGCATGAAGTCCCGCGGCGTCTACGAGACGCCGGGCGGCACCCTGCTCATCGCCGCCCACCGGGCGGTGGAGAGCATCACCCTCGATCGCGGCGCCGCCCATCTCAAGGACGAGCTGATGCCGCGTTACGCCGAGCTGGTTTACAACGGCTTCTGGTTCTCGCCCGAGCGCGAGATGATCCAGGCGGCGATCGACGACAGCCAGGAGCACGTCACCGGCACCGTCAGGCTCAAGCTCTATAAGGGCTCGGTGGCCATCACCGGGCGTAAATCGCCGGTCAGCCTCTATGACCAGGCGCTCGCCACCTTCGAGGCCGACACGGTCTACGACCAGCGCGACGCCGAGGGCTTCATCAAGCTCAACGCCCTGCGCCTCAGGCTGATGAAGAAGGGCCGGGGGTAAGGCGCGGGCGCGACAGAGGTTGGCCAGAGTTATAGACGCCAAGAAACCGACTGAACAGCCAATCCCATCTTTATGGCGGCCTTGCCAAACCGGTAACAGAAGAAACTGACCGGCACGAAACGCACAGGTATGCCGGCCACTTCGCCATCTCCCGAATGAGATCGCGTCAGCAGATAGTGCTCCGGCACTCGATTTTCCCTTACGAAAGTGGTGAAAGTCGCGAGCTCGCCCGGGTGTGTCCTGTGGCGGTCGCTCCATTTGACCTCTACCGCTTTCACCGGAGACTGGGTGGCCATATCCAACTCCACAAAATCCACTTCCCCGTCTTTCCAGCGGGCATAAAAGATCTGCTCGACGCTCCCTTGGGAATGCAGCCACTGGCTGAGAACGCCGGTTTCCGCCAGACGGCCCATCGCCCTGTCTGAAGCACTGACGGGTCCGAACAACGCCGCGCGCAAACAAGGATTGGTCAGGTAAACTTTGAACGTGACAGAGCGCTTGAATCGTTTCGCGTTTTGATCGACGCGGCGGACGCGCCGGATCAAGAACGCCGCCTCGAGATACTCCAAGAACCGCTTCAAGGTGTTCTTGGCGACGCCCGACGATCTGGAAAGGCCCTCCAGGCCGACCTCGTTGCCCGTGTTGTACGCAAGAGTGGCGAACAGGCGGTTCAACTCCTGTGTGTCGCTTATCCCGTACAGGCTGGGAAGATCACGGAGCAGGACCTTGTCGATGATGTCGCTGCCGACGAAATGCCGGAAGTCCGTCCGAATCCTGTCGGAAAAGACAGCCTCTGGAAACCCTCCGTAATTTAAGTACTCGATGAAATCGCGGTTAAGCAACCTGATGAAGTCAGGGGACAAATCCGTTGCTTCGATGGTATCGCCGCCATCGGGGAAAAGGTCTTGCTCTCGTTCCGAGAACGACAAGAATTCGGCGAAGGTCAAAGGCGGCAGCAGGAAATCGGTGAACCGTCCTGCCCCTGACTCCCGGCTTTTGAGTCTAAGCGCCGCGGCCGCCGAACCGGAGGCGACGAACCGCGCGGCCGGGAACGAATCGACCAGCGATTTGAGGTGGACCTGCCAGTCTTTCAGGTACTGGACCTCATCGAAAAAAACGTAGAGCCGGCTTTCGCGCCGGTGGCCAAACTGCTCCGTGAACAACCGGAACAGCCGTTCCAGCGGCAGGCCCATATAAGTCGGAGTGTCAACGGAGACGTAAAAAATCGATTTCGGCGCCGTGCCCCGGTCGATCAGATGCTGGATCGTCTGCTGGATCATGACCGTCTTGCCGACCCGGCGTGGTCCCATCAGGACGACGGCGCGGCGAACGTCCGTCTCCGTGACAAGCTTGGCGAAGGTCTCGAAATAGGCCCGTTTGGGCCATCCCCTGATTTCGGCGGCGATTCCCGCCCGCTCACCCCACCAGGGATTGTCAAAGGTGAGGCGCGTTTCGACTTCTTTTTCAGTGACTTCAAGCATGTTAGGCTATTAAGATCAGTTGATTGATCTTAATATAGGTCCTCAGGTAACTAAGATCAAGGGATTAATCTTAGTGGCCTGACGGCCCTGCCGGGCCGCTAAAGAGGCCCGGGGCTGGCGCCGATCGCCCATTGGTGGCCGAACAGAAGGACGAAATAGAGCCCGAGGCCAAGCGCCATGCGTCCCCAGCCGATCTCGGCGAGGCCGATCCTGGCGCGCCCCTCCCAGGCGGCGGCGAAGGGCATCACCGAGGTCGCGGCGACGACACGGTGCCAGCCTGGATCGCCTTTGGCGCGCCAACGCGCCTCCATGTGGGCCACGCCGCCGAGGGCGAGGACTAGAATGGCGCCGAAGAAGATGAGCGAGGCGCCATCGCCGTTGGCGATCAGATGCCCCGCCGCCCACAAGGCGATGGCCGACATCACGGGATGGCGGGTGACCTTGAAGATGCCGGGCGCCGGATCGTCCCGCGCCCGCGCCTGTTCGCCCAGCAAGCCGGTCGGATTGGGCGTCAGCACACCGCAGACCACGAGGATGGCGGCGAAAGGCATGACAAGGAGCACCGGATAACGCGCCCAGCCGGGATCGCCCCACAGCTCGGTGAAAGGGGCGCCGCCATAAGCGATGACCAGCCAAGTGAACGTGGCGCCGGCGAAGACCGCGTAAAGGCCGGTGAAGGGGACCCTGCCGAGGCGCGCGATGAGGGCGCCGCGCACCGGGGCGCTCGAGAGGACGAAGTGCCCGCCAACGAAGACGAGGGCAGCCAACGCCAGGGCGCCTAGGCTGCCGCTCATAATCCGGATACGTCCATGGGGTCACTCCTTGGTAAGCCGCCACCCCCGGCCCTCAGGGCGCCTCGACGCCGGACTGGCGGCAGGCGGCGATCAGGGTGTTGCGCAACAGGCAGGCGATGGTCATCGGCCCGACCCCGCCGGGCACCGGGGTGATGGCGCCGGCGACCTTGACGGCCTCGGCGAATTGGACGTCGCCGACGAGGAGCGTCTCGCCCCGCGCGCTCTCGATGCGGCTGAAGCCGACATCGATCACCGTGGCGCCGGGCTTGATCCACGCGCCCTTGATCAGTCGGGGCCGGCCGACGGCGGCGATCAGGATGTCGGCCTGGCGACACTCTTCGGCCAGGTCCCGGGTGCGCGAATGGGCCATGGTGACGGTGCAGTTCTCCCCCAGCAACAGGCTCGCCATCGGCTTGCCGACGATGTTCGAGCGTCCCGCCACCAGGGCCTTGAGGCCGGTGAGATCGCGGCGCACGCTTTTCAGCAGCATCATGCAGCCTTGGGGGGTGCAGGGAACGAAGCCGCCGCCGGCGCCGGTCATCAGCCTGCCGGCATTGATCGGGTGAAATCCGTCGACGTCCTTGGCCGGGTCGACGGCGGCGAGCACCGCCTGGGCGGAGATATGGCCGGGCAGGGGCAGTTGCACGAGGATGCCGTTGACCGTGTCGTCACCGTTGAGACGGTCGATCAGCGCCAGCAACTCGGCCTCGCGGGTCTCTTCCGGCAGGTTGTGGGCAAACGACAGCATACCGGCGGCCTTGGCGGCCTTGGACTTGGCGCGCACGTAGATCTCGCTCGCCGGGTTCTCGCCGACCAGCACCGTCGCCAGGCCCGGAACGATGTCGTGGCCGGCCTTGATCGCTTCGGCCTTGACGGCGATCTCGGCCCTGAGCCTGGCGGCGAAGGCCTTGCCGTCGATGATCCGCGCCTCAGCCATGTTGCTTCCGTCTCCGGGCCCGGCTCATGCTCCAGGCCCGGAGCTTGCCCATGAGCACCTTCGGATCGCCGGCGAGGAACACGGTCTTGTTGCGTCCCCGCGCCCCGGTCTTGATGGTCATGCCGCCTTTCGCCATCTTCCATTCCTTGGCCAGCAGCGCGATCAGCGCCGCGTTCGCCTTGCCGCTTTCGGGCGGCGGCGTGACCCAAACCCTCAACGCTTCCTTGCCATCGGCGCTAGCCCGGATGTCGCCGATGCGATCCTTTGCCGCCTTCGGCGTCAAGCGCACCGCGACCGAGACGCCATCGGGGCTGGAGGTGAAAGATGGTGCTTTATGCTCGGGGCTCACAGGGCGGGGAACAAATACTCTCGCAGGAGAAGGCGCACGAAATAAAGAATGAGGATCAGGACCAGCGGCGCAAGGTCGATGCCGCCGAGATTGGGCGTCACCCGGCGTATCGGACGCAACGCCGGCTCGGTCAGGCGGTGAAGGAAATCGCTGACGAGATAGACGAACCGGTTCTGGGTGTTGACGACTTGAAACGAGATCAGCCAACTCATGATCACCCAGATGATCACCACCCACAAATAAAGGTCGATCACGGTGTCGATGATTATCAGCAGGGAATGCATCGGCCGGCCTCGGGTTCGGGATTATCTCGTCACGGTCGCCAAAACTACCGTTCCCTCGGCCGGCGCGCAAGCACGAGAAATCGGCCGGTCCGGGGTTTCGGCGATGGCTGATCGGGCGGGCGCGAGACCGGAGCGCGTCAGGGGAACTTGACAGGGAAGATCGCGACCACACATTATCCGCGTGCGCGAGCGAAATGACCGGGGCCGTAGCTCAGTTGGGAGAGCGCGACGTTCGCAATGTCGAGGTCAGGGGTTCGATCCCCCTCGGCTCCACCACCCTACGCCTTCGGCTTCGCCTGCCAGGCCACTCAGTGGACTGACACGCGAAGGCGATTAGGCGTAGGAGTGTCTCCCGAAGCTCCTTTAGGAGCGTAGGGAGACTGTCACGACAATGTGGTACGTCTATTTTCTTCAATTGAGCAATGGCGATAAATACGTTGGGTCGACGAACGACCTTCGACGGCGCATTACGTCACATCAACGAGGTCAGGTGATTTCAACAAAGACTTACCTGCCCGTCACCTTGAAATCTTATGTTGCCGTGGAAACGGAGAGCAATGCGCTCGAACTCGAAAGATATTTCAAATCAGGTTCGGGCAAGGCATTTGCAAACAAAAGGTTTTGGAACTGACGCTTGCTTCGCCTGCCAGGCCACCAAGTGGACTGACAGGCGAAGGCGTTCAGGCGAAGGAACGGCCGCCGAAATCACCGCCAACCGGCGGCCAAGCCCCACCGTCCCGGCTTCTCTCGATCCGGGGCGCGGCGATATGGGCGCTAAAATCCTTGTCGGTAATATGAGTAATTCGTGAACGACTTGTTAACCAACTCATAGGTATCTTGGGGCTGGACTTAAATAGCCGTGCCTACGGCCCAACCGCGAATCACTGGATATCGAACATGCTTGCTGCCCAGGACAGTGTAGAATTCATTCTCGGCAAGGTCGAGGATTTGGGCCGGGGTGAGAGGCCCCACCAGCGGGCCGCCTACCGCGCCCTCATCCACCTCACCCAAAGGTGGGCCGAACCGACAGACCTTTATATCGACCAGGATCTGGAGATGGCGGAGCGCATCGGCCAGGACCTCGCCGATCTCCAGCGCCACATCGCCGATCTCCAGCACAAGTATCTGAAGGCGCTGTTCGGCGACGTCCCCGACTAGCCCGAATATTTAATGAAGGCGCTCCCTCGGAGCGTGTTTACTGTTTTACTTCAAGGGCGTGATTCGTTTTGCGAAAAGCGACGCTTTGTACCCTCGTCCGCTGAACGGTTTTGCGCCGGCCCTGTTTATCCAAATCGGCGCGCCAAACCTCAAGCCATAGCGGTGCTATGACTTTCGGCTTCGCACACCGCCTTGGACCAACATTGCTCGCCGTAAATTCCGTTCCCTTCATGAAATATCCGGGTTAGCGCATCATCCGGCCACCCGCTCCCGGCCCCGTGCCAGGCTATCGGCGGCGGTAGCCGCCTGGCCGGGCATCTTCGGGGCCATTCCCGTTATCCGATCTTCGCCACCGCTTCGAGAAAGGCGGTGATCCGCTCCGGGTCCTTGTGCCCTGGCGCGTCCTCGACACCGGACGATACGTCGACCATCGCGGCGCCGGTGATCTCGACCGCCTCGGCGAGGTTGTCGGTATTGAGGCCGCCCGAAAGCAGCCACGGACACGGCCATTGGGCGCCCGACAGCAGTTCCCAATCGAAGGCCAGCGCGTTGCCGCCGGGAAGGGCGCCTTCGAGGTCGTCGGGCGGCTGGGCGTCGAACAGCAGCATATCGGCGGTTCCGAGGTAATCTCCGGCGACAAACAGATCGTCGGGACCGGCGAGCTTGATCGCCTTGATGACGGGAAGCCCGAAGGTCTCCTTGGCCTCCATCACCCTTTCGGGACTTTCGGCGCCGTGGAACTGCAACATATCGAGAGGGCAGGCGTCGAGCGTCTCCTGAATGGCGCCATCCTCGGCGTCGACGAACAACCCCACCTTCTTCACGTCGGCGGGGGCGGGGGCGGCGATCATGACCGCCTGTACGGGGGTGATGAAACGGGGCGACGGGGCATAGAAGACGAAGCCGACGTAGCGCGCGCCGCCATCGACGGCGGCCTCGAGCGCGTCGGGCGAATTAATGCCGCAGATCTTGGCCTCGAGTGACATCTTCGACCCTCAGCTTCCGGCGATCTCGGCGACGATGCGCCGGGCCGCCTCGGCCGGATCGGGAGCGGCGGTGATCGGCCGTCCGATGACCAGGAAATCGGCGCCCGCCGCCAGCGCCTCCGCCGGAGCCATGATGCGTTTTTGTTCATTCGTTTCGGCCCAGGACGGGCGAATACCCGGCACCACGAGGGTGAATTCAGGGCCGCACCGGGCCCTGAGCGCGACGATCTCATGCGCCGAACAGACGACGCCGTCAAGTCCGTTCTGCTGGCTCAGCAGGGCCAGGCGCAGCGCTTGATCGGCGACCGGGAGGCGCTGTCCGACGGCCGCGAGGTCATCCCCATCCAGGCTGGTCAGCACGGTGACGCCGATGACCAAAGCGCGTTCGATCCCCAGCCGCGCCGCCTCCCCCGCCGCCGCCTCGGCGGCGGCGCGCAACATGACCGCGCCGCCCGAAGCGTGGACATTCAACATGTAGGGTGAAAGCGCGGTAGCGGCGCGCACCGATCCGGCCACGGTGTTGGCGATGTCATGGAACTTGAGATCGAGGAACAGGCGCTGACCGGGGGCGGCAATGGTGATCTCGCGGACACCCTCGGGGCCGTTGGCGGTGTAGAACTCGCTTCCGAGCTTGATGCCGCCGATGACGCCGTTCAGGCGCCGGGCCAGGCCGACGGCGTCATCCAGCGACGAAGTGTCGATGGCGCAGAAGATGGCGGCGCGCGCTTGGGGTTCGTTCAAGATGCGGTTTCCAAACCAGGTCTTACTTTATATATCGGTTGCCGGCCGCGTAACAGGCCGCCTTCGGGGGAGCGCTTGGCGCTCAGTCGGTATCCCCGGCGGCGAGGCGGCGCGCTTCCATCGCCTCGGCGGCGCCCGGCCCGGTGCCCGTACGGTGGACCTCGGCGGCGGCGAGTTGCCTGCGAAAGTCCTCGTTTTCCCGTTCCAGGAACTTCGTCCTGCGGCCATCGGCGCGGGCGCGCCGGCGCTTCTTGGTCGCCGAAGTCCAAGCGTAAGCGCCACCCGCGAGGAAGCCGACGAAGCTGGCGCCGAAGATGACGGCGTAGGCCGGTGGCTCGACGGCGAAAGGAAACGGCCACAAATCCAGGGTCACGGGCGCGCGATTGGACGTCGCGAAGGCGACGATGGCGACAATCAAGGGGATGCCGAGTATCCAGAAAAGGAGCTTCACGCCATCGCACCGACGATATTCCGGCGCCGCCGGCGGCCCTATCCGATCAGCTGTTCAGCCGCTGACGCAGATGCTTGCCGGTCTTGAAGAACGGGACGTGCTTCTCCGCCACATTCACCGATTCGCCGGTGCGCGGATTACGTCCGATCCGGGCGTTCCTCTTCTTGACCGACAGCGCCCCGAAACCACGCAACTCGACCCTGTCGCCGCGCGACAGCGCCGCCGCGATCTCATCGAAAATCGTGCTGACGATCCGCTCCACGTCCCGGTAGTAAAGGTGCGGGTTCTTCTCGGCGAGACGCATAATAAGTTCCGACTTCGTCATCTTCCGCCCTCCTCCGTCTGGACCCCTGTAAACGGCCGGGGCGCCCAAAACGGGCGTTGGCCGCGAGAAGCTTGGTTCACCGACCGTCAGGGTGCCAAACAGAGACCAGTCCGTCAAGGGTAAGTCTTTCAGAAAGCAATGTTTTTCCAACCAGGCGGCGGATGATATCGTACCATTTGTCGTCTTCCCGCTCGATCTTGACGTCACGGAGCGGCAGGGATTTCGGGATGTCGCGTTGTGTTTCCAGCCATTCCCGCGCCTCCTTTTCGCCGCCGATCTGGTCGATCAGCTTATTCGCCACCGCCTGGCGCCCGGTGTAAATGCGGCCATCGGAAAGCACCAGCGCCTCGGCGCGCGGCAGCTTGCGCCGCTCCGCCACCAGGTCGACGAACATGTCGTACATGTCCATGACCACTTCCCGGGTCACTTGGCGTCCCCGTTCGGTAAGCGGCTCGAAGGGCGAAGGGACGGCCTTCAATTCTCCGCTCTTGATGGCTTCCGCCGTGATGCCGAGCTTGCCAAGTAGCCCGGTGATATCGGTGGTCTGCAAGACGACGCCGATCGAGCCGGTGATGGAGCCCTCCCGCGCGAAGATGTAATCGGTCGCCAGCGCCGCCATGTAGCCGCCCGAGGTCGCCAGCGTTCCCATCACCGTCACCACCGGCTTCTTCTCGGCGATCTCGCGGAGGCTGTGATACACCGCCTCGCCGCCGAAGACGGTGCCGCCGGGGCTGTCGATGTGCAGGATCAGGGCGGCGACGTTCGAATTCGCCGCGATCTTGGCCAGCGCCTTGCCGCGCTCGCGGTCATCCAGGATCAGGCCCGAGAGGGTGAAGCGCGCGACGTGCCGCTCCTCCGTGACGCCCGGCAAGCCGGCGAAGCGGCCAAGGCCGACGACGACCACGGTCACGAGGGCGAGGACCGCCAGCGTCCGCCACAGGGCGAGGCGCCTCTTCAGCCTTCTGCGGTCGATCAACGCATCGGCATCAAGCGACATGGCTAACCGATCGGATGCGGCGCCCGGTCAACTCGCCGGCTCCAAGGCGCTTAGGCGTCCTTGGTCTCTTCGGCGTCGCCCTTCTCTTGCCCATCGGCTTCGCTGGTCTCATCCGTCTTCTCATTGGCCTCGGCCTTCTTGGCGGTTTTCGCCTTGGCCTTCGTTTTGGCCTTCCTCGACGCCCCGGTCTTCGGTTTTTCGTCCGCTTTTTCCTCGTCCTTCTCGGCGTTCTTCTCGGCGGACTTTTTCCCGGTGACCCGGCTCAGCGCCGCGCCGAGGATATCGCCGAGGCTGGCGCCGCTGTCGGAGGAGCCATACTGGGCCATGGCCTTTTTCTCTTCCTCGATCTCGCGCGCCTTGATCGACAGCGAAATCTGTCGTCCCGACCGGTCGACGGAGGTGATTTTGGCGTCCACCTTCTCACCGACGGCGAATCGGTCGGGCCTCTGCTCGCTACGGTCCCGCGCGAGGTCGCCCCTGCGGATGAAGCCGCGCACCCCTTCGACTTCCACCTCGATGCCCTTGTCCTGCACCGCCGCCACGGTGCAGGTGACGATTTTGCCCTTTTTCAATTGCGAGGCGCGGCCTTCGAACGGGTCTTCGGTCAGTTGCTTGACGCCGAGGCTGACGCGCTCCTTCTCGACATCGACATCGAGGACCTTGACCTTGATCGTCTCGCCCTTCTTGTAATCCGCGATGGCCTCGTCGCCGGGGCGGTGCCAGTCGAGGTCGGACATGTGGACCATGCCGTCGATGTTCCCTGGCAGGCCGACGAACAGGCCGAATTCGGTGACGTTCTTGATGTCGCCCTCGATGACCTCCCCGACCGGGTGATACTCGGCGAAGGTCTCCCACGGATTCTCCATGCATTGCTTGAGGCCGAGGCTGATGCGGCGCTTCTGGGCATCGACGTCGAGCACCGTGACCTCGATCTCCTGGCTGGTCGAAACGATCTTGCCGGGGTGGACGTTTTTCTTGGTCCAACTCATTTGCGAGACATGTACCAGCGCCTCGACGCCGGGCTCCAACTCGACGAACGCCCCGTAGTCGGTGATGTTGGTGATGCGCCCCTTGAACCTGGCGCCGATCGGGTATTTGGCCTCGACGCCCTCCCACGGGTCGGCCTCGAGCTGCTTCATGCCGAGGCTGATGCGCTGGGTTTCCGCATTGAAGCGGATGACCTGAACATTGACGGTCTGGCCGATATTGAGCGCCTCCGAGGGATGGTTGATTCGCCGCCAGGAAATGTCGGTGATGTGCAAAAGTCCGTCGACGCCGCCGAGGTCGATGAAGGCGCCGTAATCGGTGATATTCTTGACCACCCCTTCGAGAATCTGGCCTTCCTTGAGGTTGGCGATCAACTCGGCGCGGGCCTCGGCGCGGGACTCCTCGAGCACGGCGCGGCGGGAAACCACGATGTTGCCGCGGCTGCGGTCCATCTTCAGGATCTGGAACGGTTGCGGCGTGCCCATGAGGGGGGTGATGTCGCGCACCGGGCGAATATCGACCTGGCTTCCGGGAAGGAACGCCACGGCGCCGGAGAGATCGACGGTGAACCCTCCCTTGACGCGGCCGAAGATGACGCCTTCGACACGCGCGGTCTCCTTGAAGGCCGTCTCCAACAGGGTCCAGGCCTCCTCGCGGCGCGCCTTCTCGCGGGAAAGGACGGCATCTCCGTGGCGGTTTTCGTAGCGTTCCAGGTAGACGTCGACCTCGTCCCCGACCTTGATGCTGGCTTCCTCGCCGTGGGCGGCGAATTCCCTGAGGGACACCCGGCCCACCGATTTCAGGCCGACATCGATCACCGCCAGGTCGTTCTCGATGGCGATGACGTTGCCCTTGAGCACGGAGCCTTCCACCGGCTCCACGATGCGGAAGGATTCCTCCAGCATCTCGGCGAAGTTCTCGCCGGTCGAGAACGGCTCCTCGACGGTCTCGGCGCTGGGTTTAGCCATAAACTCTCCTAACTTTCATAACCATAAATTCTCCCACCGAGCATGAGCCCGGATCACTTCAACCCGCTCCCGCCGCTCCGCCGGCCGGAGCGGGCGGCGCACCATCACCGTTCGATCAACGCAAGGGCGGCGGCAAAGGCCTCGTCGGGGTCAAGCCCGGTGGTGTCCAGCAAGTGGGCATCGCCGGCCGGCACCAACGGAGACGTCTCGCGCCCGGAATCACGGTCATCGCGAGCCTTCATGTCCCGCAAAACGCGGCTATGTATACTCTCCACGCCACGTTCTAGCAACTCATTAAGGCGCCGGGCGGCGCGGATTTCCAGGCTCGCGGTGACGAACAATTTGTGGTCCGCGTCGGGGCATACCACGGTACCGATGTCGCGCCCGTCGATGACCGCGCCCGGGCGGTTTCCCGGCGGATGGGCGGCGAAGTCCCGCTGGACGAGGAGCAGCGCTTCACGCACTTCCACGTATGCGGCGACGAGGGTGGCGGCCTTGGCCGTCGCCTCGTCATCGAGCCCCGCCTCATCGAGGTCGCCGATGCCGACCGTCCGGGCGATCCTTGCCGCCGCTCCGGCGTCGGCGGGATCGAGTCCCTGGCGCAACAGCTTGAGGCCCACGGCGCGGTAGAGCTTGCCGGAATCGAGATAGGCCAGGCCGAAATGATCGGCAAGCCTCCGCGCCAGCGTGCCCTTGCCGGCCGCCGCCGGTCCGTCAATGGCGACGATCATGGCAATGGCGACGATCATGGCAATGCCGACGATCATGGCGCTGGCGGCGATGCCCGGGGCGGTCGCCGATGGCGGCGGCGGCGCGGCAGGGTTTTCTCATGCGGCCTCGGGTTCCTCGCGGATTTCGGCGCCGAGCCCGTTCATCAACTCGGCGAACCCCGGAAAGGAGCTGTCGATCACCGAGGCGTCGTCGATATGGACCGGTTTGTCCGCCACCATGCCGAGAATAAGGAAGGCCATGGCGATGCGGTGATCCAGTTGGCTCTCGATCCGCCCGCCGCCTGGAGGCGGCCCGCCGGCGCCTTGGATGATCAGGCTGTCCTCGCCTTCCTCGACCTCGACGCCCGAGGCCGCCAGCCCTTCGGCGATGGCGCTGAGCCTGTCGCTCTCCTTGACCCGGAGTTCGCCAAGACCGTTGAGCCGGGTGGTGCCCTCGGCGCAGGCGGCGGCGATCGCCAGGACGGGATACTCGTCGATCATCGCCGGGGCGCGGTCGGGCGGCACGTCGACGCCGCGAAGCGCACCGGCGCTAACGGCGATATCGGCGATGGGTTCGCCGCCGATAAGGCGCCGGTTCCGGTATTCGATGTCCGCGCCCATCTCCCGAAGCGTCTCATAAATCCCGGCGCGCAGGGGGTTGATGCCGATGCCGCGCAGCACGACATCGGAGCCCGGCACCAGGAGGGCGGCGACGGCGGGGAAGGCGGCGGAGCTGGGATCGCCCGGCACGCTGATCTCGCGGCCGGAGATTTCGGGTTGCCCGGCAAGGGTGATCACGCGCCCGCCCTCGCCGGTCTCCGTGACCCCTACCTCGGCGCCGAAATGGCCGAGCATGATCTCACTGTGATCGCGCGTCGGCGCCGGCTCGATCACCGTGGTCACGCCGGGAGTGTTGAGCCCGGCCAACAGGATCGCCGATTTGACCTGGGCCGAGGCCACCGGCAGGCGGTAGGTAATGGGCACCGGCATTTCCGTTCCGATAACGGCAAGGGGCAGCCGCATCTCGGGCGAGGCGACGAACCTGGCGCCCATTCGCCTGAGCGGCGTGGCGACGCGGGCCATGGGCCGCGACCTGAGCGAGGCATCGCCGGTGAAATGGCAGGTGAAGGGGTGGCTCGCCACGAGCCCGATCAGCAGCCGGGCGCCGGTCCCGGAATTGCCCATATCGAGCACGGTCCCGGGCGCCGCCAGGCCGCCGACGCCGACGCCTTGTACCCTGTAGACGCCGTCATCGCCACGCTCGATCCTGGCGCCAAGCGCGCCAAGCGCCGCCGCCGTGCACATCACGTCGTCGCTTTCGAGCAGGCCGTCGATCGCGGTCTCGCCGACGGCGACGGCGCCGAGTATCAGGGCGCGATGGGAGATGGACTTATCGCCCGGGACGCGGACATCACCCTCGAGCACGCCCGAGCGGATGGACATCAACGGCGTTGCCATGCTGGCTCCAGCAATTCTCGTCGGTCGGGCCCAAGACGGCGTCGGGAGCCCCGGACCGCCGTGGTCCCGTCTATCATATCCTGTCCACGGTGAGAAGTCCGGGCCAGCTCCGGTGTCTCGTGCCGGCGCCCCTTGGCGGCGGTGATCTCGCGGCCGAGGGTCCGGGCGCGCCCTTGGGCCGGCGGCAACGTTTTCAGGAAATTTCCGCCGAGGCAAATTTGTTTTTGACAGACACGCCGGATCGTGGCAATTGGCAACTAACGAAAGGTTCATAAGGCGGTGTCAACAAGGCCCGTACATACCTTGTAGGGTTACGTCAATCGGAGGATTGGGGTGGCTAAGCTAACCTGGGGAACCAAGCTCACCTGCCCGAGTTGCGGCGTACGCTTTTATGATCTCAGGCGTCCCTCGGTCGCCTGTCCCAAATGCGATACGCCCTATGGCGGCAAAATCAACGTCAAGCCCAAGCGTACCCGTGTCCCCGTGGAGGCGGCTAAGCAGGTGGAGGAAGCCGTGGTGATCGCCGCCGCCGCCGCCGCCGAACCGAAAAGGGAGTTGGGGGCCTCGACCGAAGTCGAGAACAAGGAGTTCAATGACAAGGAACTCGAGGCGATCGGGGACGTCGAGGACGCCGAGACCGGCAAGGACGAGCCATTGATCGAGGACCCCTCGGAGCTTGGCGAGGACGACGACGATGTGGCCGGGGTCATCGACAATGTCGCTGGCAAGGAGAACGCTTAAGGCGCGCGGGGTCATCCCTGAACTGGCGGGGGTACTTTCAGGGCCCAAGATTTTGCTTGCCCGGGATCGAGCCAACTCTTAATTTTCAGGGGCTTGCGGCTCGCCGCCACCGGCGGTGGCCGATGGCGGTCCCGAAGGGCGAGTACGTAGGCGAGTTTTTGGGGCCATAGCTCAGTTGGGAGAGCGCTACAATGGCATTGTAGAGGTCGCCGGTTCGATCCCGGCTGGCTCCACCATTTCATTCAAGGGCCTGGCCGGGACCGGCCAGGCCCTTTTACCGTGCCGGCCAAGACCCGGGCGCCGCAATGAGCCGCCGGCGCGCGCTGTACATACTCGCGCCCTTCGGCTGACCGGCGTTTGCGTGCCAGGGGGCCGGGGCCTTGCGCCGGCGCTTGATTCCGCCCGCCGGGACCCCCAAATATGAAGGAGGAGGCGGCGCCGCAAAGGGCCGCCACGGTCGACTGTCCATAGGGCGCCGGTGACGGGCCCGCCCATGCGTCTCGCTCAAGATGAGGAGGTTGCGCCATGCCTCGCCTGACCCTTTTCAACAGTCCGCTGCTGCTCGGTTTCGATCATTTCGAGCGCGTCCTCGATCGCGTCTCCAAGGCCTCGTCCGACGGCTACCCGCCCTATAATGTAGAGCAGACCGGCGCCAATGCCTTGCGTATCACCCTGGCGGTGGCGGGGTTTTCCAAGGATGAGCTATCGGTATCGGTGGAGGACGATGAGCTGGCCATCGCCGGCAAGCAGGTCGACGACGCCGACCGGGTCTACATCCACAGGGGCATCGCCGCGCGCCAGTTCCAACGGCGCTTCGTCCTCGCCCAGGGGATAGAGGTCCAAGGCGCCACGCTCGACAACGGTCTCTTGCATATCGATCTGGTGAGGCCCGAAATCGAGGCCCACTCCCGCACCATCGAAATCCAGGGCGCCGGCGCCCGATCCGAGGCCGAAGATGGCGGCCAGGAGATCAGCGTGGAGCCCCACCGCAAACGGACCTGAACGGTATCTCTATACCGCTCCACGACCCTCGAGACGGCTGAATTTCCCGTTTTCGGCGGGTTATAGCGTCCCCGGCGGTTTAATAAACTTTAAGGAAATAAAGGTACTCTAGGGGGGTGAAAGGACCTTAGTGATGCAAGCGCCTGAACAATTACGGATCATGTCCGATCAGGACCTGGCTGTTCTCGGTCTCCAGGATCTCGCTTATATCAAGCGGGTGGTCGTCGACGGCGAGAACGCCTATTCGATCCACGCCGCGGACGGCACGGCCATTGCCGTCATGGCCGACCGCGAGGTCGCGTTTGCCACCGTTCGCCAGCATGAGTTGGAGCCGGTAAGCGTCCACTGACCCGCTTCCACTGACCTCGGGGGCCCCCTGCGGCCCAGTCTCATTTCTTTCCGATATTCGTGCACCCGACCGGCTTGGCCCGGCCCTGGAGGACGCCATCGGCGCCCCGCCAGTCGTCTGGCGTTGGGCCGGAGGGGTCTAGGCGGCGTGGCTTGCCGTGGTTTCGGTCAGGAGGAAATAGAGCGCCTCGGCGGTCTCGGAGCCGCGCAGCTTATCGCAGGTCTCCTTGTCGCGCAAAAGACGCGAGACCCGGGCCAACGCCTTGAGATGATCGGCGCCCGCCGATTCCGGCGCCAATAACAAGAACAGCAAATCCACCGGCTGATCGTCGACGGCCTCGAAATCGACCGCCGAGTCAAGGCGGGCGAAAACGCCGAAAATACGGTCGAGCCCGGGAAGCTTGCCGTGGGGAATGGCGACACCGGCGCCGACGCCGGTGGTGCCGAGACGCTCGCGGGCGAGCAGGACCTCGAATATCGTGCGTTCGTGCTCTTGCGTGATTTCGGCGGCGCGGCGGGACAGTGCCTGAAGCACCTGCTTCTTGCTGGTTACGTGTAAATTCGGGAACATGCCTTGCGGCGTGATCAGATCGATGATTTCCACTGACATTTCCTCACGATTTTTTCGGTGCCGGCCGCTCGCCCTGGGGGTCGATCCAACCGATGTTGCCGTCGGACCGCCGGTAAACCATGTTGAGGCCACAATGGGCGCTGTTGGAAAACATCAGCGCCGGCAACTCACCAAGATCCAGCCGCATCACCGCTTCCTCCACCGTAAGCGTCGGAATCTCGGTAGCCATTTCGGCGATGATGACGGGCCATTGTTTCTCACTTTCCTCGGCCGGGGACTCCTCCGTCTCGCCGGCAAGGATGTATTGCTGGGCGGGAAGAAACTTCTCCTTGGCACCCTTGTGGTGGTTGCGCAGGCGGCGCTTGTGGCGTCTGAGCCGCTTGCCGAGGCGCTCCAGGGCGGCGTCGAAGGCGGGGTAGGGCTCGCTGACCTCGGCGTGGCTCTGGACCAGGATACCCCGCCCGACATGCACCGAGATGTCGGTCCTGTAACGGTGCGCGACCCGCGAGAACACGACGTTGGCCTCTATCGCATTATCGAAATATTTGCCGACCGATGCCTCCAGACTCTCCTCGACATGGGTCCGCAAGGCGTCCCCGACGTCAAGTTGTTTGCCTGTCACGGAGAGCTGCATAGGCCCTGATGTCCGGAGTCAATACCCACGTGCCGCCCGAATTCCGAACGCGGGGATTTCACGGGGGCTCGAAGAAGGGACGCAACATAGGTCCGGCGGTTATCGGAGTCAATAGCCCCTGGGCGGGCCTTCGCCACGCCGAGGCGGCGCCGCTCCGGCCGCGCCGGCGGGCGGGCGCGAGGGCCATGTCGAAACGTCTCCCGTCGGCCGATCCCGGTTTCGGCCGGCCACCATCACCCTTCCGTATCGGCCCTACCGGCGGGGACTGGATATGGTTTCCACGGCCGCCGCCCGGCAATCCTGGTGGGCCGGAATTTACCCCGCCAAGCTGATCGGATAACACTTCAGAGCACCACCGATTTCTCCCGCCGGCGCTGGACCGAGGAGGGAATCCGCAGGGCCTCGCGGTACTTGGCCACCGTGCGCCGGGCGATGTCGATGCCGTCGCTTCTCAGGATGTCGACGATCTTGTCGTCGGAAAGCACCGCGCCGGCCTCTTCCCTGTCGATCAGTTCCTTGATGCGGGCACGCACGGCCTCCGCCGAATGGGCCATGCCGCCCTCGGAACTGGCGATGGCCGAGGTGAAGAAATACTTCATTTCGTAAATGCCGCGCGGTGTCGACATGTATTTGTTGGTGGTCACGCGGCTGACCGTGCTTTCGTGCATGTCGATGGCATCGGCGATATCGCGCAGGATGAGGGGACGCAGATGCTGTACGCCGTGCTTGAGGAAGCCGTCCTGGCGGCGGACGATTTCCGATGCCACCCTGAGGATGGTGTTGGCCCGCTGATCCAGGGACTTGACCAGCCAGTTGGCGGTCTGGAGCCGCTCGGTGATGAATTCCTTGTCCGCCTTGCTGCGCGCCTGGCCCTTGATCTTGGCGAAGTACCGGTGGTTGACCAGCACCCTGGGCAGGGTCTCGGTCCTGAGTTCGACGTGCCAGCCGCCGCCGGGGTCGGGCCGGACCACGACCTCGGGCGTAACCGACTGGACGATGTCGTGTTCGAAGGCCTGGCCCGGCTTGGGATCGAGGGCCTTGATTTCCTCGATCATCTCGGCGAGGTCCTCGGCGTCCACCCCGCAGACCTTCCTGAGCGCCGCGATGTCGCGTTTGGCAAGCAGGTCGAGGTTGTCGAGCAGGCACTGTATCGCCGGGTCGAGCCGGTTGCGCTCGCGGAGTTGCAGGGCGAGGCATTCGCCCAACGATCGCGCGAATATTCCCGGCGGGTCGAACTGCTGGAGCTTCCCGAGGGTCGCTTCGACGCGCCCGGGCTGGCAATTGAGAAGCTCGGCGACGTCGCCGAGCTCGCCGGCGAGATATCCGGCCTCGTCGATCATGTGGATGAGGTGCAGTCCGATCATCCGGTCGACGGCATCGTCGATATCGACGTTGAGCTGGATCACGAGATGATCCCTGAGGCTTGTTTCCTTGGCCAGGAACTCCTCGATGTTGTATTCGCTGTCGTTGAAACCGCCGCCGCGTTCGCTCCAGGCGGCAAAGGCTTCCGCCGCGCCGCCCGAGGTATCGGTCTGGTGCTCGCCGGTCCAGGCGTCCTCGAAGTCGGTCTCCAGCGGCGCCTGGTCGAGATCCGTCACTTTTTCTTCAGCCCCGGAAAGTTCCTTGGTGCCCGTGGCCTCGGCGTCGCCGCCGGTGTCATCCCCGCTCCGATCGGATTTGTCCTCGCCGGCGGCGCCGGCGTCGGGGCCAACGTCGTCCTTGCCGCCTTCGTCGATCTCGAGAAGGGGATTTTGCTCCAACTCCTGCTCGACGTAAGCCGTCAGCTCCTGGTTGGACATCTGCAGCAGCTTGATCGCCTGCTGCAACTGGGGCGTCATGACCAGGGCGGTGGTTTGCCGTTGGCTTAATTTCGGGGACAAGGCCATTTCAGACACCGCTCAGAGGACGAAGCGCTCTCCGAGATAGACCCGGCGGACATCTTCGTGGGCGACGATATCCGATGGCGTCCCCTCCATCAGGACCATCCCGTCATGCAAGATGTAGGCGCGGTCGACGATTTCGAGGGTCTCGCGCACATTGTGATCGGTGATCAGCACGCCGATGCCGCGGTTCTTCAGGTGAAGCACGAGATCACGAATGTCGTTCAACGCGATGGGATCGATGCCGGCGAGCGGCTCGTCCAAAAGCATGAACTGGGGTTTCGAGGCGAGCGCCCTGGCGATCTCGACACGGCGGCGTTCGCCGCCGGAAAGGGCCAGCGCCGGCGTGCGGCGCAGATGCGAGATGGAAAACTCGGCGAGCAGATCGTCAAGCAGGGATTCGCGTAGCTCGCGAATCGGTTCCGTCACCTCGAGGATGGAACGAATGTTGTTAGCCACGCTAAGGCCCCGGAAGATCGAGGCCTCCTGCGGCAGATAACCGATGCCGAGCCGGGCGCGGCGATACATCGGCAGATCCGATATGTCTTGGTTGTCCAGCGTTATGGTCCCGTAATCGGCCGCCATCAGACCCGTGATGATGTAAAAGCACGTCGTCTTTCCGGCGCCGTTCGGCCCCAACAGACCGACGACCTCGCCGCGCCGCACCGAGATAGAGACGTCGCGCAGGACCGGGCGCTTCTTGAACCGTTTGCCGATGTTGCTTGCCGCCAGGCCCGGCTTGTCATTCACCAGCCGGGGCGACGGCTTGTCGCTCGGCTCGCTGGGGGATGTGGATGGCGCGGTATTGGTCATTTAAGATTGAATATAACGGCCTTATTTCTTGATTTTTTCTGAACGTTTGTTCGATTTTGCCGCCGGTTTTTTGGCCGATTTCCTGGTCGGAATGATAAGGGCCCGTACGGGCTTGGATTCGCCGTCCTTTTTGGCGCCGGCCAATATCCGGCTGACGCCGGTGTTCATGTTGATCTCGGCGATCTCGCCGTTCAACTGGTTGTCGTCGCGGGTAATCTTAACCGATCCGGTGAGCGTGGCGATACCGGTGTCGACGAAATAGACCCCCTTATCGCCCCGCGCGATGTCCGTCGGGGTGGTGATCAGCACCGAGCCGAAGGCGTCGACACGGTAAACCTTGGACTCCTGGTTTTCGTCCTTGCGCAAATGGGCGGTCAGGATATCGGCCTTGATCTTCCTCTCTTCCAGGATGGCAAGGGCGTTGCCGCGGGCCACGAACATGTCCTTGAGCTGCCAATATTCCAGACTATCGCGCGCCGTCACGGTTTCCTTCGCCGTCACCAGCTTCAGATTGTTGCCGGTGACGACGAGGATGGAGGTGTCCATATCGTAGACCGCTTTATCGCCGTAGACGGTGCCTTTCGGCGATTCGATCCTGACCTTCCCGTCGGCGTCCAGACGCCAGATTTCCGACCCGCCGTCGGCGACCTTTCGGTACCTGGCCGTCAGGACATTGCCGTAGATGGTGATATCGCCCTGGATCGCGCGCGCGTTACCCCGGGCGATATAGGTCCCGGCGTTCTGATCCCATTCGATGCCCTCATGGGCATAGACCTCGATCGGCTTATCGCTCTGTATCGGGATCGTTTTCGGCTCCGCGCCTTTCGCCTTGTCCGCCGCCGCCAGCGCCGGCGCCGCCGCTAAAAAGGCGCCCAGCACGAAGCCGCCGGCGACGGGTCCGGCGGCGTTGCGAAACCGGTGACCAAGGGACCGCCAGAACGGATTTGGCGCCTCGAACGGATGTGGGGACTCAGGAGCCATCGGGCCGACTCCCGGCTTTCGGCTCATCGGTTGCCGGTCGCCTGTCGCGGGGATAGATGACGAGCTTCGCGTTGCCGGTGAAAAGGATCGACTTTCCCTTATCGGAGATACGGAAGCCCTCGGCGGTCAACTCGCCGAAGGGACCCTGGCCGGTGACCGGTTGATCCCCTTCGGCGGTCCCGGCGGCCAGATCGATATGGGCGCGGGTGCTTTGGAATTCGTAGCCCGAATCGTGAAACAGGTTCACCATACCGAAGAGTTCGAGAACCTGCCGGCTCTGAAAGTACCGCCCCCTGTCGGCGGTGATCGCCAGCCACGAACCGTCCTTCAAGGTGATGTCGGTCTTCGGGCTGGAGAGCTCGATTTCGTCGGCCTGGGGGTTGTCCTGGACGGCGAGAGGCGCCGTCACCGTATAGGGCAGGGTCTTTTTGTTGAGGCCCGAGAAACGTGCGTTGACCATGCGCAGACGATCGGCGTCTTGGGGACCTACGCTGGCGACGCCGGGCCGGAATCCTTTGTCGCCGACTTGCATTTGCGGCCACAGCACCACCAGGCCGGCAAGCGCCAACGCACCGGCGGGAAGGCAAATTTTCATCAGAGTGACGAAGCGGCTATAGGCGCCGCGCGTTTTCCCGGGCTTCGGGCCGGACGGTCCGGCGGTGTTCGCGGCCCCGTCCTTCGCCGCCGTCGACCGGTGTGAAGGGGCCGGGTCCGCCGTCTTTGCCGCCGAGGGGTCCATGATCAACTGATGCCCGCGCGCAGGCAGTCGTGGATATGGATGATGCCGGCCACCTCATCGTCGCCGATGACGAACAGGTTGGTGATCGAGCGTTCGTTCATGATCCTGACGGCTTCCACCACCAGCGCCTCGGGACGGATGGTGACCGGCGAAGCGGTCATGGCTTCCCCGGCGGTCTTCTCCAGCAGCCGCGGTGTCATCTGCCGGCGCAAATCGCCGTCGGTGATGATGCCGGCAAGTCCGCCGTCCGGCCCCGTCACGCCGACGCAACCGAGGCGCTTTTCCGTCATCTCCAGGATCGCGTCGGCCATCGATGCGTCGGCGTCGATCATCGGTATGTCCTTGCCGCCATGCATGATGTCGCCGACCTTCAACAGCAGCCGTCCCAACTGGCCGCCGGGATGCAGGAGCTCGTAATCGTCGCTGGTGAACCCCCGTCTTTCAAGCAAGGCGATGGCGATGGCGTCGCCGAGCGCCAAGGTCATGGTCGTCGAGGTGGTCGGCGA
The DNA here is from genome assembly GCA_022566265.1 of Pseudomonadota bacterium. GTDB lineage: Bacteria > Pseudomonadota > Alphaproteobacteria > SMXQ01 > SMXQ01 > JACZQV01. The sequence goes on along the minus strand of JADFJG010000013.1, from coordinate 24,505 downwards.
CAACCCCATGGGACAGGCCTCGTCGGTCGGCGGCAGGAGCAGCGCCACATCGGCGTTCTTGGCGAGGAAGCTTTCCCCGCCCCCGGTTATGGCGATCAGCGGGATGCCGTACCGGCGGGTGTGGGCGAAAAGGTCCGACAGTTCACGGGTCTCTCCGGAATTGGAAATGACCAGCACCAAATCGTCCTTGGTGATCATGCCGAGATCGCCGTGGCTGGCTTCCGCCGGATGGACGAAGAAAGCCGGTGTCCCGGTGGCGGCGAGGGTGGCGGCGATCTTGTTGGCGATGTGGCCGCTCTTGCCCATGCCCGAGACGATCACCCGCCCCTCGACCGCGGAAATCTTGTCGAGCACCTGGCAAAAACGGTCATCGAGCGATTCGGCGAGGTCCATGATGCCCTGGGCCTCGAGCCTGAAGACACGCTGGGCCGCGCTGTGATCGTCGGACACGGTTTGGGCCATGGACTGAACCGTCATTGAGATGAACCCGCTCTCTGGTCAAAGCCCCCCGAATTTAGGCTCGCCCCGAGAGAATAGTCCCATAAAAGACCAAGTAAACAACAAACCCACGGTAATGGTGTTCAAGCTCAGTGGGCGAAAATATCGTCCGCCGCCCAGCCCGAGAGGTCGAGCTCGGCCCGCACCGGCAGGAAGCGGAAACAGGCCGCGGCGAGCTGGGCTCGTCCTTCGCGTTCCAGTATCTCGTCGAGTTTCCGTTTGAGGGCATGGAGATGCAGGACGTCGGCCGCGGCGTATTTAAGCTGCTCGTCGGTGAGGTTTTCGGCGCCCCAATCGGAGGTCTGCTGCTGCTTGGAGATATCTATGCCGAGCAGCTCCCGGCACAGATCCTTGAGCGAATGGCGGTCGGTGAAGGTGCGGGCCAGGCGCGAGGCGATCTTGGTGCAATAGACCGGGCCGCAGGCGACGCCGAGATAGCGGTGAAGGGTGGCCAGGTCGAAGCGCGCGAAATGGAAGAGCTTGGTCACAGCCTCATCCGCCAACAGCGCCTTGAGCCTCGGCGAGTCGTAGGGAATGGCGGCGTCGATGGGGAATTGGACGAGATGGCAGTCGCCATCGCCGGCCGAAATCTGCACCAGGCACAAGCGGTCGCGCAGCGGGTTGAGCCCCATGGTCTCGCTGTCCACGGCGATGATATTCCCGAGATCGAGGCCGTCGGGCAGGTCGCCGTGATGGAGATGGTTGGCCAACTAGGGGTGTCCTGGAAGGGAAAGGGGGAACGGCGGTGGTGCCCAGGAGAAGACTCGAACTTCCACGGGCTTTCGCCCACTAGTACCTGAAACTAGCGCGTCTACCATTTCGCCACCTGGGCACGTTCGCAGGCCGGCCTGGATAACGCCGGCGGTATCGAAAGTCAACCACGGCCGCCTTCGGCACTCGGGCATCGCCGCCGCCGCCCGACGGCCAATCGTCCCGAGGGCCAATCGTCCCGAGGGTCAATCGTCCCGAGGGTCAATCGTATTGTCGCCAGCTTCGACTATCTAATATAGGCTGTTCGGTGCCTTCCTGAAAGGGGAGGACCCGGCCTCAAGGGGGAGAGCGTGATGACACCATCTCTGGTGACCGTATTCGGCGGCTCCGGTTTTTTGGGCCGCCATCTGGTGCGGCGGCTGGCGGCGAGGGGCGCGCGGGTCACGGTCGCGGTGCGCAACCCCGAGAGCGCGCTGTTCCTCAAGCCGATGGGCGATGTCGGCCAGATCACGCCGGTCGGGGCGGATGTGCGCGACGGCCCGGCGGTGGTGGCGGCGGTGCAAGGGGCCGATTGGGTGGTCAACCTGGTGGGCGTTCTCTACGAGACCAGGCGCCAGAGCTTCGGCGCCATCCATGCCCAAGGCGCCGAGCGCATCGCCAAGGCGGCCAAGGCGGCGGGCGCGAAGCGGCTGGTCCACGTCTCGGCGATCGGCGCCGACCGCCATTCGAGTGCCGCTTACGCCCGTTCCAAGGCGGCCGGCGAGGCCGCCGTCGCGGCGGCCTATCCGGCGGCCACCATCTTGAGGCCCAGCATCATCTTCGGACCCGAGGACGAATTCTTCAACCGCTTCGCGGCCATGGCCCGCGTCTCGGTGGCGCTGCCGCTTTTCGGCGGCGGCGAAACGCGGTTTCAGCCGGTCTATGTCGGCGACGTCGCCGATGCCGTCGTCGAGGCGCTGACCGACGAGGGGACGGCGGGTACGACCTATGAACTCGGCGGCCCCCGGGTCTACAGCTTTCGTCAATTGATGGAACTGATACTCGCCGAGATCGGACGCAAGCGGATACTCCTACCGCTGCCCTTCTTCGTCGCCGACGCCATGGGGTCCGTCGCCGAGGCGATGGTGGCGGTCTTGCAATCCCTGCCCCTTCCCTTCGAGGTGGCGCCGCCGCTCACCGGGGATCAGGCCAAGCTCCTGCGCACCGACAACGTGGTGTCCGGGGACTTACCCGGCCTCGCCGATCTCGGCATTACCCCGACGGCATGTGAGATCATCCTGCCAACCTATCTCGACCGGTTCCGCCGCCACGGCCGGTTCGAGGCCTCGCCCTAGCCCACTATCCGTAGACCCAGTAGAGAAGCCCGGCGCCGAGGCAGATCCGGTAGATCACGAAGGGCGTGAAGCTGGCGCGCCTCAACCAGCGCATCATCACGGCGATGGCGATGAGCGCCGAGACGAAAGAGAACAAAATCGCCAACACGGTGACGGTATTCATCTCCACGCTGCCCATCCGGTAGAGGTCGGCCCCCGCCAATGTGCCGGCGCCGATGATCACGGGTATCGACAGCAGGAGGGAGAACCTCGCCGCCTCGACCCGCTCGAAGCCGAGGAACCGCGCCGCCGTCATGGTGATGCCGGAGCGGCTGGTGCCGGGGACCAGGGCGAGGATTTGCGCACACCCGATGATCAAGGCGGCGCCGATGGTCATGTGCTCGACCCGGCGTACCCTCAGTCCCAGCCGGTCGGCGGCGTAAAGCAGTAGGCCGAAGCCGAGCGTCGTCCAGGCGATCAGCGCGACGCCCTGACGGAAGTCACCGGCCACATAGTCCTTGAGATAAAGCGCCGCCGGGATCATCGGCAGGGTGGCGACGACGACGTAAAGGGCAAGCCTGGCCTCGGGGCCGCCGCGGAACAGCAGCAAATTGAAAACGCCGAGGACCATCGACCAGCATTCGCGATGGAAATAGACCATGACCGCCGCCAAGGTGCCGACATGGAGCGCGATATCGACCACCAGTGTCTGGTCGGGCCAGGGAGTGAGTTTGGATACGAGAATGAGATGCCCGGACGAGCTAACGGGAAGGAACTCGGTGATTCCCTGGATGAGGGCGAGGACGATGATGTGGATTAGGGTCAATGCCACCCCGAGATATTGTGCCAAGCCGCTTATATCACTTGGATTTGTGGAACCCAACAGAAGAATTAGTACTGAATTGGAACTAATTTTGGGGCCTATTTGGTTAAAATCCGTCCCACCCCGGGATTTTTCCCTCAAATTTTAACCATTTTAGGTCAATATGATTGACATATATGTTCGATTTCGCTCGCGTTTTCGGGGATTTTGGCTTATAGAATAGGCGGTTTTTTGATGATGGACCCTTGAAACAAGGCGTTAGTCCTTGGTGGTCTGTTTTGGGCGGGGAGATCGGGAAACCCATTTTGGGTTCCCGGTTTTTAATGTTAGCCGGAGGGGCGGCCCGATAGTGGCCCGACGCGGATAGGTGCGCGGGACACTTCCCCTGGATAAGCGCGTGCCACCGAGCGGCGGCGAAGGCAGCCCGGGCGACTCCAGGCCGGAGCTATTCGACCGGGTGAAGTGAACCGGGCCACCGCCGTTTTTAAGGCCCCGCTCCCTGCTCGCAAGAGGTGGGCCGCCAAGGGGCGGAAGGCGCCGGTAACGTGGACGCCGGGAATGTGAAACCGAGTCGAGTGAGTGAGAATGCCGTCACAGATGCTCAAATTTCTGATGATCGACAACCTGATGCCCGACAAGCGCGACGCTCGGGAGCGCCGTGGCGACTTCGACGAGATCTACGGCGATTACGAGACCGAGGAGGCCAGGGAGCAAGCCTCGCGTTGCTCCCAATGCGGCATCCCGTTCTGCCAGATCCATTGCCCGGTGCAAAACAACATTCCCGACTGGCTCAAGCTCTCGGCCGAGGGCCGGCTGGAGGAGGCCTACGAGGCCTCGGCCGCGACCAACAACTTTCCCGAGATCTGCGGCCGCATCTGCCCCCAGGACCGCCTGTGCGAGGGCAATTGCGTGCTCGAACAGGCCGGCCACGGGACCGTGACCATCGGCGCCGTCGAGAAGTACATCACCGACCAGGCCTGGGAGAAGGGCTGGGTCAAGCCGCCCAGGCCGCTCCGCGAGCGCGACGAATCGGTAGGCGTCATCGGCGCCGGACCGGGCGGTATGGCGGCGGCGGAGCAGTTGCGCCGCAAGGGTTACGAGGTCCATGTCTATGACCGCTACGATCGTGTCGGCGGCCTGATGATCTACGGCATCCCCAATTTCAAGCTCGAAAAGGACATCATCGAACGCCGCGCCAGGCTGCTGGCCCGAGGCGGCATCAAGTTCCATCTCAACTTCGAGGTCGGCCGCGACGCCAGCCTCGATGAGCTGCGGGTCAAGCATGACGCCGTGCTGATCGCCACCGGCGTCTACACCGGCCGCGATCTCGCCATGCCCGGGATCGGTCTTGGCAACATCTTCCCGGCGATGGACTATCTGACGGCGTCGAACCGCAAGGGGCTGGGCGATCGGGTGCCGGAGTTCGACAACGGGGCGCTCAACGCCGTCGGCAAGGACGTGGTGGTCATCGGCGCCGGCGATACGGCGATGGACTGCGTCCGTACCGCGGTGCGCCAGGGCGCGAAGTCGGTCAAGTGCCTGTACCGCCGCGACCACGCCAACATGCCGGGATCCATGCGCGAGGTCGCCCACGCGGAGGAGGAAGGGGTCGAGTTCCTCTGGCTGGCGGCGCCCGAGGCCTTTCTCGGCGATGACCGGGTCTCCGGCGTGCGCGCCATCCGCATCCATCTCGGCGTCCCCGATTCCTCCGGACGCCAATCCCCTCAGCCCATCGAGGGATCGAACTTCGTGGTCGAGGCCGACCTCGTGATCAAGGCCCTGGGGTTCGATCCCGAGGATCTGCCGGTGATGTTCGACGCGCCGGACCTCGGCGTCACCCGCTGGGGCACGATCAAGATCGATTACCGGACGACGATGACGACGATCGACGGCGTCTTCGCCGCCGGCGATATCGTGCGCGGCGCCTCCCTCGTGGTGTGGGCGATCCGCGACGGCCGGGACGCCGCCGAGTCCATCCATTCATACCTGACGGTCAGGGCCGAGAGGATCGCCCCTGTCCTCGCCGCGGCGTCATGAGCCCGGGCGCAAGGAGAACGGATCGGATGACCCCCGAACCCGGCAACGCCAAACCCGAGAACGCCAAACCCGAGAACGAAGGACAGCGGTTCGTCGACCACTGGCGCGCCGAGGCCGAGCGGCTTTGCCGTGACGGAATGTACGACCCCTCCCAAGAGCACGACGCTTGTGGCGTCGGACTGGTGGCGGCGATCGACGGCAAGCCCCGCCGCGAGGTCGTCGTCGCCGGCATCAACGCGCTGAAGGCGGTGTGGCACCGGGGCGCGGTGGACGCCGACGGCAAGACCGGCGACGGCGCCGGCATCCATGTCCAGATCCCCCAGGACTTCTTCAGGGAACACATCGCCCGCACCGGCCACGAGCCTGGCAGCGGCCGGCTGGCGGTGGGCATGATGTTCCTGCCGAAGACCGATTTCGCCGCCCAGGAACATTGCCGCTGCGTGGTCGAGACCGAGATCCTGAGGTTCGGCTACTCGATCTATGGCTGGCGTCAGGTGCCGGTGGACGTTTCGGTCATCGGCGAGAAGGCCAACGCCACCCGGCCGGAGATCGAGCAGATCATGATCGCCTCGAACCCGGGTGTTTCCGAACGGCAGTTCGAGCTCGACCTCTTCATCATCCGCCGGTGCATCGAGAACAAGGTGTTGGACGAGCACATCACCGATTTCTACATCTGTTCCTTGTCCTGCCAGTCGGTCATCTACAAGGGCCTGTTCCTGGCCGAGCAACTGACCGCCTTCTACCCGGACCTGCTGGACGAGCGCTTCGTTTCCTCCTTCGCCATATTCCATCAACGCTATTCCACCAACACCTTCCCCAACTGGCCGCTGGCGCAGCCCTTCCGCATGCTGGCCCATAACGGCGAGATCAATACGCTGCGCGGTAACATCAACTGGATGCGCAGCCACGAAAGCCGGATGGCCACCACGGTCTTCGGCGAGTTCACCGATGACATCAAGCCGGTCGTCCAGTCCGGCAGCTCCGATTCCTCGGCGCTGGACGCGGTGTTCGAGGTCATGGTGCGGGCGGGGCGCTCGGCGCCCATGGTCAAGAGCCTGATGATCCCGGATTCGTGGACCAACAAGACCATGATGCCCAAGCGCCACAAGGATTTTTATGCCTATTGCAACTGCGTCATGGAACCGTGGGACGGGCCCGCGGCGGTGGCCGCCTCCGACGGCCGCTGGGTGATCGCCGGCATGGACCGGAACGGGCTCAGGCCGATGCGCTTCACCCGCACCACCGGCGGCCTGCTGATCGTCGGCTCGGAATCCGGCATGGTGCCGGTGAAAGAGTCCGATGTCATCGAGAAGGGCCGGGTGGGTCCGGGCGAGATGATCGCCGTCGATCTCGAGGAAGGGCGCTTCTACCACGACCGCGAACTCAAGGACATGCTGGCGCGCCACCGCCCCTACCACGAGTGGGTGCGCAACATGACCCAGCTCGACAGCCAGATCAAGCGCAAGCACGCGGCGCGGCCCGAATTCTCCCGCACCGAGCTGCGCCGCCGCCAGAGCATCGTCGGCTACAACATGGAGGAGCTCGAGCTCATCCTCCACCCCATGGTCGAGGACGCCAAGGAGCCGGTCGGCTCGATGGGCGACGACACGCCGCTGGCGGTGCTGTCGGACCGCTATCGCGGCCTCCATCACTTCTTCCGCCAGAATTTCAGCCAGGTGACCAACCCGCCGATCGATTCCCTGCGCGAGCAATACCAGATGAGTCTGAAGACGCGGCTGGGGAATCTCGGCAACATCCTGGAAGAGGACCCGGAACAGACCCGGCTGTTGGAACTCTCCTCGCCGGTGCTGACCAACGCCGCCTTCGAGGCCATGCGGAGCTATATGGGCGCCGAGGCGGTCGAGATCGATTGCACCATGCCGGCGGACGGCGCCGAGAACGCCTTGCCGGACGCGCTGTCGCGCATCCAGCGCGAGGCCGAGGACGCGGTCAGGGAGGGCAGCGTTCACGTCATCCTGAGCGACAAGGGTGTCGGCGCCGAGCGCGCCCCGGTGCCGATGATCCTGGCCACCGGCGCCGTCCACACCCACCTCGTCCGTCAGCAGTTGCGGACCTTCACCTCGCTCAATGTGCGTTCGGCCGAGTGCCTCGACGTTCATTATTTCGCCGTGCTCATCGGCGTCGGCGCCACCACGGTCAACGCCTACCTCGCCGAGGAAAGCATCGCCGACCGCCAGCGCCGGAACTTGTTCGCCGGCCTGACCCACGGCGAGTGCGTCCGGCGCTATAAGCAGGCCGTCGACCAGGGCATTCTCAAGGTCATGTCGAAGATGGGGATCTCGGTGCTGAGTTCCTATCGCGGCGGCAATAATTTCGAGGCCGTGGGCCTGTCGCGTTCGCTGGTCGCCGAGTTCTTCCCCGGCATGACCTCGCGCATCTCCGGCATCGGTCTTTCGGGCATCCAGCGCAAGGTCCTGGACATTCATCTCGACGCCTATGGCGAGGAGGTGACGGCGCTGCCGGTCGGCGGTTTCTACACCTACCGGCACTCGGGCGAGGTCCATGGGCTTGACGGCAGTCTGATCCATACCCTGCAACGCGCGGTCGAGACGGATTCCTATGCCACCTACAAGCAGTTCGCCGAAAATGTGCGTCCCGCCCGGCCGATCAACCTCCGCGATCTCCTCGATTTCAAGGAGGATTGCGAAGCCGTCGCGCTGGAGGAGGTCGATTCGATCACCGAGATTCGCAAGCGCCTGGTGGCGCCCGGCATTTCGCTTGGCGCCTTGAGCCCCGAGGCCCACGAGACCCTGTCCATCGCCATGAACCGCATCGGCGCCAAGTCGGACTCCGGCGAAGGCGGCGAGGACCCGGCCCGCTATAAGCTCCGGCCCAACGGCGACAACGCCTCGTCGGCGATCAAGCAGGTGGCTTCGGGACGGTTCGGCGTCACCGCCGAATATCTCAACAATTGCCGGGAAATCGAGATCAAGATGGCCCAGGGCGCCAAGCCCGGCGAGGGCGGGCAGCTTCCCGGCGTCAAGGTCTCCGAGATGATCGCCAGGCTGCGTCATTCGACGCCAGGGATCACCCTGATTTCGCCGCCGCCGCACCACGACATCTATTCGATCGAGGATCTGGCGCAGCTGATCTACGACCTCAAGCAGATCAACCCGGAGGCCAAGGTGTGCGTGAAGCTGGTGGCCCAGTCGGGGATCGGCACCATCGCCGCCGGCGTCGCCAAGGCCAAGGCCGACGTGATCCTGGTGTCGGGCCATTCCGGCGGCACCGGGGCGAGCCCGCAAAGCTCGATCAAATATGCCGGCCTTCCCTGGGAGATGGGCGTGTCCGAGGTCAACCAGGTGCTGACGCTGAACCGGCTGCGCCACCGGGTGATCCTGCGCACCGATGGCGGCATCAAGACCGGGCGCGACGTCGTCATCGCCGCCATGCTGGGGGCCGAGCAGTTCGGCATCGGCACCGCCGCGCTCGTCGCCATGGGCTGCATCATGGTGCGCCAGTGCCACATGAACACCTGCCCGGTCGGCGTCTGCACCCAGGATCCGAAGCTGCGCGCCAAGTTCACCGGGAGCCCCGAGAAGGTGATGAACCTGTTCAGCTTCATCGCCGAGGAGGTGCGCGAAATCCTGGCGTCGCTCGGCGCCCGGTCGCTGGTGGAGATCATCGGGCGGACCGATCTGCTGAGCCAGGTGAGCCGCGGCTCGGAGCATCTCGACGACCTCGACCTCAACCCGCTTCTCACCCAGGCCGACCCCGGCGAGTATGCCCGTTATTTCACCATCGAGGGACGCAACGAGGTGCCCGAGACCCTCGACGCCCAGATCATCGAGGACGCCAAACCGGCGCTCGAGGGCGGCGCCAAGATGCAGCTCGCCTATAACGTCCGCAACACCCAGCGCGCCATCGGCACCAAGCTCTCATCGATGATCACCCGGCGCTTCGGCATGAGTGGGCTCGAGCCCGGCCAGATCACCGTGCGTCTGCGCGGCACCGCCGGTCAGTCGCTCGGCGCCTTCGCCGTGCAAGGGGTGGAGTTGAAGGTGTTCGGCGACGCCAACGACTATGTCGGCAAGGGACTGTCGGGTGGCGTCATCATCGTCCGCCCGCTGGCATCGTCGCCGCTGGTCAGCAACGAGAACACCATCATCGGCAACACGGTGCTTTACGGCGCCACGTCGGGCAAGCTGTTCGCCGCCGGCCAGGCGGGCGAGCGCTTCGCCGTGCGCAATTCGGGCGCCGAGGCGGTGGTCGAGGGCTGCGGGTCGAACGGCTGCGAGTACATGACCGCCGGTCTCACCGTCATCCTCGGCCCCGTCGGCGACAATTTCGGGGCCGGCATGACCGGCGGCATCTCCTTCGTCTATGACGCCGACGAGACCTTCGCCGAACGCGTCAACGGCGATACCCTGGTCTATCAGCGCGTCGAGACCGAGTACTGGGAGAACCGCCTCAAGGCTCTCATTACCGAGCATGTCGGGCACACCCAATCGCGATTCGCCGAGCGGCTCCTCATCGACTGGAGCCGCGAGGTCGGCAGGTTCTGGCAGATCGTCCCCAAGGAGCTGCTGGCGATCCTCGAGCATCCGGTCACCGCCGAGAGGGAGCGGGCCGAGCGGGCGTAGGAATTAAGGTGAGGAATTAAGGTGACAGCTTACTTAATTCCCCGTCCCGGCAATTCAGGGCTATGGAATTAAGTAAGCTGTCACCTTAATTATGGTGTCCCCTTAATTACCCCATGCCACCCCCTGTTCCCACCCGCGCCGTTGGGTTAGAGTCCCCGCCGATGCGCCTGCTCTATCATCTCTGGCTATCGCCCTTCTCGCGCAAGGTGCGGGTCGCGCTGCGGGAAAAGAACCTCGATTTCGACATGAAGGTCGAAAAGGTGTGGGAACGCCGTCCCGGTTTCCTCGCCATCAACCCGGCCGGCCAGGTGCCGGTGCTGGTCGAGCCGGACGGCGCCGTCATCGCCGACAGCAACGCGATCTGCGAATATCTCGAAGAGGTCTATCCCGAACGCCCTCTCTTGGGCGAAGATGCCAGGCAGCGCGCCGAGGTGCGCCGGCTGGTCAACTGGTTCGATATAAAGTTCGACCGGGAGGTGACGGTGAATCTCGTCGGCCAGAAGGTGCAAAAGAAATTCCTCGGCCTCGGCCAGCCCGATTCCCGCGCCATCCGGGCGGGGCTCGCCAACATCGGCACCCATCTCGATTATATCGCCTATCTGTCGGAGCGGCGCCAATGGCTGGCGGGGGAGGGGATATCGCTCGCCGACATCGCCGCCGGGGCCCATCTTTCGGCGGTCGATTATATCGGCGACGTGCCGTGGGACGACTATCCGGCGGCCAAGGACTGGTACGCCCGCATCAAGTCCCGGCCTTCGTTCCGCCCCTTGCTGGGCGATCACATCCCCGGCATCCGTCCGCCGAAGCATTACGCCGATCTCGATTTCTGAAACCGCTTACCGCGCCGGGGCGCGGATCTGATCCAGGTTGCGCCGCGCGTCCCTGGCGGCGGCGCTTTTGGGCGCCGTCTCGATGACGCGGCGCCAGTCGCCGGCGGCGCCCCGGTCGTCGCCCGAGAGGCGGCGGATGATGCCCCGTTCGAGATAGGCGTCGGCGTTCCCGGGCCTTAGCGACAGCGACCGGTCGATGTCCCGGACGGCGAGGGCAAGGTCGTCGACCCGGCGGTAGGCGTTGGCGCGGTAGAGATAGGCGTCGGCGCGCCCGGGCGTCATCTCGAGCGCCCGGCTCAGATCACCGATCGCTTCCGCGTAGCGCCCGAGACCGGCATAGGCGAAGGCACGGTCGATCAGCAGCTCCACGTCTCGGGGCTGGGCGGCGACGGCTTTCGAGAAGGCGGCGATGGCGCGCCTGTCCTTCCCCGCCATCAGCCAGGCCTGGCCCGCCTGGCCCAGCAGGTCCCCCTTGAGCGCGACGGGCGTCCCCTGCCCGTCCTCGGCCAGATGTTCGAAAGTCTTGGCCCCAAGGGCGAACTGGCGCTGGCCGATGAGCGCCACCGCCGAGCAGTGAACGGCCGCCGCCTTGCCGCCACGCTCGAACCACAGCCGCGCCCGCTCGAAGCCCTTTAGCGGATCGGCCCGCGCGAGATCCATGCAGGCGGCGTATTCCCTCGATGGCTCGATCGAATTGGGATCGCCCGGGGCGGCGCCGGGGGCGGCCTCGGCCGCCGCGCGGCCGGCGTTGCCCAAGACGAGGGCACCGATGAGTACCGCCGCCACCAGCACGGTGGCGATGAAGATCCGGGCGTTCGATGCAGCAAGCCTTCGGTATGCCATGGCGGGCCGAGCTTGTCCGAGCCGCACCCGGAACGCAACCGCCATCTTCACCGGTCCATGCTCGGCGGGCTCGGGGGGCTGGCGCGTCTATCGGCGAGTGTGTCATGGTTGGGGCCATGGCTCAAGATCCGCCCGATCGCCTGTTCTGCTTCGGCCTCGGCTATACCGCCCTGGCGCTTATCGATGCGCTTGGCGCCGAGGACGGCGACGCGGGCGCACGCCGCGTCGCCGGTACCTGCCGGGGCCGGGAGGACGCGGCGGCGCTCCGGGACCGCGGCATCGAGGTCTTCGTTTTCGACGGCGCCAAGGCGATGGAAGACGCGCCTCGAACGCTCGAAGGCGCGACCCATATCCTGGTCTCCATACCGCCGACGGACGAAGGCGATGTGGTGCTTCGCCATCACCGCCGCGACATCGCCGCCCTGGCGTCGGCGGAACCTCGGCTTCGCTGGCTCGGCTACCTCTCGACCACCGCCGTCTATGGCGATCGCGGCGGCGGTTGGGTCGATGAAACTGCCGCGCTTTCGCCCAGCGGCGCGCGGGGGCGCAAGCGCATGGCCGCCGAGGCCGGTTGGCTCGATCTCTCCCGCCGCGATCGAGTGCCGGTGCACATCTTCCGCCTCGCCGGCATTTACGGACCGGGCCGTAGCGCGCTCGATCAGGCGCGCAGCCGTGGGGCGGTCGGCATCCGAAAACCCGGCCAGGTGTTCTCGCGCATCCATGTCGCCGACATCGCCGCCGTGCTCATGGCCTCCATGGCCGGGCCCAATGCGGGGGCGATCTATAACGTCTCGGACGATACCCCGGCGCCGGCGGACGAGGTGCTGGCCTTTGCCTGCGAGCTTTTGGGCATGGCGCCGCCGCCCATCGTGGCCTTCGCCGAGGCCGAGCTTTCGGAGATGGCCAGGAGCTTCTATGCCGACAACAAGCGGGTCGGGAACCAACGCATCAAGTCCGAGCTCGGCGTCCGCCTCCGGTACCCCGACTACAAACAGGGCCTCGCCGCGCTGGCGGAAGAGGCCCGTGGAAGAGGCACGTGAAGGTAAGTACTAAGGGCTCAGGCCATCTCCGATAGCTCGGCCAACGCGCCCTTGATGCGCTCGATGTCGCCGGCGCGCGACAGCCGGTGTTCCGCGTCCTTGATCAGGGTGACGACGACGTCCTCCGCCGCCAGCTTTTCCGCCAACGTCACCGACCCCCGCCACGGCACGTCGGTGTCCGCCATGCCGTGAAGCAGCCGCGCCGGGCAGGTGAGCCCAATGGGCTGCTGGAGCACCAGATGGCGGCGTCCGTCCTCGATCAGGGCCCTGGTGATCGGGGTGGGCTCCTCGCCGTAATCGCTGGGCTGGTGGATGACGCCGTCGGCGCGCAGTCTTTGGCGCTCCTCCGCCGTGAGGCCGTTCCAGATCAGCTCCTCGGTGAAATCGGGCGCCGAGGAGATGCCGAGGAGCCCACTGATGCGCTCGGGCCGGGCGAGGGCGACGAGCACCATCAGCCACCCGCCCATGGACGAGCCGACAAGGATCTGCCTACCTTCGGTGAGTTCATCGAGGACGAAAACGGTATCGGCCGTCCAGGCGCCGATGGTGCCGTCGGTGAAGGCGCCGGAAGAGGCGCCGTGGCCGGTGTAATCGAAGCGCAGATAGGCCTGGCCGCGCCGCCGGCAAAACCCCTCCAGCGCCAGCGCCTTCTCCCCGGTCATGTCGGATTTGAAGCCGCAAAGGAAGACGACGCCGGGACCCTTGCCCGGCGAGTGTTCATAGGCGATCGAAGCGCCGTCCTCGCGCTGGAGCTTCTTCATGTTAAGTCTTGTTGCAATGATGTATCCGAATCGGCCATAAGCGTTGGGTATGAGCGAGGAGGACGGCCAAGTTACCATCGAAAGCGGCGACGCCAAAGCCTATCGGCCGGCGGTGCTCCAGGTCCTGCCGCGGCTGGTCTCGGGCGGGGTCGAGCGAGGCACGGCCGATATCGCCGCCGCCGTCGTCCGCGCCGGGGGGCGCTCCCTCGTCGCTTCCGCCGGCGGGCCGATGGTGCGTCTTATCGAGCGCACCGGGGTCCGGCATATAACCTTGCCGCTTGATTCCAAGAACCCTTTCGTCATGCGCGCCAACGTCGACCGGCTGGCGCGTGTGATCGGCGATCACGGCGTCGATATCGTCCATGCCCGTTCGCGGGCCCCGGCGTGGAGCGCCGAGGCGGCGGCAAGGCGCGAGGGCGCTCACTTCGTGACCACCGTCCACGGAACCTATTCCACCGGTTCGGTCCTCAAGAGGCGTTACAACAAGGTGATGACCCGGGGCGAGAGGGTGATCGCCATTTCCAACTTCGTCGCCAGCCAGATCCAGGAAACCTACCATGTGGCGCCCGAGAAGATCCGGGTCATTCACCGCGGCGTCGATCTGGCGGAATTCGACCCCCTCAAGGTCACCGACGAGCGCATGATCCACTTCGCCGGCAGGTGGCGGCTACCCGACGACATGAAGATCATCCTGTTGCCCGGCAGACTGAGCCGCTGGAAGGGCCAGCGCGTGCTGATCGAAGCGCTCAAGCGGCTCGGGCGCCGCGACGTTTCCTGCCTGCTCCTTGGCGCCGGGCAAGGACAGGGCGGGTACCAACGCAGGATCGAGGCCCAGATCAAGCGTGCGCGACTCCAGGACGTGGTGCGCATCCTCGATCACTGCCGGGACATGGCGGCGGCCTACAAGCTTTCCGATGTCGTCGTCTCGGCCTCGACACGGCCGGAAGCCTTCGGCCGCGTCGTCGCCGAAGCCCAGGCCATGGGCCGGCCGGTGGTCGCCACCGATCATGGCGGGGCGCTCGAGACGATGATCAGGGATGAGACCGGATGGCTGGTGCCGCCCGGCGATCCGGACGCCCTGGCGGAAGCGCTGGATAAGGCGCTTTCCCTCGACGGCGCGGCGCGGGAGCGGCTGGCGCAAAGGGCGATGGCCCACATCCGCCAACATTTCAGCAACGACGAGATGTTCCAGAAGACCCTCGCCGTTTACGCCGAGGTGATGAATTCGGGGGACGGGGGAAAGGGCACGGCGGCGCCATGATTTGTCCTTGGCGGTGGGGGCGGGGATGAGCAAAATCCTCGTCATCAAGCACGGCGCGCTCGGCGATTTCGTGCTGGCCATGGGGCCTTTCGCCGCCATCCGCCGCCACCATCCCGAGGCCGCCATCACCCTCCTCACGACGGCGCCTTTCGGGGAGTTGGCCGGGGCCAGCGGCTATTTCGACGCGGTGTGGATCGATACGCGGCCCAAGCTCAGCCAACCCCTCGCGCTCCTCAAGCTCGCCCGGCGCCTCAACGGCGCCGGTTTCGAGCGGGTCTACGATTTGCAGACCTCGACCCGATCGAGCGGCTATTTTCGCCTGATGGGATCGCTCCTCGGCGGTGTGCGCCCCGAATGGTCGGGCGTCGCGCGGGGCTGCTCCCACCCCCACCTGAATTCGGACCGGCCCATCATGCACACCGTCGAGCGCCAGAAGGACCAGTTGGCGGCGGCCGGGATAACCGACGTGCGTGCCGCCGATCTCGGCTGGGCCGTGGCCGATATCTCCCGCTACGGCCTCGCCGGTGACGCCCCGGACGGCGACGCGCCGCCCTACGTGCTGATCGCGCCCGGTGGCGCCCGGCACCGGCCAAGGAAGCGCTGGCCGATGGAGCGATTCGCCGCCTTCGCGGCGAGGCTTGCGGCCAAGGGGGTGACGCCGGTGGTCCTCGGCGCCGGGGCGGAGCGCGAGGTGGCCGACGCCGTTTGCGATCTTTGCCCGGAGGCGCGCAATCTTTGCGCCATGACCTCTTTCATCGACATCATCGCGCTGGCGCGCGGCGCGGCGGGGGCCGTCGGCAACGACACCGGGCCGATGCACCTGATCGCCGCCACCGGTTGTCCGTCGGTGGTCCTGTTCTCCGACGAATCCGATCCGGCGCTGTGCGCCCCACGGGGGCCCGGGGGCGCGGCGTCGGTCACGGTTTTGCGCCGGGGGTCGCTGGAGGATCTGGCGCTCGGCGAGGTCGACGCGGCATTAAGTCTGCGTTAATGCCGATGCGCTAATCAGCCAGGGTATCCTTGACACTTCCGGTAAAATTCATAAATTTCGGGCACTAGCGTTGGATGCAGCGCACGGAACCGCAAGGACTTTGATGGTCGCCATTACCCTTCCCGACGGAAACGTGCGTGAATTCGACGGACCGGTTTCGGGCGCCGATGTCTCCGCCGCCATCGGCCCCGGCCTGGCCAAGGCCGCCCTCGCCATTCGCGTCAACGGCGAGCTTTGGGATCTCTCTCGCCCGATCATCGATGACGCCAGGATCGAGATCGTCACCCGTGACCATGACGATGCGCTCGAGATCATTCGCCACGACGCCGCCCACGTCATGGCCGAGGCGGTCAAGGAGCTCTACACCGACACCCAGGTGACCATCGGGCCTGCGATCGAGAACGGCTTTTACTACGATTTCGCCCGCCCGACGCCCTTCACGCCCGAGGACCTCGAGAAGATCGAGGGGCGCATGCGCGAGATCGTCGAGCGCGACGAGCCGGTCAGCCGCGAGGTCTGGGACCGGGCCGAGGCGATCGCGTTCTTCAAGGACCAGGGCGAGTTCTACAAGGCCGAGATCATCGAGGACCTGCCGGAGGGCGAGGAGATCACGCTCTACCGTCAGGGCGGGTTCATCGACCTCTGCCGGGGGCCGCATCTGCCCTCGACCGGCAAGCTCCCCATGGCCTTCAAGCTGATGAAGCTGGCCGGCGCCTATTGGCGCGGCGATTCGCGCAACGCCATGCTCCAGCGCATATACGGCACCGCCTGGGCCGAGGAGGCGCAGCTCAAGAAACACCTGTTCCGGCTCGAAGAGGCCGAGCGCCGCGACCATCGCCGCCTGGGGCGCGAGATGAGCCTGTTTCACTTCCAGGACGTCGCCGTCGGCAGCGCCTTCTGGCACCCCAAGGGCTGGACGCTGTATCGGATCATCGAGAGATACGTTCGCGCCAGACTGGAAGACGCCGGATATGTCGAGGTGCATACGCCGCAACTCATCGACCGGTCGCTGTGGGAGGCGTCCGGCCATTGGGAGAAGTTCCGCGAATACATGTTCACCGCCGAGTCCGAGGACAAGATTCTGGCGCTCAAGCCGATGAACTGCCCGGCGCATGTGCAAATATTCAAGCAGGGGATCAAGAGCTACCGGGACCTGCCGCTGCGCATGGCCGAGTTCGGCTCATGCCACCGCAACGAGCCCTCGGGCGCGCTCCATGGGCTGATGCGGGCCAGGACCTTCACCCAGGACGACGCCCATATCTTCTGCACCGAGGACCAGATCACGTCGGAGACCAAGGACTTCTGCGACCTTCTGATCAGCATTTACAAGGATTTCGGTTTCACCGACGTGATCGTGAACTTCGCCGACCGCCCGGATGTGCGGGTCGGCGCCGACGAGGTCTGGGACCGGGCGGAAGGGGCGCTCAAGGCGGCGGTGGACGCCAGCGGCCTCGAATACCAGCTCAACCCCGGCGAGGGCGCCTTTTACGGGCCGAAGCTCGAATTCGTGCTGCGCGACGCCATCGGCCGGGATTGGCAGCTGGGCACCCTGCAGGTCGATTTCGTCCTGCCCGAGCGCCTCGACGCCTCTTACGTCGGCGAGGACGGGGCGCGGCACCGCCCGGTGATGCTGCATCGCGCCATCCTCGGCTCGATGGAGCGCTTCATCGGCGTCCTGCTCGAGCATTACGCCGGCCGCCTGCCGTTGTGGCTGGCGCCGGTGCAGGTGGTGGTGGCGACGATCACCAGCGACGGCGATGCGTACGCCGCGAAGGTGATCGAAACCCTCAAGGAGGCCAAACTCCGCGCCGAGCTCGATGTCAGCAACGAAAAGATCGGCTTCAAGGTGCGCCACCACTCATTGGCCAAGGTGCCGGTGCTGTTTGTCATCGGCAGGCGGGAGGCCGAGGACGGGACCGTGGCGGTGCGCCGTTTGGGCGGCAAGGAGCAAGAAAATCTTGCGCTTGAAGAGGCAGTCGCTAGACTGAAATCAGAGGCCGCGATGCCGGCGGGATAGACCGGGGCCGGTGACGCTACGGCTTTGAAGCTACGACTTCGGTCGCAACGAAAAACGGAGGATTTTACATAGCAAGACCACGCATGATGACGCCCCCGGTACGCAAAGGGCCGCGCGTCAATGAAAATATCCAGGTCGCGACCATCCGCCTGGTTGATGAAACCGGTGAGATGGTCGGAGTCGTTCCGGTTGGCCAGGGATTGGAGATGGCCCTAGAGGCCGGGCTTGATTTGGTGGAGGTGTCCCCGACCGCCGAGCCGCCGGTCTGCAAAATCCTCGATTACGGCAAATTCAAATACCAGGAACAGAAGAAGCGGTCCGAAGCCCGCAAGAAGCAAAAGACCTTCGACGTCAAGGAAATCAAGATGCGTCCAAGCATCGATACCAACGACTATGACGTCAAGATGCGCGCCATCGTCAAGTTCCTGGGCGAAGGCGACAAAGTGAAGGTGACCGTCCGTTTCCGGGGCCGCGAAATGGTGCATCAGGAATTGGGGCTCGCCGTCCTCAACCGGGTGCGCGACCAACTCCTCGAACTGGCCAAGATCGAGGAGTTCCCGAAGATGGAAGGCCGCCAGATGACCATGGTCATGGCGCCGAGATAACGCGGCGGGCTTGGCTTGGGCGGCGCCCGGGTTTCACCCTCCTCCGACCCCACATGGCGGCAACGGGTTCGCCTCCGCCTACCCGCCGCGCCCTTGCATTCGAGGGCCTGGGTGGGTTATAACCCTGGCCGCGACGAAGCTCACCGGCTGGGCCTGGCCCCGCCGGCCGGTCCCGCCGCCAGTTTCATCTTCAACCGTGCTTTCGGGTAGCCAAGCATTCGGGTAGATAGAGATGCCGAAACTTAAGACCAAGAGTGGCGCCAAGAAGCGGTTTCGCCTGACCGGGAGCGGCAAGCTGCGCATGAACCATGCCTGTAAGCGCCACAATCTGAGAAAACGGCCCCAGAAGATGAAGCGCAAGGCCCGCGGCTCGACCCTTCTATCGAAGCCCGACTCGGCCGTCGTCAGGAAATTTCTGCCCTACGGTTAAGGAAACGGTCCCATGGCTCGTGTCAAACGGGGCGTGACCTCGCGGTCTCGCCATAAAAAGGTTCTCCGTATGGCGGCCGGCTATCGCGGCCGGTCGAAGAATACCTTCCGCACGGCGCTGCAGAAGGTCGAAAAGGGGCTGCAATACGCCTATCGCGACCGCCGCGTCCGCAAGCGCACGTTCCGGGGGCTTTGGATCCAGCGCATCAATGCCGCCGTCCGCGCTCACGGGCTGACCTACTCCGAGTTCATGAACGGCATCAAGAGGGCAGGCATCGAGATCGACCGCAAGGTTCTATCCGACATCGCCATCAGGGATCCGGACGCTTTTTCGGGCCTGGTGGAGCAGGTACGCACGGCGCTTGCCAAGGCCGCCTGAACGCCTATCTTGGATCATCTCGCGGCCGACGGCCCTTCCGGCCGCCAGACTTGTTCGCCAAGCAAGCCGCCGGAACAGGCAGGCCGCCGGGCTAGAGCGGTTCTTGGTAGATAGGAATCAATTTGATGGGTGCAAATCGGCTCCTTCGGCTAGGCGCGGCGCGCCGCGCGATGCTTGAGCATCGGGCTAGCGTCGCAACGACGCCGAGGGGCCGATTTGCCCCACCGAAGGCCGGGTTCTTTTGCGCCCTGGCGTCGTTGCGAAACGCTTGTGATGCGCTAGCATCACTACGCATTCCGCGCCTAGCCAGGACGCAAAATAATCCCGGTCAAATGGTTCCTATCTACCAAGACCCGCTCTAGGTAATGGAAAACCTCGATCAATTGCGTAACCAGCTCCTGGCCGCCGTCGCCGGGGCGGAGGGTCTCGAGAGTCTCGAGAAGGTTCGCCTCAGCGTCTTCGGCAGGAAGGGGCTTATCACCGAGCGCATGAAGGGCGTCGGCGCCCTGGCGCCCGAAGAACGCAAGGACGCGGGCGTGGCGCTGAATGCCGTCAAGCAGGTCCTGGCCGACGCCATCGATGCCAGGAAGGCGGCGTTCGAGGATTCCGGGCTCGAGGAACGGCTGGAGAGCGAGCGCGTCGACGTCACCCTGCCGGCGCGGCCCCAGGCCGACGGCCGCATCCATCCGATCAGCCAGACCATGGACGAATTGCTCGCCATCTTCGGCGAGATGGGCTTCACCCTGGCCGAGGGCCCCGATATCGAGGACGATTTCCACAACTTCACGGCGCTCAACATCCCCGAGGATCACCCGGCGCGGCAGATGCACGACACCTTCTATCTGCCGGAAGGGCCGGACGGCGCCCGCAAGCTTTTGCGCACCCACACATCGCCGGTGCAGATCCGCCATATGCAAAAGACGCCGCCGCCGCACCGCATCGTCGCGCTGGGCCGGACCTACCGGTGCGATTCCGACATCACCCACACCCCCATGTTCCACCAGATCGAGGGGCTGGTGGTGGACCGGCATACCCATATGGGGCATCTCAAGGGCTGTCTGATCGAGTTCTGCCGCGCCTATTTCGAGGTCGACGACGTCCCGGTGCGCTTCCGTCCGTCCTTCTTCCCCTTCACCGAACCCTCGGCCGAGGTCGATATCGGCTGTAAGCGCGGCGGCGGCCGGCTCAAGATCGGCGGCGGCGGCGATTGGCTCGAGATCCTCGGCTGCGGCATGGTCCATCCCAAGGTGCTGGCCAATTGCGGCATCGACCCCGAAAAATTCCAGGGCTTCGCCTTCGGCCTCGGCGTCGAGCGCATCGCCATGCTGAAATACGGCATCCCCGATACCCGCACCTTCTTCGAATCCGATCTGCGCTGGCTTTCGCATTACGGCTTCGCCCCGGGCGACGTCCCCAGCATGACCGGAGGGCTGGCGCGGTGAAGTTCACGCTGGGCTGGCTGAAGACCCATCTCGAAACCGAGGCCGGCGTCGATGACATCGCCCGGGCGCTCACCGATCTCGGGCTCGAGGTGGAAGAGGTGATCGACCGGGCGGCGGCGTTGGCGCCGTTTGTCGTCGGCCATGTCGTCGAGGCCAAAAAGCATCCCGACGCCGACCGGCTGACGGTCTGCATCGTCGATACCGGCGGCGGGCGGGTCCAGGTGGTGTGCGGCGCGGCCAACGCGCGGACCGGCATGAAGGGGGTCTTCGCCGCCGCCGGCGTCAGGATCCCGGGGACCGGGCTCGACCTCAAGAAGAGCGTCATCCGCGGCGTCGAGAGCGCCGGGATGCTGTGCTCGGCGCGGGAGATCGGCATCGGCGAGGACCACGAAGGCATCATCGAGCTTGCCGACGACGCGCCGATCGGCGCCCCCGCGGCTTCCGTCCTCGGCCTCGACGATCCGCTGATCGACGTCGCCATCACGCCCAACCGCGGCGATTGTCTCGGCGTTCACGGCATCGCCCGGGATCTCGCGGCGGCGGGCGTGGGCAAGCTCATTCCCCTTAGCCCCGAGGCGGTCGAGGGCGGTTTCGAAAACCCGACCGGCGTCTCCTTCGACTTCACGAATGATGCGGCCGATGCCTGCGCGCTGTTCGCCGGGCGCGCCATCCGGGGGCTGAAGAACGGTCCGAGCCCCGATTGGCTGCGACAAAGGCTGCTTTCCGTCGGGCTGAGGCCGATCTCGGCGCTCGTCGACATCACCAACTTCCTGACGCTCGACCGCGCCCGGCCGCTCCACGTGTTCGACGCCGACAAGATCGCCGGCGATCTGACGGTCAGGCTGGCGCGCCAGGGCGAAACCCTCCAGGCGCTCGACGGCAAGACCTACGAGCTCGATCCTTCGATGACGGTGATCTGCGATGAGGGCGGCGTGTTGAGCCTCGGCGGCGTCATCGGCGGCGAGAGCACGGGCTGCACCGATGAAAGCGTCAACGTCTTCGTCGAGGCGGCGTTTTTCGACCCCGTGCGCACCGCCGCCACCGGGCGCAAGCTCAACATCGAATCCGACGCGCGGTACCGCTTCGAGCGCGGCGTCGATCCGGCCAGCACCTTGCCCGGGATCGAGGCGGCGACGCGGCTGATCGTCGAGCTTTGCGGCGGCGAGGCCAGCCGGGTGACCGTCACCGGCGCCGTGCCCGAAGGCGCCTCCGCCATCCGCTTCGACCTTAAGCGGGTGATGGCGCTCGGCGGCGTCGATGTGGCGGAAGACGAGAGCCGGCGCATACTCGAAGCCCTTGGATTTGGCGTTTCGGCGATGAACGGCGCCATCGAGGTCCGGGTTCCCTCCTGGCGTCCCGATATCGAAGGCGAAGCCGATCTGGTCGAGGAGGTGTTGCGGGTCTATGGCTATGACCGCATCCCGGCGGCGCCGTTCGCCAAGGAGGGCGTGCTGTCGAAACCCGTCGAGGCGCCGGTTCCCCGCCGCCGCCGCCAGGCCGCCCGCGCCCTCGCCGCCAACGGCATGGTCGAGGCGGTGACCTATTCGTTCCTGGCGGAAGCGCAGGCCAGGCTTTTCGGCGGCGGCGATCCGAGACTGACCCTCGCCAATCCGATCAGCGCCGAGTTGACCGACATGCGCCCCTCGCTGCTTCCCAACCTGATTTGCGCCTGCAAGCGCAACGCCGATCGCGGCTCGCCCGATCTGGCGCTGTTCGAGGTCGGGCCGGCGTTCGCCGACGATACGCCCGACGGCCAGGGGGCGGTCGCCGCCGGGGTGCGCGCCGGCGCTTCCGGGCCCCGCCATTGGCTGGCGCCGGGCCGCGCCGTCGATGTGTTCGACGCCAAGGCCGATGCGCTGATCGCCCTTGGCGCCGCCGGCGCGCCGGCGGCGAGCCTTCGGGTCACCCCCGGCGCGCCCGCCTGGTACCATCCGGGCCGCTCGGGCGCCATGCGCCTCGGCCCGAAGACGGTCCTCGCGCATTTCGGCGAGATCCACCCCCGGGTCTTGCGCGCGCTCGACGTCAAGGGCCCGATATGCGGCTTCGAGGTGTTCCTCGATCTGCTCCCCGCCCCGCGCCAGCGCGACGGCAGGGCGCGCCCGGCGCTCGGCGCCTCGCCCTTCCAGGCGGTCGAGCGCGACTTCGCCTTCGTCATTAACACCGACGTCGGCGCCGAGGCGGTGGTGCGCGCCGCCCAATCCGCCGACAAGAAGTTGATCGCCGGGGTCTCGGTGTTCGACCAGTATGGCGGCGAGGAACTGGGCGCCGGCAAGAAGTCGATCGCCATCTCGGTGCGCCTCGAACCGACCGAGGCGACCCTGACCGAGGCCGAGATCGAGGCGGTCTCGGCCTCGGTGATCGCCGCCGTCAACAAGGCGACCGGCGGTGTCTTGCGGAGCTAAGCGCCGCCCGGCCCATTGCGGTAGTGTCTCAGTTTGAAATCCCGCCGAACCAACACCCTGAACGTCCGCTTTTTATCGGATCATGTCTGCGTTATGCCCAACGACGGACATTGGCGCAGGGTCACCGGCACTTCTGCTCATGACCCATTGCGGACATTGGCACGTAACCGTTCGGCATACCGCCCAACATTCTGGATGTTATGGCTGATCGATTGAGCCTTATGCCGCTGGAGGCTTAGCTCATGTGGAATACCATCAAGTCCATTTCCTCGCTATTGCTGAGTTACGGCATGCTGTTGCTGGGCAACGGCATGATCAGCATTCTGCTTGGTCTCAGAAGCAGGCTGGAGGGTTTCTCCACGGAAATTACCGGCTTCATCATGGCCGGTTTTTTTGTTGGCATATTGATGGGCGGGCTTTTTGCGGTGCGCGTGGTCGCCGCCGTTGGCCACATTCGCGCCTTCGCCGCTTTTGCTTCGATTATGTCCGTTGCCGTTCTGGCCCACGTCCTGCAAATCGACCCTGTCACCTGGTTCGTGCTGCGTGTCGTTGCCGGGTTCTGTATGGCGGGCATGGTGATGGTTGTGGAAAGCTGGGTTAATGAGCGCGCCACGAACAAGACGCGGGGCCAGGTATTGTCCCTCTATATGATCACAAACTACCTGGGCGCCGGGCTTGGGCAGTTTATGATGCTGGTGGGGGACCCGGCTCAATTCCAATTGTTCATCGTTGCCTCCATGGTCTATTCATTCGCCCTTGTGCCCATTTTGCTAACGCGGGCCAGCGCCCCCATACCTAGCTCACCGCAGCGCATGAAGTTCCGGGA
This sequence comes from Pseudomonadota bacterium, assembly GCA_022566265.1. Classification (GTDB taxonomy): domain Bacteria; phylum Pseudomonadota; class Alphaproteobacteria; order SMXQ01; family SMXQ01; genus JACZQV01. The sequence continues at coordinate 693 of JADFJG010000013.1, read as the reverse complement.
GCTTTTTGCCATTTCGCCGGTGGGCGTGTTTGGTACGGTCTGTGCCGGAATGGCAAACTCGTCACTGATCGGCATGGGCGCCGTTTTTGCGAAAGAGGTCGGCCTTTCGGTAGCAGAAGTTTCGACGTTCATGGCCACAGCCATTTTGGGCGGCATGGCCTTGCAGTTCCCTATCGGACGCCTTTCAGACAAATTTGATCGGCGGACGGTTCTGATGATTGCATCTCTAGCAACCGGCCTCGCCGCTCTTGCGGTGATCTGGGCAACCAGTCAGACCGTGGTGATACTGATTATTACAGCGGCAATTTACGGTGGGTTCTGTTTTACGATTTATCCCCTTTCAGCATCACAGGTGAATGATTTGGCAGACCCGAATCGACTGGTGCAGGTGGCTGCGGGGTTGCTCATTGCTTATGGGATCGGCGCCAGCATCGGTCCGGTTCTGGCCGCGCAGTCTATGGCGATGTATGGACCTACAGGTTTTTTCCTGTTCATCATTGGCATAAATAGCGTACTGATCCTGTTTACGATTATCCGGATCATTCAGCGCCACCGGGGTGAGAAAACCAAGGCACCGTTCATGCCCTTGGGGGGTATTGGTGTGTCGAGTAAGCAGTTGTACACGGCAGCGCTCGACAGTGCTGAGCGGGTGAAACCCGTGACCTCCTCATCCAGCCAGTAGGCCGAATCGGA